>DATNED010000155.1:0-6506 GCA_035553115.1 Terriglobales bacterium | reverse complement strand
GCGGCTCGCACCCAGCGCCATGCGGATGCCGATCTCCTGGGTGCGGCGGGCCACGCCGTAGGCGATGATGCCGTAGACGCCCAGCGCCGCCAGGAAGATTCCCATGCCGGCGAAGGTCGCCACCAACAGCATGAAGAAACGGCGGGGCGATTCGGCGCGGGCGACGATCGAGCCCAGGGGGGTGAGCGCCTCGACCGGCTGGGCGGGGTTGAGCGCGCGCAGCGCGCGCAACACGTCCGGGCCCAGCGCCGCCGCCGCGGTGCGGCTGCGGACGACCAACTCGGCCGCATTGGGGCTGCGCTGGGTGGCGGCGTAGTAGACCTGCCAGGCGTTTTCGTGCTCGACATTGGACACGTGGACGTCGTCCACGACGCCGATCACGGTCAGCTTGTTGCCGCCGTTCATCAGGACTTTGCCCACCGCATCCTGGCCGGGCCAGTAGAAGCGCGCGGCGTCGGCGTTGAGAATGATGACGGTGGGGTGGTCGGGGCCGTCGCTCCAGGCAAAGTCGCGGCCATGCAGGCGCATGCCCATGGCCGGAATGTAGCCGGGCGTGCACACGTACACCAGGGGCGAGGGCGGATGCCGATCCTTGGAATAGGTCACTCCGGGAGGCGTCAGCGCGCCCCAGGCGCGATTGGCGCCGAGCGGAAGGTAATCCACGATGCCAGCAGACACGACTCCGGGCAGGTCGCTCACGCGCTCGATGGCGGCGCGGAAGATGACGCCACGCCGCGCGGCGCGCGCCGCATCGGTGGGGGCGGAATCGTCGTAGAGCATCTTGATGGAGGCGGAGCGGCCGGGCTGGAACCCGAGATCAACATCGAGCACCTGGAGAAAACTGCGCAGCAGCAGCCCGGCGCCCACCAGCAGGACGCAGGCGAGGCCGACCTCGGCGACGACCAGGCCGGCGCGCAAGCTTTCGTGGCGGCGGCCGGCGCTGGCGCCCGGACCGGAGTCCTTGAGCGCCTGCTGGAGGCTCCGGCCCGCCAGGCGCAGGCCGGGCCCGGCGCCGAAGAGCAGGGCGGCGAGGATCGCCAGCAGCAGCGTCCAGGCGAAGACGGAGGCGTCGAGGCGCAGGCTGGCGAGCAGCGGCAGGGCGAGCGCGCCCTGGCGCACGAGCCAAGCCACCAGCGCCCAGGCCAAGCCGAGGCCGAGGAGGGCGCCGGCGGCCGACAGCAGCAGGCTCTCGGCGAGCACCGGACGCAGCAGGCGGACGCGGCCGGCACCGAGGGCGGCGCGAAGGGCAAATTCCTTTTCGCGGGCGGCGGTGCGCGCCAGCAGGAGATTGGCGAGGTTGACGCAGGCAATGAGCAGGATCATGCCCACCGCGCACCAGAGGACGAGGAGCGCGCGGCGCAGGCGGCCGCTGATGTACTCCTGCAGCGTCCGCAGCTGCATGCCGGCGCCGGGCCCGGCGTAGGCGCCACAGCTCTGCGGAACCCGGGCGCTCCAGCAGAGGCTGGGCGCGACCGCTGTGGCCTCGGCCTGGGCTTGCCCCAGGGTCACGCCCGGCCGCAGGCGGGCAATCAGGGTCACGATGTTGCCGTAGTTGCGTTCCTGGTCAAGGTTCAAGGGCACGATCACGTCGGTGCGCACGCCGGGGGAAAACATGCTGCCGAAGTCGAAGCTCTCGGGCAGCACGCCGAGCACGGTGACCGGCTGGCCGTTGAGGTCCACCTGAGTGCCCACGACGGCGGGGTCGGCGGCGAACTGGCGCCTCCAGTAGCCGTATTCGAGCAGGGCGACGGGGTGCGCTCCGGTCCGCGCCTCCGCCATGGTGAAAACGCGCCCGAGAAGCGGCTGCACGCCCAGCACCTGGAAGAAGTTGCCGATGACCGCGATCCCGGTGGCGGGCACCGGCTCGCCGCGGCCGCCGAGACGCAGATTGTCCGGACTGGAGAAGGCCTCGTACCCGGTGATGCCTTGATAGGAGCGGGTGCGGGCCACAAACTCGTCGTAAGCGTCGGCGGAGTAGGTGGCGCAGGAGAGGCCGCACTTCTGCGGCGGCGGCGCGATCCAGACCAGACGCGAGGAGTCGCGCGCCGGCAGGGGCCGCAGCAGCATGGTGTCCACGACGCTGAAGACGGCCACGTTGGCGCCGATGGCGAGGGCGAGGATCAGCACGGCCACGGTGGTGAAGCCGGCGTCGCGGCGCAGGGTGCGGAGGGCGAAGCGCACGTCCTGGCTCACGGCCTCAAGAGCCGCGCGTCCGCGCCAGTTGTGTTCCGAGTGCATTGGCCTTGCCGCCGGTCGGGCCCATTCCCGCTCTCAATACTGCGGAACCGCGCCGCGGTCACAAGGATAGCAGCTGGTGGGCTGCATTCATGATTGAATTGATGCAAGGGAATGAGCAAGGCGTTCACGAAGGAATCCGATGCCGATGGCGAGGGCGATGAGCTGGCCCGGGCCACGGAAGAGGCCCTGCACGCCGATCTTGCCGGGGTCAAGAACTACATAACGCCGAGCGGCTTGCAACGGCTCCAGGACGAGCTGCGGTTCCTGCTCACCCGGGAACGGCGGGCGGTGACGGCGGTCGTGACCTGGGCGGCCAGCAACGGCGATCGCAGCGAAAACGCCGACTATCAATACGGCAAACGGCGGCTGCGCGAGATTGACCGGCGGATCCGCTTTCTGACGAAACGCATCGAAGCCGCCGAAGTGGTGGACCCGGAAGCGCCGAGAAGCGGGCGCGCGGCAACCCAGGTCTTCTTCGGCGCCACGGTGCGTTATGCGAACGCGACGGGAACTGAGCAGAAAGTGAGCATTGTCGGCATTGACGAGGTTGATCTCGAGCGCAACCATATCAGCTGGCAATCGCCGCTAGCGCGGGCGCTGATGAAGTCCGGGCCCGGCGACGCGGTGGTCCTGCGCGCGCCGGGGGCGACGGAGCGGCTGGAAATCCTCGAGGTGCGCTATGAGCGCATACTTGTGAAGCCGTTCAGCGAACCGCCCGGGGCCGAGTCCGCGCCCAAGGCTCGTCCTCGCGCCATTTGAGGTTTGCGGGGACCGGTCAGCGGCCGACGTAGGCAGCGTGCCGATGGGGCCGGCCATGGGGAGACTTTTGCCCCCGGATACGCGACTTGAGGGGAGGCCGGAGGGGCGCGATCGCCGCGAGCTGGCGCTCGGGCTCCGGCGACGCCGGCGGGGGCGCCGGCAATCCGTGCGCCTTCACCCGTTTCACGCTGATGCCGAGCTCGCGCTCGAGGCGCTGCAAATCCCGCACTTGGGCGCCGCTGACGAAGCTCGAGGAGATGCCCTCGGCGCCGGCGCGGCCGGTGCGTCCGGCGCGGTGCACGAAGTCGTCATTGGTCTCGGGAAAATCGTAGTTGAAGACGTGCGCCACGTCCTGGACGTGGATGCCGCGCGCGGCGACGTCGGTCGCGACCAGCACCTGGTGCTGCCCGCGCTGGAACCCGGCCAGAGCCGCGCTGCGCTGCGACTGCGAACGGCCGCCATGGATCATGGTCGCGGTGAAGCCTTTGCGCATCAGCGCCTTGGCGAGGCGCTCGGTGCCGTACTTGGTGCGGGTGAAGATGAGGCAGCGGCCCGTCTCCTTGCCCAGCAGGTGCTGCAAGAGGTGCAGCTTTTCGGCGTCGGCGACCTCGAATGCCCGCAACTCGACCGCCGCCACCGGCCGCGTGGCCGAGCCGCAGGCCAACTGCACCGGATTGCGCATGGATTCGCGCGCCAGCTTCGCGACCTCGGCTGGCATGGTGGCCGAATAGCAGAGCGTCTGCCGATCCTTCGGCAGCACGGAGACGATGCGGCGGATGGCGGGCAGAAAACCAATGTCGAGCATGCGATCCGCTTCGTCGAGCACAAGCGCCTTGACGTTGCCGAGGTTGATCATGCGGCGCTCGAGGAAGTCTTCCAGGCGACCGGGCGTGGCGACCACCAGGGCGGCGCCGCGCCGCAGGGCTTCCATCTGCGGACGCTCGGAGAGGCCGCCGACCAGCAGCGCCGCCGGCGCCATGGCGCGGGCGCGCACTTGTTCGTACTGGGCGACGATCTGCATCGCGAGCTCGCGGGTCGGGGTGAGAATGAGCGCGCGCACGCCTTGCGGCGGATTGCGCAGCAATTGCTCCATCACCGGGAGCAGAAAGGCGAGGGTCTTGCCGGTGCCGGTCTGCGCGGTCGCGAGCACATCCTTGCCCTCGAGGGCGGGAGGGATGGTGGCCGCCTGCACCTGCGTGGGGGTCACGAAATGGGCCGCAGCGAGGCGTTCTTGAAGGGAGGCCGCCAACGGCAGCTGGGAGAATTGGGTCATGAGCAGAACTGTGCTTTCCTGGGCGGCGCGAACCTGATCCAGGACCAGACTGCCCATTACGAACGTTTACTGTACGCAGAAAAAAACGGGAGGAACGAAGGCGGGATGACCACCAGACGCGACCGCGCTATTCCAGCGTCCAACTCTCAATATAGCATGCATTGACGGCGCGCGGGGAGGATTCGCGCGCGCTCAGTCGGGGCAGGGCAGCAGTCCACGTATCCCCAGGCAATATCGGTCCAGGTCGTTGGGCGCGAAGACCGGGCCGGAAAACGAGGTCCGCACGCCCGCGGTGTAGGCCGCCTGATCGGCCTGGTTCACCGGAACATAGTGGTAGAGCAGCACGGCTTTTACCTGAGCCTTCGCGGCGAGCTGGCCAATCTCGTGGGTGTCCAGGTGTTCGACCTCGAAGTGCGCCCGAAACGCCTGGGCTTGCGCCGGGGACCAATGACTGCGCGCCGCCATGGCGGCAGTAACCTGGATGACATCCTGCGGGTCGCGGCTGTTGGCTTCCGCCACCAGCACGTCCGCGCCCCGCGCCAGCCGCTCCACCGCCGCGCTCGGCCCGGTGTCGCCCGTGAACACGATCACGCCGTGCGGCGTCTCGATTCGATAGGAGTACGACTGGAACTGCGCGCGCCGTTGCGGCGGCATCAGCGCGTAATGCGAGTTCTCCGCGGCGGTGACGCGGATTTTGTCGTCCTGGAAGATGACCCCATCCCGATCGAACTCGTGGGTCACGAATGGACTCAGGTAGCTCCCTTGTTGCGGAGGCTGGAGATTCTCGAACGGCCGAAACCCGACGGAGATGAAATGAAAAGCCGCATCCACGAGCTCCTTCGTCTGAGGCGGCCCGTAGATGTTGATCGGCTCCGCCCGCCCGACCACGCTTTGCCTGAAGAAGTCGTTGGCCATCACGTCGGCGAGGCCAAAAACGTGGTCGCCATGCAGGTGGGTGAAGAAAATCGTCCTGACCTGCTCGGATTTGATGCCGGCCCGGAGCATCCGACGCATGGTTCCGATGCCGCAGTCGATCAGATACGGCCGGCCGTCCACAAGGAGCAGGGTGGAAGGTTCTGATCGGTCCAGGCGCAACGGCGGCCCGCCCGCAGTGCCAAGAAAGAGGATTTCCGTGCGCTTGTTCCCGCCGATGGGGTCGCCGCGGCCGGTGGCGACAGCAGCCCATGGGCTGGTCGCGAACATCAATCCAGCCACCAAAATCGCCCGCCCGGCGGTTGCGAACGCACCCATGCCCGGAGGATCGCAAAGAACTGGCCCGGTGGCAATAGTCTGGACGGAATTTGGCGCGGGCTCCAGAGCGGCTAGGCGGCTCCGACGTCTGCGCTCAGAACAGGTGTTTGAGGTCGGGCCAGAATTCGGCTTCGAGGTTGAAGATTTCGGTGCCGAGCAGATCAATGCCAATGCGGCTGGCGGTGAGGCCAAAGCCGCGGTCGGATTTGGAGTAATAGAGGTTGGAGGCGGCGCCGGCGATGACGGTGCCCGAGAGCTGGGAGGAATCGAAGATGGGCTGGCCGGTGCGGTCGCTGCGGGTGACGAAGATGCGGGTGAGGGTGTAGAGCACGCGCGCGGAGACCGAGCCCTGGCCGAGGCGGAAGTAGCGCGGATCCTGGTGCCACCAGGCGGGCAAGAGATAGTCGCCGACGAAGCCGGAGATGTTGCCGTCGGCGAGGGCGGAGGCGTAGCACTTGCCGAAGCCGGCCCAGTGCTTACCGTAGCCGCAGTAGCCATCCTTGCTGTTGTGCTCGAGCACCAGCACTTCGAGCGCGCCGGCCGACAACCCGATGGGATCGTAGGTGTCGTGGACCACTTCCATGAACTTTTCGTGCGGGCTGAGCGGCGGCTGGTTCTGGTAGGCGACGTTGTAGGAAGGGATCACAAAGAAGATGTGATTGGGGCCCTGGCGCGTCTGCTGCTGCGCCTGCTGCTGCTGAGGCGGCAGGGCGGTGGCCCAGTCCACGGTTCCGGCGGGGGATTGGGCCAGCGCGGAGCTGGCCAAAAGCCCAAGGAAGGCTAGTACGAATTGAATGCGCACCATTACGAGCAAGGTAGCACGCGGAGAGGCTCAGAGGCGAGATGGAGCGGGGCGGGGCGATACGGGGCGTCTGGCGTTGTCCTCGGTCGGGCGCGAATCCTCACGTGGCATCCAGCCACGCTGCGGTTCGCGCCCGACCTGCGTCCTAGCCAACCACCCCGTCTCGCCCCTTCCGAGAGTCGC
>DATNED010000154.1:0-3470 GCA_035553115.1 Terriglobales bacterium | reverse complement strand
CAGCCCTTCTTCGTCGCCGAGCAGTTCACCGGCTTCGAAGGCAAGTACGTCAAGCTCGCCGACACCATCGCCGGATTCAAGAAGATCGTCGAAGGCGAGCTCGACCACATCCCCGAGCAGGCCTTCTACATGCAGGGGACGATCGAAGACGTGCTGAAGAAAGCCGAGGAGTTCAAGGCGTGAGCAGCCTCGCCCTGATCGTGGTGACGCCGCAGCGCAAGACGCTGGAGATGGCGGTGGCCTGGGTGGATATTCCCGCCGCCTCGGGCGCGATGCGCGCGCTTCCCGAGCATGCGCCCACGCTGGGTTTGCTGGGGGCGGGCGCGGTGCGCTACCAGCCTGAGGGCGGCGGGGCCGAGGCGCAGCTCGAGGTCAGCGGCGGATTTTTCGAGGTGCTCGGCGACAAAGTCACGCTGCTCGCCGACACGGCTTCCGCGCCGGCTTAATGGCACCCCAAGCCTTCGTCTCCTGGAGCTCGGGCAAGGACGCGGCCTACGCGCTGGTGGAAGCGCGGCGCCTGGGGCTGGCCGAGGTCGTCGGCGCATTGACAACCGTGAACGCAGCTTTTGACCGGGTGGCGATGCACGGGGTGCGGCGCAGCGTGCTCGAGCGGCAGGTGGCGGCCCTGGGGCTGCCATGCCTGCAGGTTCCGTTGCCCTACCCCTGCAGCAATGAAGTCTATGAGGCCCGAATGGCGGAGGCGTGCGCGAAGATGAAGGCGGACGGCATCCGCCATGTGGTGTTCGGCGATTTGTTCCTGGAGGACATTCGCCAGTATCGCGAGCAGCGGTTGGCGGCGGCGGGAATGGAGGGAATTTTTCCGCTCTGGCAACGACCGACCCGCGACTTGGCCGCCGAGATGCTCGATGCCGGCATGGTTGCGCACCTGGCCTGCGTGGACTCGAAGCAGCTCGATCCACGGTTTTCCGGACGGCGCTGGGACGGCGCGCTGCTGGCCGAGCTGCCTGCCGGAGTGGATCCCTGCGGCGAGAACGGCGAGTTCCATACCTTGGTCACCGCGGGACCGATGTTCGCAGCCCCGATCGCCGTGTCTGCGGGCGAGACGGTCACGCGCGAGGGGTTCGTGTACACAGATTTCGTGTAGCGGGGCGGGGCGATACGGGGCGTTTGGAAGTGGTCTCAAAAAAGCCGCAGGCAGGCACTCCGGTCCTGCGCGGTGGGGCTTTTCCTGGTGTCCAAGCCCCATGCGAGACGGTCGGGAAAGGCCGGTACCCCATTTTTGAGACCACTTCTGGCGTTGTCCTCGGTCGGGCGCGATTCCTCACGTGGCATCGAGCCACGCTGCGGATCGCGCCCTCCCTGCGTCCTAGCCAACCGCCCCGTCTCGCCCCTTCCCGACAGTCGCTCCCCGGCAGGGGCCCGCCGTTCCGAATTTCGCGGGCCTGGCCCTGCGATCTTGCCCCGACCTGCGGGGCAGCTCGGGCTCTGCCGCCGGGGGAGCGAAATCCACCCAGGCGGTAGCGTGCGGCCCCAGGGTGTAGCACGGCCGCGCCACCGCGGAGCCGGCGTTGTCGCTGACCGCAAGCGAGGCTGCGATGGAATGGCTCGCTCGACTTCGATCGCGTTCGCATCCATATGCGCCTGGTAAAGCATGCCGCGGATGTCGTCGGTATTGCGCACCGCCGCGAATACCGCCGACCAGGGCCAGACGGATTTCACCGCAGCGCTGCCGTAGTTTGAAAGGGGGTACGCGCCGCTTGCGATAGCTGCGGAGCCCAAAAAAGTTGGGTCTCCGCTTAGTTCCTGACCTTGACAGAGAGCGAATTCGAGGTGACGGGTGCAGCGCTTTGCCAGTTCGCAGCCACCTGGACCGTAAAATCGCCACCTCGCGTGAGGTCAAACAGCTTAGTGAGCACGATGTCGTCCGAATAGCTCTCGCCCGGCTTCACTCGAACAATGCCGTAACTTCCTGGAATCGGCCGCCGAGCCTCGTTCCGTGCATAAGCGGTTGGAGGCGCCGGCCGACCCTTGGCATCGTGAACAGAGATCTGAAAATGGGTCTCCGCTTGACCGGGCGTCGAAACCGCCGGGACCACCACGTCCCGCGTCGTGTGATTGACGAGCGTAACGTGAATCACGACCTCCGCGCCAGCCCGAACCGTGGAATCGCGCGTCGAGATCCGGAGAGCGAGAGGCGCGCTCTGCGCAGGTTGCGCGGCCCCGGCCTTTCGACGCCAAACAGGTCAATCGCCAGCCGCTGCTGGGTGAGGAAGTCCTTCGTACGCTGAAGCTGGTCGCGCATCCCGTAGTAGAAGGGCACGGCGGTATTGCCGCCCAGCCAACGGTGCGATGCGATGCTGCCGGCGTGCGCCGCCATCTCTCCGGGTCCTGCCGGCTCGGCTGCCATGTGGCAGTTCTGACAGCTGGTCAGCGGCTTTTCGTAGAAGGGCAGCGGCGAGCGCTGGCTGTACGACGAAGCCTGCCATTCGTCATAGGTGCCGAAGCCCTTCAGCCACTTGTGGCCGGTGAGCGAAACCGGCAGGTTCGAGTTGTGGCAGGTGCCGCAATATTCAGCCGAGCGATAGAACGGCTGCATCACGGCGTGCGCGTGGCGATCGGGGTGGGCGAGAATTTGCGCGTCAGGCACCAGGCTGGGAATGCGCTTGCCCGCAGCATCGGTCATCACCGCGGGCGCGGCCAGCACGTATGCGCCGTTGCCGCGCATCGGCTGGAGCTTCACGATCGAGTGGCAGACCGAGCAGGTGAGGCCGTCGTCGAACGACCGCGTCAGCTCGGAGTGCGGAGTGAGCGCGCCCGAGAACAGCGCAATGGGGTTGTGGCACCCTTCGCAGTGGCGCGAATACTCGATGCCCTTCGAGTCGTTCAGCAGCTTGACGTTCTTTTGGTAAAACGGCTCCCGAAATGCATTCCGGTGCAGCGAATCCTGCCATTGCTTGTAGGCTGCGGCATGGCAATGTCCGCAGTAAGCTGCAGTCGGGAACGCTGCGGCGGGGATGAATTGCCCATGGGCAGTCTGCGCATTACTCGGCTGAAACGGCTCATCATTCCCGAAGCGGTAAAGGTAGGTGGCGCTAACCGAAGCAGAGTATTGGGAAACCGGGATCGGCCTGCGGGGGGGGGCGTGCGGGCAGCAGCGCCACGCCCAGCGCCAGCAGAGGCGCGCAAGCCGCGAAAAACTGACGATTCCTGCGCATGCAAACTCTCGACGCAGACAAACACCGAATCGCACACGGACCTATGTACGATAACTGTCCTTGTGGTGGAAGTCAATGGCTTTGTGAAAAAAGAAATCCTATTCGCGAAACTGAGGGTTCCAGCAAGAATGCCTCCTTTCGCCCGAGGCGGAGGCGTTGCCAAATCCGGCGCGGCGTGCTGGTGCTAGAACGGCACCGCGGCGGGGGGCAAGGGCGCGCTCGCATTCCCACCTTTTCCGGTCGCATTGAGTCCAATCCAGCAGCAGTAGTCATGGGAGGAGCAATGCGAGACAA
>DATNED010000153.1:0-2394 GCA_035553115.1 Terriglobales bacterium | reverse complement strand
GGGCGGCGGGGAATTGCAAAAACGGGGGCGCGGGCCGGGGCGAAGCGCGGCTGGTTCACACTAGATCCATGAGCTCGGCACCGGGCGGGGCGCTCGCGATCGGCGACTACGGGCTGGTGGCCGACGGGCTGACCGCGGCCCTGATTGGACGGGATGGAAGCGTGGGCTGGCTGTGCGCGCCGCGCTTCGACTCGGGCTCGGTCTTCGGGACGCTACTCGACCCGACGCGGGCGGGCCGGTGCCGCCTGACCCTGGCGGGCGAGATCGGCGAGCAGCGCTACCTGCCCGGCACCAACGTCCTGGTCACCGACTTCCGCGGCGCGCGGCTGACCGACTGGATGCCGGCGCGCTTCGACGGCGCGGCCGCGCCCGGCTTCGGCGACGGTGCACTGTGCCGGCTGGTCGAGGCCAGCGCGGAGGTGGCGGTGGAACTCGAATGCGCGCCGCAGCCCGAGTACGGGCAGAAGCCGGTGCAATGGAGCGGCGAAGGCGGCGTGCCGCTGTGGGCGATGGCGTCGGTGCCGCTGGCGGCGCGCGGCGATGGCCGGGGCGCGACGCTGCGGATGCGCTCGGGCGAGGCGGCATGGTTCGTGTTCGGCTGGGGCACGCCGCCGGCTGCGCTTTCGCTCGAGCAGGTGCGCGGGTCGCTGGCGGCAACGACGGCGGCGTGGCAGGCATGGTCGGCGCAGGCGCAGTACCAGGGACCCTACCGCGATGCGGTGGTGCGCAGCGCCCTGGCGCTGAAGGCGCTGATCTATGCTCCCACCGGCGCCATCGTCGCCTCTCCGACCACGAGCTTGCCCGAGGCCCTGGGCGGGGCGCGGAATTGGGACTACCGCTACTGCTGGCCGCGGGATGCGACCTTCGCCCTGTATGGGCTCTCGCTGCTCGGCTACCACGACGAGGCGGGGCGGTTCCTGGAGTTCATCGCGCGGCTTTGCGACCAGCATCTTATTGGCGCGGGCCCCGTCGCGGCTACGCCGCGCCACCCGCTTTTGCTCGCGCCGACTCGGGGGCCCAATGCCCCGAGCCGGCGCTGCGCCGCAGCCCCGCTGCAGACGTGCTACCGGGTGGACGGAACGACGAACCTGGACGAGCGCGAGCTGGGGCACCTGCGCGGGTACCGGGAGTCGCGCCCGGTGCGGATCGGCAACGGGGCCGCGCTGCAGCAGCAGCTCGACAGCTACGGCGAGGTCCTGGATGCGGTGTATACCTACGCCAAGTGGCGGCAAGGGCTCGAGCTGCCGATGTGGAATTCATTGCGGCCGCTGGTCGAATACGCCGCCGCGCATTGGCAGGAGCCGGACGAAAGCATCTGGGAGGTGCGGGGCGGGCGGCAGCAGTTCACCTACTCGAAGGTGATGTGCTGGGTGGCGCTCGACCGCGGCATCAAGCTGGCGCAGCGGCACAATCTGCCGGGCGCGGTGGCGGAGTGGATGGGCGCGCGCGAGCAGATCCGGGCGCAGGTGCACCAGCGCGGATACAACCCGAAGCTGCACGCCTACACGCAAACGTTCGACAACGCGGTGCTCGACAGCAGCCTGCTGCTGATGCCGCTGCTGCGGTTCTCGTCGCCGCACGAGCCCCGGATGGAGGCGACGATCCGCCGCATCCGCGAGCGCTTGACGCGCGACTCGCTGGTGGCGCGGTATGAGAACACCGAAAGCGATGGCGTGGGCGGCCCGGAGGGGGCGTTTTCCATCTGCACGTTCTGGCTGGTGGATTGCCTGACGCTGCTCGGCCGGGCGGAGGAAGCGCGGGGGCTGTTCGAACACATGCTGCGGTACGCCAGCCCGGTGGGGCTGTTCTCCGAGGAGATTGACCCGGCGAGCGGGATGGCGCTGGGGAACTATCCGCAGGCGTTCACCCATATGGCGCTGCTGAACAGCGCGCATAACCTGGAGCTTTACCCCGCAGGAGTTGCGTGATCCACAGGGAATGTTGGTGCTAAGCTCGGGGCATGAGACGAACACTGCTGCTCGTGCTGGCGTTGGCGCTCGCGGCCATGGCGGCGGGGCCGACGCCCTCGCACGGCCCGAAGAAGGGGTACCTGATCATCAGCGGAGGGATGGATTACCACCTCGACATTCCCCGGCTGATCGAGATGGCGGGCGGAGCGAAGGCGAAGATCGTGGTGATCCCCACCGCCAGCGTCACCCGGCCGCAGACCGAGGCGGAGCTGACCCATTACTGCACCGACCCGAAGACCTTCGGCGCCACTCACTGCACCGTGCTGCATACGACCGACCGCAAGGTGGCGGACTCGGAGGCGTTCACGAAGCCGCTCGAGGATGCCACCGGGGTTTGGCTGGTGGGCGGACGGCAGTGGCGGCTGGCCGATGCCTATAACGGCACCCGCACGCTGAAAGATATTTTCGCGGTGCTGAACCGGGG
>DATNED010000152.1:0-7367 GCA_035553115.1 Terriglobales bacterium | reverse complement strand
ATGCGGACCTCGATTCGATTAACCGGCACATCCGCCCTGGGATCGAGGAGGCCCAGGCGCAGCGTGGCGTACCCGCCGACCAGTATTAGGAGTACGGTCACCAGCACGCCGAAGAGGAACCAATAATAACCGCGCATGGCTTCGCCTTGGCTCTGTGATGCCCAATCCAAGCACCGCGTTGCCTTTGCCGGGCGCGGCGCGCAAATTCACCTGTAAGCCCGGGCAATTCGGCCGCGAGCGCGGGCCCCCGTCCCGTGCGGCGGCCCCAGGCCTCTGGCTCACACCCCAAACTGCCGGAGATGGTGGTCCAGATGTTTGTACATCAGGCTTGCCCACTGCTCGGGCGTCATCTTTCCAAAAAAACTGTGGGGGTTGGTCGTGCAGCGTGCGGCTCCTCCCGCCGCGAATTTGGCGATCAACCCCGACAGCCGCTCCCGTTCGGCACCAAAGTCCCGCTCGCCCGCGACGATGAGGCTTTTCGCCGTGGGCGAGTTCTTTTTCATCGGATTATCGTTGCGAAACACCAGCGGCTTCACCAGCCGCCCGATCAGCCGTACCGGCAGCGGCGCCTTCTCGGGCGCCACCTCGCCCACCGCCCACTGCATGCTCACCGCGCAGTGCGCCAGCATCTGCGGCGCCGTCATCTTGCCCCAGCGCCGCTCACTCTGCGCCGTCAGGGTACCCAGACGCGCCTGTACTTGATTCACCGCCGTCGCGTCGAACAGGGACTTCATGCTCGCAGCTCTCCCTTCGCCTGATTAAAACTCGTGCGCGGCGCCCCCACACTCACTCCCGCGCATATATACCTATTCTCACCCAGACGGCGAAATGGAGCGGGGCGGGGCGATACGGGGCGTCTGGAAGTGGTCTCAAAAAGCCGCAGGCAGGCACTCCGGTCCTGCGCCGCGGGGCTTTTCCTGGTGTCCAAGCCCCATGCGAGACCGTCGGGAAAGGCCGGTACCCCATTTTTGAGACCACTTCTGGCGTTGTCCTCGGTCGGGCGCGAATCCTCATCCGTGCTGCGCACAGGCATCGAGCCACGCTGCGGTTCGCGCCCGAATTTCGCGGGCCGGGCGTGCGATCTTGCCCCGACCTGCTGGGCAACTCGGGCCCTGCCGCCGGCTGCGCTAGCGACCCTGGCCTGATTTGGCTCGCACCTGTTGGACGATTTCCGCCGCCGAGGGCGGCTTTCCTTGATCCTTGCGGGAGAAAATCCGCTCGCCGTTGAGGAAGACGTTGAGGGAGCCCGGCGCGCCGGCCCGCACGGGAACTGAAATCCCGAACGCCTTCTCCAGACTCTCTTTGAGGCTCACGGCCTCAGCCTTGATGTCGGCTCAAAAAAAGCAGCGCGTGATCTCGAGGTGTACGGCCTGGGTGCCCATGTACCGAGTATACGGCGGTGAGTGGCCTACAGCCTTTTGCCTATTTTGCCCCTAGATCGCATCGCACTCGCCGCCCGCGAGCGTTCCGCGGGGCGTAGACTAGAGGTATCGAGGTCCCATGCCCAAAGAAGTGAAGCTGCTGGTCCCTGAATTGGCCTTTATCATCGGCACCCGCGTCGCCATCGGCGTCGGCATCGGCCTGCTGGCCGCCGACCGCATGAAGCACGCCCGCCGCCGCCGCACCGCCTGGACCCTGCTCGCCATCGGCGCCGCCACCACCGTCCCCATCATCATGGGCGCCGTCAAGCACCGTGGCCCCTTCCACCTCGCCGCCTGAACCTTGGAACACTCACGTCCGCGCCGCCTACCCCGGACTGCGCTCAGTTTGGTGTACGATGAGGTCAAGTCGGTCCCGGAAAGCGGGCCTTGGTCAAGCGCAACGATGATAAACCCGGTTAGAGCCGGATACAAAGGACGCAACCCAATGAAAAAGCTCATGTGTGTGGTGGGGATGACGGCGATGTTGAGCATGGCGGCGCTGGCCGTGGCGCCGACGACCCTGAGCGGCTACATCATGGACTCGAAGTGCACGAATGAAGGTCTCCAGAACGGCAAATACGCCGGCCCGGACCTGGGCACGATGAAGGGCAACGCGGAGTGCGTGCGGAAATGCCTGCAACAGGGCAGCGACACGGTCCTGGTGGCGGACTCTTCCGGCGAGGTCTTCAAAATCGCCAACATGAAGAAGGTCGTGGCGTTATCCGGTGAGCACGTGGTGCTGACCGGCACGCTGGAGAACGGCACCCTTACCGTGCTCACCGTCAAGAAATCGAAGACCAAGCTGCCGGCTGCCGGTTAGTAAGCCCAAGCGGTCGGGGTCGAGGCCGTGAGCGGGGGTCGCACCGGCATTGCTTCCCGCCGCTGGAAGTGATCTCAAAAAGTCGCAGGCAGGCACTCCGGTCCTGCGCCGTGGGGCTTTTCTGGTGTCAAAGCCCCATCCGAGTCGGTCGGGAAAGGCCGATTCACCATTTTTTGAGACCGCTTCGGGCGCTTTCACCCGCTCCGAATTTCGCAGCCCTTCGCGCCGATTTTGCCCACGGGGCAAAGCCGCGCGACCCCCGCGGCATGCTAGACCGAACCGATGGGTTGACAGCTTACCCAAGCGGCGCTATGCTCAGGTCGAATGATTACCCAACCGGAAAAGCTGGAGCTGCTGCAAGGCACGCTGGATTTGCTCGTCCTGCGCACCCTAATCCTGGGCGAGCAGCACGGGCAAGGCATCGCGCGCGCGATCCAGCAGACCTCGGGCCAGGAGTTGCTGGTCGAGCACGGAGCGCTGTATCCAGCGTTGCAGCGTTTGGAGGATCGTGGCTGGGTGGCGGCGCGCTGGGGCC
The DNA here is from genome assembly GCA_035553115.1 of Terriglobales bacterium. GTDB lineage: Bacteria > Acidobacteriota > Terriglobia > Terriglobales > SCQP01 > SCQP01. Next base: position 4,591 of record DATNED010000152.1, on the reverse strand, counting down.
TGTCGCAAAACAACCGCCGGGCGCGGTTCTATGGCTTGACGGCTAAGGGACGGAAGCGGCTGGCGGAAGAGACCACGAAATGGAGAAGGCTGAGCGGCGCCATCGGGCGCGTGCTCGAGGCCGGAGGGGAGTAGATCATGGCGTGGCGGCTGCGGCGAAAGCGCAGAGCGGAGGATTTCCGGGCCGAACTCGAGGCCCATGTGGATCTGGAGTCCGAGCTCCTGCGTGAGCGCGGAATGGGAGAAGCGGGGGCTCGCAGGGCTGCGCGCCGCACCGTTGGCAATTTGACCCGGATCCAGGAGCGGTTCTACGAATCCGGTCACTGGATGGCGGGCGAAGCGCTGTGGCGGGATCTCAAGCTGGCGCTGCGCGGCTTGCGGGCAGCCCCCAGCTTCACCCTGGCTGCGGTGGCGACGCTGGCGGTGGCCATCGGCGCCAACGCGGTGGTGTTCGCGGCGCTGAACGCGGTAGTGAGGCATCCCTTGCCGGTGCCACAGGCGAGGAGCCTGTTTGTGCTGCAACCGCACCCGGATAACACCTCGCTGGAAGAATCCTATCCTGATTACCTCGCGTTCCGCGACCACAACCGCAGCTTCGATGGGTTGGCGGCGTTCAGCATCACCCAGGTCGGTCTTGAGGCAGGTGGGCAGGCGGCGCCGGTTTGGGTGGAGGAGGTGAGCGGCAACTACTTCGATGTGCTGCGATTGCAGCCAGCGAGGGGCAGACTGCTGCGAGCGAGCGATGAACACGGGTTCAACAGCGCGCCCGAGGTGGTAATCAGTTACAGCTTTTGGACCACGCGCTTCCACCAGGACCCGGCCGTGGTGGGGCGAGTGGTGCGGTTCAACCGGCACCCCCTCACCATCATCGGGGTGGCGCCGCGGGGATTCGCGGGCACGATCATGTTCTTCTCGCCCCAGTTCTTCGTGCCGCTGGTGGACGAGGAGTGGTTCGAAGGCGCCAATCGGCTGCAGCAGCGTGCCGAGGTCAGCGCCCTTTTCGTCGGCGGCATCGGCCATCTGAAGGCGGGAATGAGCCAGGCGGCGGCGGTGGCCGACCTGAACGCGATTGGTGCAACCCTGGACCGGTCCTACCCGAAAATCGAACAGCCCTACAGTTTTGCCCTCAGACTGCCCGGATTGTATGGCGACTTCCTGGGGCGCCCGGTGCACGGATTCCTCGCAGCGCTGCAGCTGCTGGCGGCACTCACGCTGCTGGCCGCTTGCCTCAATCTGGCCAGCCTGTTCGCCGCGCGGGTGACCGACCGGCAGCGGGAGCTGGCGTTGCGGGTGGCGCTGGGGGCTGGGGGTTGGCGGGTGATGCGGCTGCTGTGGAGCGAGGCGGTGCTGGTAGCACTGCTGGGTGGAGGGATCGGATTGGGGGGAGCAGTGCTGCTGCTGCGCTGGCTGCGCGCCTGGCAGCCGTTCCCCCAGTTTCCCATTTCCATTCCCATTCGCCCCGATGCCGCCGTCTATCTCTTCGCCCTGTCGCTGGCGTTGCTGGCGGGCTTGTTGTTTGGCGCGGGGGCGGTGGCAAGGGCGCTGCGCTCGGACCCGTACCAGGTGATCAAGAGCGGGAAGGGTGTGGAGCGGGAACGGCTGAGTGGCACACGTCAGTGGCTGCTGGCCGGCCAGCTCGCGGCCTGCGCCCTGCTGGTCACGGCCTCCTTCGTCGCCGTGCGCGGCCTGGTCCGCTCCTTGCAGGCCAATTACGGTTTCAATCCCACCGGCGCGCTGCTGGTGCAAGTGGACCTCACTACTATGGCCGGCTACGCCGGAGCCCGCGTGCCCACCGTGCAAAAACGCCTGCTCGATTCCGTTCGCTCGAACCCCGCGGTGAGCGCCGCCAGCCTGGCCGACTGGCTACCGCTGGGAATGGAAGGCTGGAAGGACCAGCCGGTGTTTCGCGGCCACGCCACCGATCTGCGGCCGTCGCGGCAGGCGGCGGACGCGACCGTGCTCAAAATCTCGCCCGGCTATTTCCAAGCCGCCGAGACGCCATTGCTGGCCGGACGCGATCTGGCGGAAACCGATGACGCCACCGCGCCACGAGTGGCGGTCGTCAATCAGGAATTTGCGCGAAAGCTGTTCGGCTCGCTGGGACGGGCGACCGGCGAAGAATTCAAGCTCGAAGACGGCACCCGGGTCGAGGTGGTGGGTGTGGCCGCCGACGGCAAGTACAACAGCCTGACGGAAGCGCCGCAGCCGGCGATGTTTCTGCCGCTGCGGCAATGGCCGGTGGGTGAGACCTGGATGCTCGTGCGCTCGCCCCGGCCGCCGGGCGAGGTGAGCGCGGCGGTGATGAGCGCGCTCCATGGGCTGGACCCAGAACTGCCCTTCTTCGCCGAGCCTTGGTCCACGGCCATGAATGGCGCTTTGTTCCCGGCGCGCCTGGCGGCCGTGGCGCTGGGAATTCTTGGAGCGATGGGCGCGCTCCTCTCGATCACTGGTATTTTCGGCGCCGCGGCCTACGCGGTGAGCCGCCGGCGGCGCGAATTAGGCATCCGGCTGGCCTTGGGCGCCGGCTCTCGCGAGGTGCTTGAGGCTTCGCTCGGGCCGGCGCTGCGGGTGCTGGTCCTGGGCGCCGGGACGGGCCTGCTGCTCGGGCTGCTGACCGCACGCCTGCTCGCCTACGTCGTCTACCAGGCCACGCCCAATGACCCCCTGGTGCTGGCAGGCGCCGTCGCGGCCATGCTCTTGGTGGGCCTGATCGCGACCTGGGTGCCGGCCCGCCGCGCCCTCGCGATTGACCCGCTGCAACTGCTGCGGGAAGAATAGGCACGTTTCCACACGGCTGACGGTTCACCCCTATTGAACGGTGCCGGAACTCGGCGCCGCGGCCGGTTCCGACATGCCGGTGCTGCGCGCCGCCCGTGCCGATCCACTCCCTGCCCTTCGCTGCGAGTGAGGCGCGCACAAGAAAGTTCTCCGATGGCTGGCCCCACCGCGCGCCGGCCCTTGCTCCTCCTGTCGGTTGCACACGCGCGAGCTGGACCCCCAACACAGATTCGGCGCGCGCCCTGCTGTTTTGCCGCACATGAGTCCTTTCGGTGACATTTTCAACACGGCTGCGCGTCGCTGCCGCTGATACGGCCGCGGCGCTCGGTGTGGCGGTCGTCAACCGGGCTTGGGCTCGTCAGTACTCTCCCCACCGTTCGCCGCTCGGGATGCAACTCTATTGGCAGGGCCAAGCAGGCGGCAGCGCGCGCGTAGTGGGAGTTGCGAGGGACGCGCGGGAAGAATCGCCCGACCTTCCCCCAGAGCCAGGGCTGTACCTGCCTTATACCCAGTTCAAACCGCCTCTGGCGCTGGTCCTCCGCGCCGCGCATCCCGACGAAGCCAGGCGCGCCTTAATTGCGGCGCTACCTGAGGCCCCGGTGGACACCGCCCTGCCCGTCGCTGCTTTGCGCAGCCAGGATCTGGCAACACCGCGTTTCGAAGTGGAGATCATGATCGCCTTCGCCGCTTGGCCCTGTTGTTTGCGTTAGCGGGGATATGGGCGCTGGTGGCCTTTACCGTGGAAGCGCGGCGGCACGAATTCGGCATCCGCGTCGCGCTTGGCGCTGCTCCGGCGCACATGCGGATGGCGCTGCGCCAGGTAGCTGCGTTAACCGCGGCGGGCGCAGTCGCGGGCCTGGCGGGCGCTTGGCTGCTGAGCCGCTTCCTGACCGCCTACCTCTTCCAGCTCTCCCCCACCGATCCGGCTACCTATGCCGCGGCGACGCTGGCCTTTGCTGCGGTTGCTTTGGCTGCTGCCGCCATTCCCGCCCGGCGGGTTCTAGACGCGGACGCCGCCGTCGCCCTGCGCAGCGAACAGCGCCCAAAAGGAAATGGCACGGGGCGAAGCGGCGCGGCCCCCCGCGCGTGGTCGTCGAACCTGGTCGCGCCAGGGGTTGTTCCCGGCCGGTCGGCAACCCGCCGGTGCCAAAGTTTTTTCTTCCGCGCGTGACCGAAGTTACTGCGTCCCTGCCGCCCCGACTCCTAGCCTGAGTTCAGGACAACAGGAGGACGGCATGAAAGGCACGAAATCCACTCGATTCCACTCCGCAATTCTCGCCCTGGCGCTGCCGCTGCTCGCCGCCGCGCTGACGGCGCAGAGCCCTGCCGTCAGCAAGATTGTCCGCAACCCCGCCGATCTGCCCGCTCCCATCGGTGCGCGCGGCCCGCAAGTGGTCGAGGTGCCGCTCACCGCGCAAGAAGTCGTCGGCGCGCTCGATCCGGTCCACCACATCTATTACCGCTACTGGACCTTCAACGGCAAGGTCCCCGGCCCCATGATCCGCGCCCGCGTTGGTGACACCGTCGCCATCACGCTGCACAACGACGCCAAAGATGCCATGGTGCATTCGATTGACGTCCACGCCGCCATGGGCCCCGGCGGCGGCGCCGCCATGATGCAAGTCCCTCCCGGCAAGACCAAGAGCTTCGCCTTTGTCGCCACCATTCCCGGGCTCTACGTCTACCACTGCGCCACGCCCCAATCCCCCGACCACATTGCCAACGGCATGTTCGGCATGATCCTGGTCGAACCCGCCGGCGGCCTGCCCGCGGTGGATCACGAGTACTACATCATGCAGAGCGAGATCTACACC
>DATNED010000151.1:0-5929 GCA_035553115.1 Terriglobales bacterium | reverse complement strand
GTTCCACTCCATATGGCGCGGAACTTCGCCCCCAGCCACGGCCGCCTGCGAGGCGAGATCCCGGTCCAGTTGCCGCCGAACGTAGAGCCTGCGCTCAATGCTGCGAACCGTACTCATCTCAATCCTCCTTGGAAAGACGCTTCCATCCCGTTGCGATGCAGGGCCGCGTCTCGGGGTGTGTTGCACCCGGGATCGGATTTTGACTTTGGCCCGGATTCTTCAGGCCGGCAGGAACCGGAATTTTCCACTTGCCCCTTGCTCCGGCTCGACATAGCCCCATGCGTGCTCGGGATCGTGGGTGAACACCAGCAGCCAATGCTCGCGCGCGGCCTGGTCGAGGAGCTTGCGCTTGTTCTCGACGGTTTCGAGCGGGAACAGATCGAAGGCCATCACCCAGCTCGGCTGCAAGTGCCAATGGGTGGGCATCAGGTCGGACACGTAGCAGGCGGTCTCGCCGCCCGAACGCAGCAGCACGCCCTGCAGGCCGCGGGTATGGCCCGGCAAGGGCAGCACCGAAAGGCCGGGGAGGAGCTCGCGCTCGCCCTCCAGCAAGGCCATCCTCCCGGAGGCGACCAGCGGGTCGTAGTTGTCGGTGAGATAGCTCACGCGGTCGCGCTCATGCTGCTCGCGCGCGTGCTCCCATTCGGCGCGCTGAACGTAGTACTGGGCGTTGGGAAAAGCGGGCACGATTGCGCCGTCCGCCGCGCGCAGCGTATTCCAGCCGCAGTGGTCGTAATGGAGATGGGTGTTGATGACCAGGTCCACCGCAGACGGATGGATACCCGCCGCGCCCATGCGCTCCAGGAAATCGCGGCGCGGATCCACGCCCCAGTTCTCCATTTGCTTGGGCGAGAGCTTGTTGCCGCTGCCGGTCTCAATCAGGATGGTCTTGCCGGCGTGGCGGAGGAGCAGCGAGTTCAGTCCGGTGCGGACGCGGTTGCGCTCGTCGCAGGGGGCATGCCGGCTCCAGAGCGGCTTGGGAACCACGCCGAAGAAGGCGCCGCCATCGAGGAAATAGGTGCGGTCGGTGAGGACGGTCAGCTCCGCCTCGCCGCAGCGGCGGAGGAAAGGTCCGGTCCATTCGGTGCTCACGGGCGCCTCGCTTTCACGTGCTGCCATGCCATCCAGGCGGCAATGATGGCCGCAGCCAGAATCAGGATATCCAAGCGGCCCAACCATCGCAGCAGGCGCCGCCAGTGTCCGCCCAGCGTCCAGCCGGCGAGCGAAAGCGCGGTTACCCAGAGCGCCGCGCCCAGGAAATTGAAAACCAAAAAACGCTGCCATTCCATGGGTGCCAGCCCCGCCGCCCAGCCGGCGAACATGCGCAGCCCGGGGACGAAGCGCGAAACCAGGATGGTCGGCGGCCCGTGGTGGGCAAAGAAGTCGCGAAAGCGTTGGCTGTGCGCGGATTTGCCCAGCCATGTGCTGCGCAACGTCCATGCTCCAGCGAAGCGGCCGCAGGCGTAGCTGCCCGCTTGTCCGAGCGCGCTGCCCAGGCTGCCCGCGGCCAGCAGGCTTGCGAATCCGAATCCGCCGAAAGCGCGCTGGTGGAAACCCGCGTAGAGGAGCGTGATCTCGCCCGGAAGCGGCAGGCCGAAGTTTTCGAGAAACAACAGGACGAAAACCGCGAGCAATCCCCAGTGCTGAACGAAACCCTGGAATTGCGCCAGCGCCGGGTGCATGCCTATTGCAAAAAGCGCTCGACGCGGTCGGCGAACTCGGCCGGATCTTCCGCGTGCGGCAGGTGGCCGATGCCGCGCAGGATCCCCAGCCTCGAGGCTGGCAGCGCGGCGTGCAGCGCGGGCGCAGTCGAGGCCGGAACCACGCAGTCCCTGTCGCCCCAGAGCAGGAGCGACGGAGCGACAATGCGATCGAGCTGCGAACCCAGAACTGCCAGATCGCGCCGCAGGTGCCTGGCGTATCTCCCTACCGCCGCACCCAGTCCGGACTGCCGAAAGACTGCGCCGTATTCTTCCACGCTGGATTCTCGCATTTTGCCGACGTCGCCGTACAAGCGCCCCAGCAGCGCACGGTGCACCGAAGGGCCGACCCGGGCGCCGAGCCATGCGCCCGCCCGCGCGCCCAATGGCGTCAGCATGCAGCGCTGGCGGGGGCTGGGCTTCCAGAACGGATGCACGGGCGCGGCCAGAATGAGCCCGCTCACCGGCTCGCCCGTCGCATACTGCAAGGCCACCGCCCCGCCCCACGAGGATCCGACCAGCGCCGGGCGCTCGATCCCAAGGACCGCGACCGCTTGCTTGAGCCATCTCGCGAGCCCCGGCAGGCTCATGTCGTCGGCGCGCGAGCCGCTGATGCCCGGCAGCTCGAAAAGCCAGCAGCTGAATCGCGCGGCGAGCGCCTCGGCGGCTGGCCGCCACTGGGCACCGCAGCCCAGCAGCCCGTGGAGGAAGACCGCGTTGGAGCCTGATCCAATCCGGGTCCAGCTTGCCGAACCGCACGGCAGTGGCTGGCACGGCACTAGTCCCGAATCCGCTCGGGCAGGTTCATGTCGAACTGCATTTCGCGCTGAATCAGCGCCAGCAGCGGGTGCGCGGCCTCGTCGGGCGTGAGGATGCCGGCATCGATCCATTGATCGGCGCTGACCAGGCGCGCGCGCGCAGGAATCGGATCCATGGCGGGATGGGAGACGCGAATCACCGAGAGGCCGGACTTGGGGTGCGCTCCGGCGGAGAAGCCATTGAGGCGATGGGTGAGGAAATGCACGGCTTCATCCCGCGAGCTGAAGCCGGGATACTGCGGGTTCGGGTCGGCTTCGACGTCGAGTGCGAGGCGGTGGTCACCGGAGTGGGCCTGGACTTGGTAGCGATGATAGGCGGAAGGCTCATCGTCGATCGTGATATCCACCGACGCGTGCTCGGTGGGAATCGCCAGGCTGAGCACCGCCGCCGCTGCCCGCGCCGACACCCAGGAGCGCACAAAAAGCACCCCCGGCTCGGTCTGGTGGCGCACATAAATGCGGTAGTTGACCTGCCGGAATCCAGTCAGGATATAAGGAAATGCCGCGCCCGCCTCGAGCGCGACCGTCGCCAGGAATGCGCGTGGACCTTCCGGCGTTTCGCGCACATCGAGCTCGACACCCGCGGGCAGCAGCCGCGCAACCCGCTCGGGCGGCACGGTGTGGATGACGTAAAGAAGGTTGCGGAGCTTGAGTCCGATGGCCATGCGCGAAGGATCTTCTATTGTAGGGGGAGCTGAGGTTCCGCAGTGAGGGAAGGCGCGGCCCACTGCTGCCGCGCGAAGCGGGGAAATGCGGCGGTGGCGATCATGGCCGCATTGTCCGTGCACAGCGCCAGCGCTGGCGCGAATAGGCCCAGGCCGAGGTGGTCGGCCGCAGCCTGCATTTCGCGCCGCAGGGCGCGGTTGGCGGCCACGCCGCCGGTGAGGAAGATGCTCGCTGGCTGCTCTCCCGCGGCCGAACCTTCGTCCACGGCCGCGGCTGTGCGCTCGACCAGGTCGCGGACCACCGCGTGCTGGAACGACGCAATCAGATCGAGCGTGGCTTGGTCGCACAGCCCGTGCCATTCCTCGAGCGTCGGATTGCGCCCCAGCGCGGCCACCGCCTGCACGCGCGCGGCGATGGCCGGCTCCCAGCCCTGACGCTGAACCTGACGCAGCGCTGCGGTCTTGATGCCGCTGAAAGAAAAATCCAACCGGTTGCCCTTGAGCCGGATGGGACCGAACGGAACCGCGCGCGGGTCGCCGAACTCCGCCAATTTATCAATCAGCGGACCGCCGGGATAGCCCAGGCCCAAGAGCTTGGCCACTTTGTCGTAGGCCTCGCCGGCGGCGTCATCGCGGGTGCGCCCCAACGGGGCGTACCGATAGGCGCCGGAAGAATCGCGCGCAACCGTGTAGAGATGCGTGTGCCCGCCCGAAACCACCAGTGCCAGCGCGGGCAGGGGAGGATCGGGGCGGCCATGGCGGCGCTCTTCGAGCAATACGGCATGCACATGCCCCTCGAGATGGTTCACAGCGATCAACGGTTTGTTCGCAGCCCAGCTCAGCGACTTGGCATAGGTGATGCCCACCAGCAGCGCACCGGCGAGGCCCGGCCCCTGCGTGACGGCGATCGCATCCACCTCGGCCACCGAAGGCACGTCCGCCTGTTCCAGCGCCTGCCGCACCACCGGCACGATGCCGCGCAGGTGCTCGCGGCTCGCGAGCTCGGGCACGACGCCCCCATAGATGCGATGCACCGGCACTTGCGAGAGCACCACGTTCGAGAGCATGCGCGCGCCGTCCTCGATCACTGCCGCCGCGGTCTCGTCGCACGAAGTCTCGATGCCTAGGATCCGGGCCACATCTCAATTCTAGGCTGCTAAGCTGAATTCATCCCATGCCCGCCGTCCTCGCCAGCACCCGGAGCACGTTGGAGATGATCAAGTTCGAGCACTCCGTGTTCGCGCTTCCGTTCGCTCTTCTGGGCGCGCTGCTCGCTGCGGGCGGCTGGCCGCCGTGGACGGTGCTGGGCTGGATCGTGGTGGCGATGGTCGGGGCGCGCAGCGCGGCCATGACCTTCAACCGCATCGTGGATCGACGCGTGGATGCCGCCAACCCGCGCACCCGCGGCCGTGCCCTCGCCGCGGGCACGCTGTCGCTCCCCTTCGCTTGGTCGTTTTTCGCCTTGAGCGTGGCCGTGTTCGAGCTGGCGGCATGGCGGCTGAACCCGCTCTGCCTGGCCCTCTCGCCGGCAGCCTTGGGCTGGGTGCTGTTCTATTCCTTCACCAAACGCTTCACCTGGCTCTCGCACTGGGTGCTGGGGCTGGGGCTGGGCATCGCGCCGGCGGCGGCTTGGATCGCGGTGCGTGGCTCGCTCACCCCGCGCATTCTGCTCTTGGTCGCGGCCGTGACGCTGTGGGTGGCGGGCTTCGACTTGCTCTACGCCTGCCAAGACATCGAATTCGACCGCAGCCGCGGCGACTTGCATTCGGTTCCCAAGCAGCTCGGCGTCGCGCGAACCTTGAAGCTCGCGCAGGCCTGCCACCTGGCCATGATGGTGCTGCTGGCCTGGCTGCTGCTGGTGAGCCATCTCGGAGTGCTGGCCTGGGTTGGGCTGGCTGCGGTCGCGGGCTTGCTGATTTGGGAGCACTCCTTGCTCGCGCCCGAGGATTTGTCGCGCATGAATGCGGCATTTTTCGCTGTGAACGGCTACATCGGCATCGTGCTGCTGGTCTTCTGGGGCGCGGCGATTCTGATTTGATCATGCGTCGTCTGCTGTTGCTTCTGTTCCTTTCGGGGCTCGTGCTCGGGCAGCTCGCCAAGCGGCCAGGGATGAGCTACACCGAAGAGACGCCGCCGAATCGGGTGCGGATTGTGCTGAAACATCTGCACGGCCAGGCCCGCGACCGCAGAGATCAGGCCATTCCGGCGGTGGTGCTGGGCCTGTACACCGACGCCGCGCCGCACCAGCTGATTGCGCTGGGCGAGACCGACGACGGCGGCAACTTCGATTTCGGCAAGAAAATCGCACCCGGCGAGTACCGGCTGATCGCCATGTATCCCGGGTTGTGCACCGCCAACATTCCCGTCGAAGTGAACCCGCGCGGCCCGGACAAGAAGATCACGCTGCGCATGGAGTACCCCGGCCTCGATGTCTGCAGCTACGCCACCGCCAAGTAGCCGTCTTCAGGGAATTTGGACCGGCTGCGAGGTCGCGAAGATCTTGCCGTCGCTGAATTCCCCGACCACCACCCGCAGGCGGTAGCTGCCGGCGGAAGCGTCGAGCGAGAGCGAGGCGCGCAGGCCCTCGCGCTGCAGGCGCTTCACCGTGGCATCGCTGACGCGCAGGTCCATCTCGCCCTGCTTGCCCGCGACGAAGCGGCCTCGGGCATCGAACAGGCCGGCCAGGAAATACAAATCCTGCACGCGGTAGCCGCCGCTGCGGCGAACCAGCGGCACCTGGGTCATG
>DATNED010000150.1:0-31981 GCA_035553115.1 Terriglobales bacterium | reverse complement strand
CACCATGCCCACGGTCGAGACCCAGACCGGACCGCCCCAGGCCTCGGCCGCCCACGCGCGCGCGCGGACGCGGCGGATGCTGGTCGACCTGCGCCACTCCTGGCTGTTCAAGCTCATCTTGGGCCTCGGCGCGGTGACGCTGGCCGCGGCCTTGCCGATGGCTTGGGGTGGGGCGCCGCTGGCCTGGTACAGCGGCCTGCGGTTTGTCTTCACCGTGCTGATGTTCCTGCTGATCGTGCGGGTGGTGTTCCTGCTCGCCAACGAAACGCTGTGGCTGCTGCGGAACCGGCTGATCCTGGCGTATGTCTTCATGGGCGTGGTGCCGGTGCTGCTGATCGGGGGCATGCTGGCCATCGGTGCGTATATGTTTTACGGGCAATACGCGGCCTATTTGTTGCTCAACAGCATGAACGAGCGCACCCAGAACGTGGGGGCGGTGAATACGCTGACGGTGCGCGAGCTGCAATTGCATCCCGAGCGGGCGAACGATGGGCCGCTGTTAAGCGACTACTACGCCAGCTACTACTTCCCCCGCGGCTACGGCGGCGTGCACTCGTATTTCTATAGCTCTTCGGGAAAACCGAACAGCGAGGGCGCGCGGCAGTTGGGTGCGCTCAGCCCGTGGCTGAGGAACGGTTTTGTCGGGGTCATCGCGCAGACGGAAGGGTACGCACTGGCGAGCTTCCATACCAACTCGAACGCCAAGGGCGACCAGATTCTGACGCTGTACCCGCTCAGCAGCCGGAACCTGGACCAGTTGGCGCAGCCGCTCGGGCAAATTTCCATGGGGCTTTCGGGCTTCGTGGACCTGAGCCCGGACCGGGCGGGAATCACACGAGGGCCGGCGGCGGTGCTGGCGAGCACCGCGCCGCTGCCGCCTCGGAGCAGCATCTTCGACATCCAGATCACGACCTGGGCGTTCATCCCGGTGACGGACTGGAACACCGGCAAGGCCGAGACCGTGATCGCCACCATCACCACGCGGCCGTCGCTGCTGAACAATCAACTTTTCGCCAGCTTCCAGAGCGGCCCCAATCCGACGGCGGCGTCGCGCTGGCCGCTGGTGCTGCTCGGGGTGATCGCGGTCGGATTCCTGATCATCGAGCTCTTCTCGTTTTTGGCGGGAATGCGGCTGACCCGGACGATCACAGGCGCGGTCAACGACCTTTACGTGGGCACCGAGCACATCAACCGGGGCGAATTTGACCATCGAATTCCGGTGCGGACGCGCGACCAACTGGCGGCGCTCGAGATCAGCTTCAACACGATGACGGCTTCGATCCAGCGGCTGCTGATCGAGCAGCGCGAAAAGCAGAAGCTGGAAAACGAGCTGAACATCGCGCACGAGGTGCAGATCCAACTGTTTCCACGGATTCCGCCGCGGGTCGCCGGACTCGAGATCCAGGGGCGGTGCCTGCCGGCGCGGGTGGTGAGCGGTGATTATTACGACTTCGTGCAACTGGGGCCGGAGCGGGTGAGCTTGGCACTGGGCGACATTTCAGGGAAAGGCATATCGGCGGCGCTGCTGATGGCGACCATCGTGGCGGCGGTGCGCGCCTATCAGCCCAGCCAAGCGGACTTGGCCGCGAGCGCGGTGGCCGTGGCAGGGAGCGGAGGGCTGCTGACGATGCCGAGCGAAGAGGAATCGCGGCCGGCGCAACTGATGACACGGCTGAACCACCAGCTGTTCCACAGCACGCCCCCGGAGAAGTACGCGACGTTGTTCTATGCCGCCTACGACGGAGAGCGGCGCGAGCTGCGCTACACCAACGCCGGACACCTGCCCCCGGCGGTGGTGGGAGCGCGGGGCGTGCGGCGGCTGGAGCGGGGCGGCATGGTGGTGGGGCTGTTCGAGGACGTGAGCTTCGAGGAGGGAAAGGTGCAGCTTGAGCCGGGGGATTTGCTGGCGGCCTGGAGCGACGGCATCACCGAGCCGGAGAATGAATACGGAGTCGAGTTCGGCGAGGAGCGGCTGCTGCAGATGCTGGAGGCGCACCGGACGCGTCCGTTGGCGGAGATCTTCGCCACCGTGCTGACCGCAGTCCATGACTGGTCGGGGAATGGGGAGCAGCCCGATGACATCACGCTGGTGCTGGCGCGGATCGCGGCCGCCAACTAGCCCAAGTTGGCGCGGGCCCTGCGAATGGGCGGTCGGTGAGGAGCGCTCTGCCGGCGGCAGCTTTGCGGAGGTTTGGCCTGATCCACGGCTGAAGCGCTAGACTAGGATGATGGCGAGTATTCCGCATAGTGAGCCGCCGCCGCGGCCGGTGGGGCATGAACAGCTCGAAGGCGAGCTCGACCGGATGCTGCTGCGCTTTGATTTGCCCGGCGAGTTGGCGCACTTGCGCCAGCAGCCCGCATGGAAGGACGGCAGCGGCCCCAGCTCGACGACGTTGGTCAAGCATCCCAACCTGCGCGTGGTTCTGGTAGCGCTGCGCGCGGGGCAACGCATGCCCGACCACCGCACCGTGGCCCGCATCACGGTGCATATGCTGGAGGGACGGATGCGGCTGCATCTGGGTTCGGGACCCCAGGAGCTTCGGCAAGGCGAACTGCTGGCGCTGGGCCGCAACCTCGAGCATGATGTCGAGGCGATCGAAGACAGCGCCTTTCTGCTGACCCTGGCCTGGCCCAACCCGGAGGATTGCAAATGATTGCGCTCAAGCGGGCCTATGATCCTCCCGCGGCGAGCGATGGCCATCGCATCCTGGTGGAACGTTTGTGGCCGCGAGGCATCAAGAAGGCCGAGCTTGCGCTGGCGGGCTGGAACACGGAAATTGCGCCCAGCACGGGCCTGCGGCAGTGGTTCTCGCATGATCCGGCCAAGTGGCAAGAATTCAAGAAACGCTACTTCACCGAATTGCGTCAGCATCCGCAAGCATCGGCATCGCTGCTCGCGGCCGCGCGCAAGGGACGGGTGACCCTCATCTTCAGCTCGCACGACGTGGAACGCAACAACGCCACGGCCTTGAAGCAGTACTTGGATTCCCGTCTTCGAGGAAAAGCCGCCGCATGAGCATCACCCGATTGCTTGATCGCCAGACCGTGGCCGAGGGCACGATGGCGTTCCGCCTGGAAAGGCCCGCCGGCTTCAGCTACAAGCCCGGCCAAAGCGTGGACCTCACGCTTGCTAACCCGCCGGAGACGGACGCCGAGGGCATTGTCCGGACGTTTTCGCTGGCCAGCGACCCGGTCGAGGCCGATTTGCTGATCGCCACCCGCATGCGCAACAGCGCCTTCAAGCGCGTGCTGAAAAACATGCCGCTGGGCTCGCCGCTCGAGCTTGACGGCCCGCACGGCGACTTCGTGCTGCCCAACCGGCCCAAGCGGACCATTGTCCAGCTGGCGGGCGGCATCGGCATCACCGCGTTCCACGGGATAGCACTGCAAGCCGCGCGCGAACAGCTTGGGCACCGCATTGTACTTTTCTACGGCAACCGCCGGCCCGAGGACGCCGCGTTTTTGAAGGAACTGCTCGATCTTCAGGCCAAGAATGCGCGTTTCACCTGCGTGCCGGTGATGTCGGACATGGAGCATTCTTCCCTGCCCTGGGATGGCGCGCGCGGCGTCATCACCGGCCCGCTGCTCGCAGATTGCCTGCGCGATGCGTCCGAGCCGCTGTATTACATGGCCGGTCCGCCGGCGATGATCACAGCCCTGCGCACGACCCTCCACCAGAACGGTGTGGAGGATGACGACATCAGGGTCGAAGAATTTGCGGGATACTGATTCCGTGCCCGCACTCAAGATGTACACCACCACTTGGTGCCCGGATTGCCGCCGCGCCAAGCGTTTCCTGGCTGAGCGCGGCATTGCCGTCGAAGAGATCAATATCGAGACCGTCGCCGGCGCGGCCGCCTTGGTGGCGGCCCAGAATCAGGGCCGGTACAAGGTTCCTACTTTCGACGCCGATGGGCGCTTCTTCGCGTGCAGTCCCTTTGATCCCGGGATTTTGATCCGCGAGCTCGGGTTGGCTTAAGGTTCCCGTTTCGGCACCACCCGAACGCGGGGTATTCGATTTTTGTTCGCTTTATAGACGGGCGCGTGCTATGATCCGTTCTTCAGTCTAAATCCTGCTCTGTGAGGCCTTTATGTCTGACGAACGCAGCCGTGCCATTGACGCCGCTCTGGCGCAAATCGAAAAGCAATTTGGCAAGGGTTCCATCATGCGATTGGGCTCGAAAGACTCGATCGGGCCGATCGCGGTGGTATCCACCGGCGCGCTTTCGCTCGACGCCGCGCTGGGGGTGGGCGGGGTGCCGCGCGGTCGCGTGATCGAGATTTTCGGCCCCGAGTCCTCCGGCAAGACCACGCTGGCGCTCCAAATAATCGCGCAAGCGCAGAAGGCCGGCGGCATGGCGGCCTTCGTGGATGCCGAACACGCCCTCGACCCGGCCTACGCGCGCAAGCTTGGCGTGGACATTGATAACCTGTTGGTGTCGCAGCCCGATTACGGCGAGCAGGCGCTCGAGATCGCCGAAGCGCTGGTGCGCTCGGGAGCGGTGGACGTGCTGGTGGTGGACTCGGTGGCCGCGTTGGTGCCCAAGGCCGAGCTCGATGGCGAGATGGGCGATTCACACGTCGGCCTGCAGGCGCGGCTGATGTCGCAGGCGCTGCGCAAGCTGACCGGCCTGGTGTCGAAGTCGCACACGGTGCTGGTGTTCATCAACCAGATTCGCGAGAAGATCGGGGTGATGTTCGGCAGCCCCGAAACCACCACTGGCGGCCGCGCGCTCAAGTTCTACTCCTCGATTCGGGTGGACATCCGCCGCATCGCCGCCATCAAGGACGGCGATGCGGTCATCGGGAACAGAACCCGCGCCAAGGTGGTGAAGAACAAGGTGGCGGCGCCGTTCCGCGAAGCCGAGTTTGACATTATGTACGGCGAGGGCATCTCCTACACCGGCGACCTGGTGGATTTAGCCACCGAAAGAAATTTGATCGAAAAGTCCGGTTCCTGGTACTCGTACAAGGGCGAACGCATCGGTCAGGGACGGGAGAATGCGAAGCAGTATTTGGCCGAGCATCCCGATATCGCGAAGAAGCTCGACCACGAGATGCGCAAAATTCTCGGGCTGGTGCCGGCGGAACCCGTGCATGCCGACGCGGCGCCGGCGGCTGCTTCCACGCCCACACCGCGCGCCACCGCCGCTCCCGCCCGCCGGATGTAGTGCGGGAGCGAAGATTCCGGTTCGCCACGCCCGGACCCCTGTATCCGGGCGAATTTCTCAGTGGGTGGTGAAATAGAAGTAGGCCGCGTTGTTCAGCGAGTTCCCGACCTGGTCGTAGAGTGCGACGCCCCAGTTGAGATAGAGGATATATTGGGTTCCCGCGGCGAGATTGCCGATAGGCGTAACCATCGCGGTAGTACCGTTATTGGTGAGCGTAACCGTGATGGGCACGGGCGTATTGCCGATGACAGTGAACATCCGAATCCCGTTGCCGGGAACGATCGAGGCCTGCTCGACCGGGCCGGTGAAGCCGGCGGTGATCGCCTGGGTGCCATCCACATTGGTCACGCCGGGGTTGGACTGCGGCGTCAGACCCGCGGTTCCGCCGCCGGAGAGTGAAACCTGCACCGAGGTATAGCCGGTCTGGCTGCCGATCTGCGGGCCGGCGCCGGTGGTGAACGAGAAGCTCTGGGTCACTACCGTGTTGGTGCCGCTGAGGTCGGTGACGCCGGCGATGGACACTTGGTAGGTCGTGTTTGCGGCCAGCAGCGCATTGGGCGAGAGCCGCACCACGGTGCCGTCATAGATCAGCGACGCTTCAATCGGCACTGCAGGTCCTGAAGGGGCAGTTGGCGTGAGCGTGATTTGGCCCAGCGACTGGTTGTCCACCGGCTCGTTGAAGCCGATGTCCAACACTCCGTTCGTGGGCACATTGGTAGCGCCCGCAATGGGGGTGGTGTACGCCACCAGCGGAGTCCCGGAGGGGGTATTGGCGACGGTGTAGGTGGCGCAGGTCTGGCCGCCCTGGTTGCCGGCAAGGTCGTAGACGGCGGGCGCGCAGACGCTGTATTGGGTCCCGGCCGTAAGCGTCGGCGCGAGGGTGATGGTCTGACCGTCCGGGCTGAGGGTGAGGTTGGCCGGGATGTAGCTGTTCGTCCCGTAGTCGTAGACCAGGTTTGCGATCTGCGGGTTACTGGTGATGTAGGGGGCCAGCGGCTCGTTGTAACGGAAGGTGAAGACGGTGTTGGTCGGGATGGTGTTCTCGAGGTTGGGCTGCGGATTGATTTGCACCGCCGCAGGGTTGGTGAAGTCGGGGCCTGCGCCGGTTTGGAAGGTGATGTCCTTTTCGGGGAGGATATTGCCGGAGTAGTCCACGATCGAGCCGCCCACCGAAATTTTGACCGTGATGGTGGCGTTGTCGGGGAAGGGCAGATACGGGTAGATCACGAAGCTCGTCTGCGTGTTCTGATTATAGAGGGTGCCGAAGTTCATCGTGAAGGGCACGGGATTGCCGTTCGCCAGCACAATGATGCTTTGGCTGTTGATCGTCTGGGTTGCCGCCAATTCGTTGAGGACGATCGCGGGATTGGCGTTGTCGCCGATGCCGGTGGCGCCATCGGTTGGACCGGTGAACTGCACGGCAGGCAGCGTGGCATTGCTGCTGGTGTTAGTCGAGAAGGAGCCGTGGAATTGGGTCGAGCTCGCACCCACCACCGGCAATCCGTCGAGGTTGCTCAGGCCGGGAGTGAGATAGATGTAGTAGCTGGAGTTGGCCTGCATCGGGCCGGGGTTCAGCACCAGAATGTTGGGTTGGATTTGGGTGACCGAGACCGCCAAATGGGCGCCGGTGTTGTTGAGCTCGACGTAGAAGTTCGAAGGGCTCACGGTGGCGGGATTGATGGGCTGATCGAAGGTGACGACCACCACGCCGTTGACCGGCTCGCCGCCGCCGCCGGTGCTGGCAATGACGGTGGGCCCGATCACGGTTGGATCGGAGGCTGCGGCAACGGTGGTGAACGATCCGTTGAAGCCGTTGATGGGATTGCCTTGCTTATCAGTGACCGCGTTGCTTGCGAAGATCTGCACGAAGGCGCCGGCCGGGTAGGGATTGGTTGGGGTGAAGACAATCGTCTGTCCCTCAGAGGTCGCTGGAGCGCTGCCCACTGAAACCGTGCCCGGCACGGCCACGCCATTGGCGAGCACCACCACGGTCTGGCTGTTGGCGGTGTTGGCAGCGATGGGAAGGCTGGTATAGAGCGTGATCGGAGCGGTGAGCGGAATGCCGCTCGACCCATTCGCGGGGCGCATCTGCACCACGCTGCCGTTGCCGCTGAACGGCCGCGCGACGGTGGTGAAGGAGCTGGTGAAGGCCGCGGCCATGGGCGTGCCGCTGATGTCTTGGACGCCAGTGCCGACCGAAACCGTGATGACCGACGAGTAGGGCAGCGTGGCGTTCAGGAATACCGTATGGCGATCAATCGAATAGGTCACCGACGCGCCCAAGTTCTGCTGGCCGTTATAAAGCGCGAAGTTGGTGCTGTTGATGGTGCTCGCGCTCAAGGCCTCATTGAAATTCAGCGTCACGGTGGCGTTGGGCCCGACGCCGAAGGCGTTCGAGGGCGGAGAGATGTTCATCACGCTGGGCGTGATGGGCGAAGCGTTGGGACCGGTGGTGAAATCGGCGCCGTAGAGCTGGCTGAATTGGATTCCCGCCAAGTCGTAAAGCGGGGCATTCCAGCCGGCATACACGGCCATATGGGTATTGGCGGGCAATGCGCCGACGGGGGTGAAGCTGAGATGGGTGCCATCCGGACTGGCGGCGAGGTTGCCCGCAGCCGGCAAGTTGCAGTTGTTGAAGACGCAGACCATGAACGACTGGCGGTTGATCGAGAGCGTGTCGACCGGGCGGCTGAGCGTGATCGCAATGGGTCCGGTGACGGAAACTCCGGTCGAGCCTTGCGCCGGCGAGGTCAGGCTGATGGTGCCATTGCCGGCGAAGGCGCTGCCGCCGGTGGTGAAGGTGATGGTGTCGCCAAGTTCCGCGTTGCCGTTGATGTCTTGAAGCGACCCAGGGGCCACGCTCAAGGTGTACTGCGTGTTTTGGGCCAGCGGCGCAGAAGGCGTGAAGGTGGAGGTGAAGCCATCTGCAGAAAGCGACCAGGTGCCGGCAAGCGCGGGCGAGAACTGAATGCCGGAAATCTGGACCGAGGTCGCATCCATGGGCGCCAGCCAATGGAACGAAATCACCGCGTTCAGCGGCACCCCGGTCTGGCCGGGCTGCGGGGTTGCGTGATTAAAGTCGAGCGCGGCAGTGACCTTGCCCGGCCCGGTGGTGAAATTGACGCAACTGTTCGGGGCCTGATTGCCGACGAAATCGTAGACGGCACCCGGGCAGAAAGTATAGTTGGTGTTGGGATTCAGCGTGCCGAGCTGCCCGGTCGAGTTGGTGTAGCTGGCGTAGCTGAAGGTCAGCGTCGTGAGATTCTGAGACCACGTCACGCTGAGCGGCACATACCGCCCGGCGTTGTTGTCATATAGATACCAATTCGTGGACGACACTGGATCCATGGGCTCGGCGTAGACCACGCGCAAGACCACGTTGGTGCCCACGCCGGTGCTGGCGCCGTTGGGCGGCGTCATCGCCGCGATCGAGGGCGAATCGGTGTCAATGCTGGCGCCGGTGGTGAAGTTCGCGGTCACGGTCGAGGGCAGGAAGGTGCCCGCGGCGGGCGTGATGGCGCCTTGCTCGGAGACCGTGCCCAGCACGCGGATGCCATCGTATTGACTGTCGCTGGAGGTCATCGTCACCGAAAGGGTGTTGGTGCCGGCAATGAACAAGCCGCTTGATCCAGTCACGGTAACGTTTTGGAACGCCCCATAGGTGCCGTTGCCGGAAGCAATGGGCACGCCGTTGAGCAGAAGGATGCCGTTGTCGTCAATGCTCCAGTTGATGTTGAGCACCGCGCTTGCAGGATTGGCGAGGTTGAAGCTGCTCGAGAAGGTGTATTGCGCGGGCGGCTGGGCGACCGAGTCCTGCACGCCGATCCACTGCGAGTTGGTGTCGTCGGCGGACCAAGCGGAGTAGCGACTGCCGGGGCTGAGGACCTTGGCGGCGCTGCCTGTGCCGTTGGGACCGGTGACGATCCAGTTGCTGTCGCCGGCGCCGTAGGCGAGCGGCACGCCGGGCGCGGTTTCTCCGGTGGCAAGGCTGGCAACGAGCGAAAGCGGCTGGCTGGCCGCGGCGGCATCCACCAAGCCGCCAGCACCGCCGTTGACGGTGATTTGATAGGGCAGGTTGGCCTTCAGCATCGCGACCGGTGCAATGGTCACAATGGAATCCGCGCTAGAGAAATTGAGATTGACCGGCACCGGAACGCCACCCTGTGTGAGGGTGATATTGGCTGCAGCCGAAGGCTCGGAGATGGGGTGGTTGAACTGCAGTGTGGGCCGGATGTTGGTATCCACCGCGGTGGAGGCGTCGGGCGGGACGATGCTGAGCAGCGAGAGCGGCGCGACCGGCAGCAGGGCGGTGGTGAACGACGCGGTGAAGCAGCCGTTCATGCGGTTGCCGGTGAGGTCATAGACGCTGCAGGTCTGGATGTAATAGGGGCGATCGGCTGCGAGCGGAGCAATCGGGGCTACTGTGACCTGGGTGCCGTCGGGGGTGTAGCTCTGCACCGCAGGAATGGTGTTCCCGAACTGGGCGTCGCGCAGGTACACGGTGTTGCCGTACTGGAAGCTGCGGGTATCCATCGGCTCATTGAAGGTGAGCGTGAAGACCGAACCGACGGGCACGTTCACGTCGTTGTTGCCCACCGAGGACGCCACCACTTGCGGCTGGCTGAAGTTCGGCGCGGTGGCCGTGGTGAAGCTCACTGTGGTGGCGGCGACAGGCTGGCCGAAGGGATCGGAGATGCCGTTGGTCAGGCCAATGGCGATGGTGGTGCCTGGGCCGGCGGGCAGCGGCGCCTGCGGCGTCAAAACCAACTGATTCGGCCCGTCCACGCCGAAGCCGACGTTACCGTCGCCACTGCTATAGCTAAACGTATAGGGGACAGGATTTCCGTTGGCGGTGAGGGTCAACGTGCTCGAATCCACGGAGAGGGGCTCGATGGGCCCGGTGAAGACCACGCGCAGGAGCGCGTTGGTGCCGATGCTCGCGCTGCCGTTGGTGGGTTCGGCGCTGGCCACGCGCACTCCGCCCGCGACCGCAGTGGCGCTGTTGGTGCAGAAGCTGAAGGCAAACTGCGAGTTCGAACCGGCGTAGGGCTGGCCGGTGGTGTTCGTCAGGCCGCTGGTCAAATAAGCGTAGAAGCAGGTGTTGGCGGCAAACGGGGAATTGGGCGCGAAGCGCAGCAGCTTGCCGCCGTTCAGCGGCGTGATGCTGCCGGCCACGTCCTGGGCGAGGCTGTTGTTGGCGAGAACATAGAAATTCGAGCTGGTGGCGGTAGCCGGAAGGATGGGTTGGGTAAAGCGCACATCCACAACCGTGTTGACGGGCTGGCCGCCGGCAGTCGGAGTCGCGCCCGCCAGCAGCGGCGGCGTGTTCGTGGTGGCGGCGGCCACGGTAAAGCCGGCCGCATAGGCACCGAGCGGGTTGCCGACCGGATCGGTGATGCCGCTGGTCAAGAATGCGGTCACGGCGGCGCCTGGTGTAAACGTGCTGCCTGCAGGGGTGAACACAATCACCTGGTTATTGCTGCTGAGCGCGACGGTGCCGTCAATCAGCACGCCGTTCTGGGCGACGTAAAGCGTGCCCGAGGTGCTGGCCGTGCCGACGACGACCGAGGCCGGATTGAGCGGGCCGGAGATGAAGAACGTCAACGGGTTGGTGGCGGTCACATTGGTCGCGCCCGATCCCGGACGGAAGCCGGTGACGCAGAGATTGCAGCCAATGTTGACCTGCTCGGTGGGGCCGCTGGTCGGGGGTCGCGGCATGGTCGTAAAGCTGGAGGTCACTTGCGCGGGCAAGTGGTTGCTGGCGAGGTCCGTGACTCCGGGCGTGACCACAACCGTGTAGGTGGTGCCGTAGCTCAGGCTGGGTGTGAACGTGTACGACGTCAGGTCGCGCGACAACGCGCCGCTGTTGCCGGTGACCAGGGTCGTGCCTTGATAGATGGCGATGTTGTTCCCGCCGAACGAGTTCGGGCTCATCGGCTCCGAGAACAGGATGGTGATCGGGTTGTAGGGGCCGAGGCCGGTCGAGCCGTCGCCAGGCGTGATCGAAAGCACCGATGGAGCCGCGGAATCCGTGGCTGCGGCGATGGTGAAGCAGCTCTCGGGATTGTTGAACGGATTGCCGGCCGAATCCAGCAATTGCGGGTTGCTGTTGACGAAGGCGCAAATCTGGTGGCCGCCTTGGAACGGCTGCGACGGAGTAAAGGTGATGGTCTTGCCGTCGGTGCTGATGGCGTAGGCGCCAGGCAGGCCGTGATTGCTGCCGGTACCGCCGACGGTGTTATCCCACACCGGCAGCGAGCCATTGCTGACGCTCGACGGATCCACGGGATTCGACAGCGTGTAGACGACGCTCGCGGCCGGAGCGATGTTGCTGGCGCCATAGGCGGGAGCGATCGAAGCCGTGTCCGGCGAGTTGATCACTTGCGCGGCGGCTCCGGTGGAGAAGGTCCACTGGAACGGGGACATCGCGTTGCTGTCCACGTCCTTCAAGCCGGCCACGGTCGCCGAGTACGATGCATTGGCCGCCAGCAGCGCGCCGGCGAAGCTCACGGTCTGGTTATCCGCGCCCAGTTGCACGGCCGGCAGCACGCCGCCCTGGGCCTGGTTGGTGAGCGAAATGTCGTCGAGGAAGAAGTAGCCGGGATTGTTGAAGCCAGTGAAGCTGAGCGTGTCGGAGCCCGAGCCGGAGCTGGTCACCGTGACCGTATAAGGCGTCCAGCCGAAGGCGGTCGCGATGGAAGGGCCGATGGCGACCACCGGGGTGCCGTTCCAAAGCGCTTGAAACAGCACCGGACTGCCGGTGCCCTGGTCGGAGAGGTAGAACGTCAGCGTGTAGGTCGTGTTGGGCGCGTCCGTGATCGTCTGGCTGATGGTTCCTGCCGGCGAGTCGTTGCAGAAGCAGAATATGTAGCTGCCGGAGTGGGGTTGATTGGTAGCGACGCGGGCGCTTGAGTTGCCGGTCGGGGTCCAGTTGGCCAAGTTCCCGGTCTCGAAGCCGCAGTTCGCCACCAGGTTTCCGGAGACGGCGGCGCAATTCAGCGCCTGCACTGGCGCCGGGCTGAGCGTCAGGGTCGAGCTCGCCAGACTGTTCCAATCAATGTTCTTGTTCATCAGCACTTGCAGCAAGGGATTGAGTGGAGCACCCGAATTGCCTGCCGACGGAACTTCTTGCACCACGGTCGGCGCAGCCGCGTCGCCGGTCGTGGCGTTCAGGGTCTGGAAGTAGTCATCGCCGCTAAAGTGGTTGCCATCCCGGTCGTAGCCGTTCACCTGCCAGAAGTAGTCGGTTCCGGGATCGAGCAGGCCCGGCAGCGTCAGGGTGACTGTGCGGTTGTTGTTGCTGAAGCTGATGGCTGAGCCGGGGATGATCCAGCCCGTGCCCTGGTTGTAGACGTAGAAGGTGCCCGGCGTGATGCTGAGCGGGTTGACGGGCCCGCTCATGGTGAAGGACACGGTGGGGTTGAGGCCGGTCTGTTCGCTGCTGCGCGGCGTCCAGGTCACAAAGCGAATCGCGGTGGTGTTGGGGCCGGCAGCGGTAGTGAAGTTGATCGTGCCGGGGTTGGAAAGGGCAGCATCGGTCCAATCGGCGATGCCATTGGTGTAGGTGGCCACATAGGCAGTATTCGCCGCAAACGCGGTCGCCGGCGTGAACGTGAACTGGGTGAAGCTGGAGTTGTAGCTGATCGCGCCCGGGACCGGATTGCCGGACTGGGTGACGAAGAAATCGGCGGCGGTGACGGTGGTCGGGTTCACGGGCTGGTTGAAGCCGATCGTCACCACCGCGTTGGTGGCGACGGCAGTGTCGCCGCTGAGGATGTTCGAGAAGGTGAATTGCGGGCCGCCGAGGGCGGGCCCGAAGCCAGTGTTGAAGGCGTAGTCGTTGTAGGGCAGGTTCTGCGGCGTGCCGCCCTGGCTGGTGATGGGGCCGTTGTAGCCGGGAGCGGTGTAGTTGTTGAGGCCGCCGTCAATGCAAACAATGTAGCCGGTGCCAACCTTCAGATTGCTACCCGGGGTGAAGGTGACGATGCGGCCGCTGGCGTCCGTCGAGACCGTCCCTGGCACCACTGCCGCCACGTTGGGACTGCAGTTGAAGCCGCCGATGTTTTGATCGAAGAGGATGACGTTGCCGGTGTTGGCGTTCTGGATCGGTTCGTTCAGCTCAAAGGTGAAGCTGGCGTTCGTGGGCACCGCGGTCGCGCCGTACGGCGGCACGACGGTCATGATCTGAGGCGCAACTGGGCTCGATGCCTGGATGGTAAATCCGTTGGTGACGGTCAAATTGCCGTCGGTCGGGTCGGTGATGGTGACGTTGTACGCTCCCAGCGTCGCACCGGGCGCGATGACGAGGTTGGCGGTGGCGTTGGTGGGGCTGTTGACCTGGACCGGGCCGGCGACGCCGGCGGGCTGTCCGCCTACCCCTACGAACGGTCCAAAGTTAGCCGTGGTTTGGCCGCCCTGAAAGTTGGTGAAGGCGCCGTTGATGGTTACGGTCTGGTTCGAGTTCTGGACCCCGACGTTCAGGTTGATGCCCTGAATTGTCGCAACGCCAGGCAGGACCTGGAAGGCATTGGCCAGCGTGGCCTGCTCGGCGCCGGTGGTGACCGTGACGGCGTAGCCGCCCTGGAGGGTGCCATTGGCCACGGAAACGGTGGCGGTGAGCTGGTTGGGGCTGTTGAATTGCACCGCGCTGGCGGTGACCCCGCTGCCGCTGAAACCCACGACCGAGCTGGCGCTGAAGTGGGTGAAGGCATTGCCGTTGATGATGACCTGCTGGCTTGACCCCTGCGCTCCGCCGTTGGGCGACAGCGAGGCCACGGCGGCGATTCCGGGCGCAACGGTGAAGAGGCCAGTGCCGCTGGCGGAGCCATCGGTCGAATCGAAGATCGTGACCGAATGCGCAACCAAGGCGGCGGTGTTCGACACTTGCACGGTGATGACGGCCTGGGTTGCGGTGCTGCCGGATTGGACATTGACGAAGTTAACGTCGTTGGGCGAGAAGGTCGCGCCCGTGATGCCGGCATCGAGGTGGGTGAACAGTCCGTTGACCGTAAGCTGGACGGTCGCGCCCTGATGCACGGTGGTGGGGTTGGCGGAGGTCAACACCGGCGCACCCGACAGGACGGTGAAGCCGTTGGCGAGCGCAGCGATTTCGCCGCCGGTAGTGACGCTGACGTTGTTGGTTTGGACCGGCGCAAAGGGCGAAATGTTCACGGTGACCGTGAGCGAACCGTCACCGTTGAGCACTTCATTGGTGACGCTGACGCCGGAGCCGAGGTTGACCACCGAATTCGCGGCGAAATGAGTGAAGCCGTTGCCGGCGATGGTGACCTGCAGACCGTTCTGATTTTGATGGCCGCTGCCGGGGAGCACGCTTGCGATAGCCGCCGGACCGGGGTTGATGGTGAAGCTGACGCCCGCGGCGACCTCATTATTGCCGCCGCCGAGCGGGGTGGTGGCGGTCACAGGATAGGTGCCGGGCACGGCCAGCGGCGAGATCTGCAACTGCACCGAAGCCAGCGTGCTGGAATCGATGCTCGAGGGGCCCTGGTTCGAGGTCAGCGACCAGGATTCGATCTCGACGGTTTCGCTGTTGGTCGCGTCTGCCGAGGCGGTGAGGCCGATGTAGGCATCGGTATTGTCGAGCAGGGCCAGCGCCAGGGCGTTGTCGGTATAGGGCGCGGAATTGTCAATCTGGACGGTGTAGGCGCCCGCTGCGGTGGCCGCAATGGTCACCGTGTGCAGGTTGCCATCGGCCAGGTTGATGCCCTGTGAAGCCAAGGAGGCATTCGAAGTCTGCTTGCAGGCGGGAGCGACCTGGAGCGCGACGTTCGCGCCGCAGTCATAGAGATCGCTCGAGCCGCTGGAGGTGGTGGGCAGGGAGATGGCCAAGCCCGCGTATTGCGGGTTGGGGCTGAGGGCGCCCACGCCGAGCCCGGTGCCGTTCACCGGCGGGAAGGGCGCGAGGTTGCCCGGCGTTTCGACCACGAAGGCCAAACCATCGCCGGTTTGCGCGCCATTGCCGATGACTTTGAAGGTGAAGGTGGTCGAGAAGCCGCCGCCGACGTTGACCACGCCGGCGTACCAGAGGGCGCCGCTGGTGTTGGTCTGGCCGTCCTTGGTCAGATCCTCGGCGGTGAAGTTCTGGTTGGGCTGGCTGCTGCCGGCGATGGCCAAGCTCCCGAGCGCGGCGTTGTTGATGGCCGGGAAATTGAAGCCAACGGCCGGAGGCGCGCTCAGCGTGGTGGCCTGGATGTAGGGGCCGAAGTTGAAGACGGTGCTGGGACCGAAGTGGGTGAACAGGCCGCTGACCTGGGCGGCCAACGTTTGCCCTTGCACGCCCGAGTTCGGAATGACCTGGGTCAGGATGGGCGTGGCCGCGATGATCTGCAGACCCAATTGTCCGGTGATGCTCGCCGATTCGCCCTGAGTCGAGAAGGTGACGGTGTTGAATTGCGGGTTGGCCAGCGCGCCAATGGTGATGTTGACATCGGCATCGGTGGCGTCATCCACGGTGATGGTATTGACTGAGACGCCCTGACCGAAGTTGGCGGTGGTGACGCCCTGCGCCCAGTGGGTGTCTTGCCCGATGACGTGGATGGTGAGGGTTTGGCCCTGGAGCGCGCTCGCGGGGCTGAGATTGGTGATGACCGCCGGGCCGGGCTGGACGCAGAGCGCGTTGGGATAGCCCAGGGTTTGGCTGCCGGTCGAGATTTGCAATCCGTAGCAGCCGGGGAAGGTGAGCGGGTTGGCAGTGACGTGAACGGTCAGCGCGGTCGGGCTGGTGACCTGAGGCACGTCGGCGATGAAACCCGGGCCCAGCGTCACGACCGTCTGCCCCTGCTGCCAGTTGGTGACTTGGCCCAGGATGGTGAGCGGTTCGTCTTGTTGCTGCTTGATCGAATTGGGCGCCGAGGAAAGGACGATCGGCGTTCCCGGCTGCACCACAAAGCCGTTGACCAGGGTGGCGATTTCGCCGCCGGTGCTGGCGGTGAGCGAGGTCGCGCCCACGGAAGCAAGCGGCGGGATGGCGAGATTCATGGTCGCGGTGGTGGGGCTGGTGACCTGCGCACCGCTGACGGCGATGCCATCGCCGAAGGTGAAGACCGTGCTGCTGTCCCAATGGGTGTTCTGCCCGACGACCGCGACCGGCAAGGCAGTAGCACCCTGCAGGCCGGCGTTGGGCGTGACCGACACCAGGGTCGCCAAACTCGGCGTAACGTCGAAGAAGCCGCCGTGATCCACTTCGGCGCCGGTGGTCGCCGAAACTTGGCGCCCGCCGAGTTGCGCCAACTGATCCACCGATACCGTGATTTGCGCCACGTCGGGCGTGACCACATTGGTGCTGGTGACGTTGACGCCGGGACCGAAACTGAACACCGTGGTCGAATCCCAGGCGGTGTACTCGCCGAGCACGTTCACCGTGATCGAACCGCCCTGGAACTGGCTGTTCGGGTTGACGATGGTGATCACCGGCGTGGCGATGACGACGCTGAAGGTGGTGGTCTCGGTTTCGTTGTTGATCGGGGTGGTGAGGGTCACCGTGCGCGGTCCCGCGCTCGCGGCCGGATCAATGGTGATGTTGGCCAGCGCGCTCGTCGGCGAGGTAACCGAGAAGCTGTTGACGGTGACACCGGCGCCAAAGCTGATGCTCGAGCCACTGCTCGGATCCGGGTTCGGATCCCAATGGGTGAAATAGCCGCCCAGGGCGACATTGATTGTCTGGCCGGGCAAGCCGGAGTTGGGATCCATGTACCAGATTTGAGGCGTCGGCGGGGCCGCCGGATTGATCACCTGGAAGCTCGAGGTGAGCACCTGAGTGAAGTTGTTGAAGGTGTTGCGCACGGTGACCGGAGCGAAGGCCACGGGCGCGTTCGCATCCACATTGACCACCGCGGTGAGGTCGGTGTCGTTGTTGACGATCAACTGGGTGACGGTCACTCCGCTGCCCAGCGCCGCGCCGAAGTCCACCGTGGTCGTGCCCTGCGTCCAGGCGGTCAACAGGCCGTGAATCTCGACCGCGAGCGCCGTCGTGCCGCGCACGCCGAAGCCGGGGTTCAGGTAGGAAATCGAAGGGATGCCGCCGGTGATGACCACCGAGTTCGCGTTGGTCAATATTTCTCCGGCACTCACCATCGAGACGCTGCGCGGGCCCAATCCCGCCGTCGGCGACACGGTGATGTAGGCGGTGGCCTGGGTGGGGCTGTTGATGATGACGCCGTTCACGGCGATGTCGCCGCCCTCGCCGCCGATCGAGAAGCGGGTGAGGCCCTGCTGCCAATGCGTGTTGGTTCCGAGAATTTGAAGCGGAAGCTGGCGCTGGCCTTGATTGGCGCTGGCGGGCGCGACGTTGCTGATGATCGCAGGGCCCTGGGTAACGGAGAAGATCGAGTTGTTGGTGACCTGCTCGCTGTGATCGGGCGTGTCCACGATAACCGTGCGCGGGCCCACAAAAGCGAGCGAATCAACGCTCAAGGTGCAGGTGATGCTGTTGGCTGTCGCCGCGGCGCAATTCGAGGCGGTGACGCCGAGGCCGAAGCTGACCGTGGTGCTCGCATCCCAATGGGTGAACTGCCCGAGGATGGTGGCGTTGGCGACGGACTGGCCCTGCTGGAGGGTGGCCGGCGAAACCTGGTTCAGCGTGGCGGTTGCAGGAATGACCTGGAACGCCTGCTGCAGCGAGGCGCGCTCGCCGAGCGTCGTCATGACGACCGGATGGAAGCCGACGGTGGCATTGGTGGGAACCGCCAAGTCCACGGTGGCGGTGGTGGGCGAGGTGACGTTCACGTTGGCCGCGTTGATGCCGCCATCGAAGGCCGCGACGGTGACGCCTTGCACCCAGTGGGTGTCGAGGCCGTTGATCTGAACGGTGGTGGTTTCACCTTGCGGCGCGCTCGCCGGCGGCGTCGAATTGGCGCCGTTGGTGACGTTGAGCACGGTTGCAGCGCCGGGGGCGATGCAGAGCGCGTCGATCAAGCTCACCTGCTCGTTGACCGCGCCTTGAATCGTGGTGAGGTTCAACGTCGCGCAGCCCGGAGGGTTGGTCGGGAATGCCAGCGGATCAATGGTGACGTTGACGATGCCGGTCGAGGAATCAAATGCGGTGAACGAATTCACCGTGATGCCGGCGCCGTTGGGGGTGAACGTCGGCACCGTCACGCCCGTCTGCCAGTGCGTGGCCTGCCCGAGCACCTGGACGTTGAAGGTGGTGGCTTGCAATCCGAAGCCGGGATTGGAGCTGAGGATCTTGGGCGAAAGCTCCTCCACGTCCATGGCTTGCTGCAGCATCGCCTGCTCGCCGCCGGTGGTCATGGTCAGCGGGCGGAAGCCGAGCGATGCGCCGGTGAGGATGGTCACCACCGCATTTGCCGTGGTGGGCGAGGTGATGGTCAGCGCATCCACGACCACTTGGCCGTCGAAACCGAATTGCGCTGAAGTGCCGCCCTGCAACCAGTGCGTTCCCACGCCGGTGATGGCGATGTTCAAGGTCTGCGCGGTGCCGGCCAGGGCAAAATTCTGCCCCACGGGCGTGGCCGCGTCGGTGGAGGAGACCACCGAGGTGTCGCCTTGCTGCACGCTGAATCCGGATCCGCTGTCGGCCTCTTCGCCGGTGAGCATGATCACGCTCTGTCCGCCGCTGGGCGCGGTGGGCGAGATGCTGATGCTTGCATTCGCCGTGGTCGGACTGGTGATGACCAGATTGTTGATGGTGATGTCGGCGCCCAGGATCAGCTCTGTTTGCCCCTGCACCCAATTGGTGTTCGCGCCCGTCACCGTGACATTCAAGGTCTGGCCCTGGATGCCGGTGTTCGGCGACACACTGGTCACCACCGGCGCGGCCGGCCCATCCACCCGGAACCCGATCTGGAGTTCTTCGGTGAGCGTATTGGAGATGGTGTTGACGAACGCGGTGCGCCAACCCAGCTGCGCGTTCGCATCCAGGGTCAGCGTCGCGGTGAAATCGGTGGCGCTATTGACCACCAGGTTGCTGACCGCAATATTCGGACCCACATCGAGCGTGGTCACGCCGCCCTGGAAATGGGTTCCCACGCCGACGATCTCCACATTCACCACCGAAGACGGCGGCGCGTGATCGGGCGTCATCGAATACAAGCCTGCCGGGTTGGTGTAAATGGCGAATTCGCTGGTGACGATTTCGCTCCCCCCCGCCGCCAGCGGCGTCGTCAGGGTGATGGTGCGGAAGGTGTTGAGGTCGATGGGGTTGGTAAGCGGAGCAGTTGAAGTAACCGTCAGCAGGGCGGTTGCGCTCGAGGGGCTGGTGATGGTGAAGTTCGAAAGGTTCACGCCCTGATTGCTGATCGCCACCGTGGTCTGGTTGGCGCTTGAGCACGAAGGCGTCGAAGTTGGGCTGCACCAATGGGTGAATTGGCCGGTGAACGAGACTGGCACCAGCGCGCCGGGGGTGCTGTTGGCCGGCGACATCTGCATGGTCGCGGTCTGGCCGTAGACGGTGACGGTGGCGTTCAGGATCTGGCCGCCGGTCGAAACCTGCAGGTCGTGGCCGCCGATGGTGGCATTGGCGGGGACGGTGATGTTCAGCGTGAGCGAAGTGGGGCTGTTGACGGTGATGCGGTCCACCGAGAACAACACCTCGGGAGGGGTCGCATCCACGGCATTGGTTTCGCCCTGCACCCAGTTGGTGTTGCTGCCCACCACCTGCAGCACCTGCGAGAAACCCTGCGGGAATGTGCTTGGGGTGACCGACACAATGTGGGCGGAAGACGGCGCAACATTGAAGTTAAAGGGAAAATCCGTTCCGCCCGAGGTCAGGATGACTTGACGTCCCCCGGTGGCGGCGGTCTGCGCGACGGTGATGTTGGCGGTGATGCTGGTCGTGCTGTTCACCGTAAGCGAATTGACAGTGATGTCGCTGCCGCCGAAGCTAAGGGTGACGTTGCCGGTCTGGAAGTTCGTGTATTGTCCGCTGATATTGAGGTTGAGGGTGTCCCCCTGGGCCGCGGAAGAGGGGGAAACGCCGGTGAGAATGGGCGTCGCTCCGGTGACGGTGAAGGCATTGCCCAGCGACTCGACTTCGCCACCAGTTGTGACGGTCGCGGTGTAATTGTTCCCCGGGGCGGCGGCGCTGGTCACCGCCAAGTCCACCTGGAATTGGGTGGACGAGAGCACATTGATGGCGCCGACACTGATGCCGCCGCCAAAGCTGAGCTGGGTTGCACCCTGCAAGAAGTGGGTATTCGCGCCGGTCACGGTCACGCCGGTGAGAACCGCTCCCTGCGCGGCGGCGTTGGGGTTGACGCTAACCAAGGTGGCCGCGCTCGCTCCCACGGTGAAGCCGTTAACCGCCTGGGCGTATTGGCCGCCAGTGACGACCGTCACCGTGCGCGCGCCCGCGTAGGTGGTCGGGCTGATGGTGATATTGGCGCTGGCGTCGGTGGCATCAGCCACCGAGAAGGTGTTGACTGTGATGCCGGGACCGAAGTTGACGTAGCTGACGCCGCTTTGGAAGTTGGTGAAGCTGCCGGTTAGGGCAACATCGAGGGTTTGCCCCAGAGCTCCTCCACTGGGGTTCACCAGGCTGAGATCGGCGGCGTTCGAGCTCGAGACCACGAACAGCAGGCTGCCGGTGGCGGACTCGGTGCCGGTGGTGATGGTCGCGCCCCAGGAGCCCACGGTGGCGTTGCTGGAAATGTTGAGCGTGCCATCCAACTCATTGCTGTTGGGGACGTTAATCCCGGTGACGGTGAGGGCGGTCGGATCGCCGCCGTTCGGCGCGAGGAAGCTGATCGTCGAGGAGCTGCCGAAGTGGGTGAAGCCGTTGCTGACGAACTTCACCGGAATCGAGGTGCCGAGCGTGCCAGCGCCGGGGTAGGCACCAATCAGCGTGGGCGGAGGATTGACGGTGAAGCTGGCCGCGGTCGTGGTTGAAAAACTCGGGCTGGTAGCGGCCTTGCTCGCCACCGTGATCGAGCACAGCAGGGGCGAATTCGAGGTGAGCGACGTGGGAACGGTGAAAATGATGGTGCGCAGCGTGGCGGGGGCGGCGTTTGCCGGAATCAACGCGGAGGCCGGAACCGTGACCGGTGCCCCATTGCCTGAGGGTGGCGTGATGGTGACGAGGAGGTTGCCGCTGGCGATGGCGCCGGCGGGGAAACCCTTCCCCTTCAGTTGCACCACCGCCCCTGCCGCCGCCGCGGCCGGCGTGGGCGAAGGGTTGAGCACCACTTGCCCGAACAATGCCGAGCTTGCCAAAGCGAACGCGGCCAGCGTTCGCGCCACCCATTTGCACTGAGACTGCATTCGGTCCCCCTCTTGCTCGCACTCACCGGCGGATGCCGATGAATTGCATTGATACGCTGCCTTGCGCTACTTTTCCTGTCCCGCGATGCGCTTGCGCGCAACCCCCAGCAGCCCCAGGCCGCCAAGCGCCAGTGCCCATGTGGCCGGCTCGGGCACCGTATTGCCGCCGCCACTGTTGCCGCCGTTGTTGTTGGTGCCCGCCAAATCGGTCACCAAATCGGCCGTGTCGAAGACGCAATCCCCCTGACAATCGGTCGAGGGATTCAAGGTGGCGGTGAAGCTGCCGGTTGAAAGATAAAGGCTGGCGTCGGTAAGATGGAAATTCACCGGCGTGAAATTGCCGGTCACTGTCGCAGAAACCACCAGCACGTTGCCCCCAAACTGCTCCTCGAGGCCGGGCACCAGCCACTGGTGGTTGGGATCGCCGCAACCCGCGTCCACTCCGAAGGTGCCGCAATTGGCCGAGGCGCTAGGAGAGAACAGGCTCGAGTCGGAATTGGGAACGTTAACGACCAGCGGCGTTGCTGCGGAACCATTCACGTCATAGTTGACCGTCAACTGGACGTTCGAAAAGGTCAACTCGTCAATGACCGGATAGCAGCCAGTCCCCGGACCGGTGACTGGGCCGGTGCAACTGGCGGCTGCGCCGGTAAGGTTGTTGATTCCGAAACCTGGGAAACCCACATTGCCGGCGGAGTAGATGTAGTTGAACGTGCCAAGGGCCAAGGGGCTGGCTTGGAGTCGGGGGGAAACCGCCAAGGCCCCCAGCACCGCCAAGGTGCAGGCGAATTTGGCGAATCGGTTGGTCATAGAGTCTCCGTGGCGAGGCAAGTGGGTCCTGGACGCAATACGTCTTCGGCGGGACATAGTGCAATTGGCCTGCCAGCGCTGGCTGCGTTTTGTAGGGAGCGAAATCCCGCGCTGGGGAGTGCGGGTTAGACGATGTCAGGACCTGACACGCCGCGGCCTGCGCAGATGCCTGCACATTCCTGGAAAACAATTTGCTTCCCAGAAGAGACCTTTATCTTCAAGGAGGGAGAGGCCTTAATGGCCGGCGAGGCGGTTCATGCGGGCGGCGAGGGCGGCGCGCTGGCGGGCGTATTCGTCTTCGCCGATGTTGCGGGTGTGGCGGCGGACCTCGAGCAGAAAGAGGTCATCTTTCAGGCGGGCCAGCTCGGAGGCGGGGATGCTGGGCAGCAAGCTCTCGGCTGGGGGCAACGCGAGGGTGGTCCCGGCCGGGAGGCCCGGGGTAGCATCGGCGGCAAGCGAGACGGCAGCGACCGCAATCGGCATCGGCTTGGCTTCGGACTTGGCGAGCAACAGCCCAAACCCGGCCGCAGCGGCAAGGCCGAGGAACGCGAGAATCGTCCAGCGGTTGCGCTCGAGCAGCGTCGGCATCGGAACAGCGGCGGCAGCCGCCGGTGCAGGAGCAGCGGCGGCACTCGCACCTCCGCCGCCCGTGCCTGCGTCGCCGGTTGCAGCGGTCGGGGCCGCGGCTGAGCCCTGGCCTTGCGGGCTCGGCATGGGCGCGTCTCCTGCGACCTGGAACTGCATTGTGGGCGCCGGCGCGGCGACACCGTACACCTTATATCCGTCCTGTTCGCCGACTTGGGTGAAGCCGTTGCCAGTGAAGCTCATGGGCGAGGGCACATAGACCTCGAAGTGCGCGGGCGCGATGACCGGCGATTCGCTGAGCGCGGCCTTGAGGGCGGAATAGGGGACGCGGTAGGAAACTTGAATCTGGGTTTCGCCCGGCCGCAGCGGCGAATCCACGGCATAGATGTCGTGCTCGGCGGTGGGCACGGCCTGCCGCGACAACGGCATTTCGCCCGGGGCCACCACACGCACCATGTCCACGGTCGCGCCCGGAGGCACGCGGAAACGGAACAAGCCGGAGCCTCCGTTTTTCCCAGGCGTTCCGCTGAGCGTGCGCGGCGGCTGCAGCGCATTCTCGACGCGATATTCATTCACGACCGCCAACTGGCCGGCATCGGGCTGCAGCACCATGATCTCGGCGTCCACATCGACCTGCTTGGGATCGTGGGACGCGTCATACACCTGGAGGTTGGTTTCGCTCTGCCCCGGCGTGACCTTGGCAAAATACGAAACGCCCTGCCAATCCGCCTGCACCATGAAGGGGCCGCCCGAAGTTTGGCTGAAGCGGTAATGGCCGGCGATGTCGGTGGCGGTGGTCGCCACCTTGGGCATGGTCCCGGTGAGCTGCACCAGCGCGACTTGGGTGCTTGGAAGCGGCGCGCCATTGGTCAAGTCGAGCACCGTGCCGGCGATATTCTGCGGTCCTTGCGCGCAGAGAGTGATTGTCGCGGCAAGCGCGACGACAGCGCATCGAGCCCAGCTCATTGCGCGCTCTCCAAAGCGGCCACGACGCTGGCGGCCTCGGCCTCCAACATCGTCCGCGTGCGTTCGTAGTCGCTCTCGCTCAATTTCCCCGCCAAGTGCTCAAAATGCAGATCCTTCAAATTCTCGTACACCGCCGCCTTGCGCTCGGTCAGCGCTTGGCGGCGCACCTCGCTCGGGCTGGCTTCGGCCTCGGCCGGCGCAGCCGTAAACACCCAATAGAAAATGGCCACCGCCAGCGTGCCGCAGGCGGCCGCAGTCAGCAGCACTAAAGCCTCCACTCCTTCTCGATTTCATCGGCTATTTCCCGCCGAACTGTAGCCTGGGCGCCGGACTCGGTGCCCGCGGCGCCCGCTTCCCGTGCCGGCCGCCGCCAGCGCTGGACGAACCACAGCACCAGCACAATTCCCAGTCCCAGCGCCACCCAAGGCATGATCCAGGCGAGCAGATTGAAGCCGGACTTGGTGGGGTTGGCAAGCACCTGGGTGCCGTACTCCTGCACGAACGATTGCAGCACCAGGGCGTCGGAATCGGTCGAGGTCGCGCGCTGCACAATCTCGGCGCGCAACTGGGTCACAATCGGGCAGCCGACGTGGTTGCACACGATCGCGCCCTGGGTGCATCCGCAGGGGCAGATGAGCTGCTCGCCGATCAGGCGCGCGCGCCCGCCCAACTGCTGCGCGCCGAGCCCGACCACGAGCGCCAATAACAGGATGGCCGGCACCCTGGATGCCGCTTTATCGCGCAAACGCGGTTTCCTCCTGCGAGTTTGGCGACGGCAGGGAGACCGGCGCGGCCCGCGCAGCGAGCTTGCGGTTGGGCAGCAGCGCGACCAGGGTTCCAAACACGACGACGAGGGTGCCGATCCAGATCCACATGATGAGCGGGTTCAGATAGGCGTGCAGAATGGGCTGCTGGCTGGTGGGATCATCGCCGGCGTAGACCAGATACAGATCCTCGAGCGGGCGCGAGCGAATCGCCACCATGGACTGGGCCTGGTTCGAGACTTTGTAGAAGCGCCGCGAGGGATACATCGTGGCCACATACTTGCCGCCGCGCTCGACCCGGATGATCTCGGCTGCGCTCGAAAAATTCGGATTGTCGTCCTGGGTGTAGCTCTGGGAGGTCAGGGTGTAAGGGCCAACTCGCATCGTGGCAGCGTAGGGCATAGGCGCCTCGACATCCTTATTGAAGGCGGATCCGGTGATCCCGATGGCCATCAGGATGATGCCGACGTGAATGATGTAGCCGCCGTACCTGCGGGTGTTGCGCAAGGTCAAATGCACCACCGCCGCCGGAAGCGAGCGCCCATGCCGCGCAACCACTCGCGCTCCACGCCCGAATTCCATTGCGATCGTCGCCAGCACGAACCCGCACAGTCCGAACGAAACCAAGGGATAGGGATCACGCATGCCCAACGCGACCAATCCGCCCGCAACCAAGATGCCGAGCCCCGCCGGCCAGAGGAAATTGCGCCGCAGGCTGCCGAGCGAGGTGCGCCGCCAGGCGAGCAACGGACCCACACCGGTGAGGAACAGCAAGAACAGGAATAAGGGAATATTGATGCGGTCAAAGAACTCGCGCCCGACGCTGATCTTCGCCCCTTGAACGGCCTCGGAGATCACCGGAAACAGCGTCCCCCAGAGAATCGCGAAGCAGCAGACCAGCAGGATGAAGTTATTGAAGAGAAATCCGCTCTCGCGCGAAGCGGTGCTCTCGAGCTGATTTTCGCTGCGCAGGGCATCGCGGTTCTTGAAGAACACAAACAAGCAGATCGCCGTCATTCCGACCAGAAACGCCACGAACCAATTTCCAATGGACGACTGCGCGAAGGCATGCACCGAACTCACGATGCCGCTGCGGGTGAGGAAGGTGCCGAACACGGTGAGCAGGAAGGTGCCAAAGATCAGCCCCACGTTCCAGACCTTCATCATTCCGCGCTTTTCCTGCATCATCACCGAGTGGAGGAACGCCGTGCCGGTCAGCCAGGGCAAGAATGCTGCATTCTCCACCGGATCCCAGGCCCAGTACCCGCCCCAGCCCAACACTTTGTAGGCCCAGTAGCCACCCAGCACGATGCCCACGGTCAAGAATCCCCAGGCGATCATGGTCCACTGCCGCGTGACTTGAATCCACCTGTCGCCCGGCATCTTGCGGATGAGCGCCGCCAGCGCGAAGGCAAAGGGAATGCTAAAGCCGATGTAGCCCAGATAGAGGATGGGCGGGTGGATGTCCATCTGGGTGTACTGCAGCAGGGGGTTCAACCCGCTGCCGTCAGCGGGCGTGCCCACCGGAATCGTGGCGAACGGCGACGCGACGAAGTTGTTGAGCAGCAGGAAGAAGCCCTGGATGCCGCTCAGAATGATCGCCACCAACGGCCGCAGTTGCGGATGCCGTCTGCCGCTGGTCAACAGGGCGACAAAGCCGTAGCCAGAGAGCAGCAGGCTCCAGAACAGCAGCGAGCCCTCCTGCCCCGACCACAGGACCGCGAACTTGTAGTAGAACGGCAGCGCGCGGTTGCTGTGCTCGGCGATGTACGCAACGCTGAAGTCGTTGCGGAAGATGAGTCCCACGAGGCAGACCACCGCTGCGGCCACGGCGGGAAACACCATCAGGCTGGCACGCTCGGCGCTGGCCGCCATGCGCGCACGACCGC
Organism: Terriglobales bacterium; assembly: GCA_035553115.1. GTDB lineage: Bacteria > Acidobacteriota > Terriglobia > Terriglobales > SCQP01 > SCQP01. The sequence continues at coordinate 5,560 of DATNED010000150.1, read as the reverse complement.
TGAAGAGCGCCACCAATCCAGCCGTCACGCCGTAGCCGGCGAGCACGAGCGCGAGCAGCAGGGTGAATGCGCCGAAAATCTGCATGAAGAGGGCCGGCCCCAGATCCTGATCCGACCTCCCATTTTAGCTTACAGGGTGGCACGGCCACTCTTTGCGGGGCTGCGCCCCGTCGCGCACTGCTATCGCTGCGCAGGCGCGACCGCGGCCTCCCGTTGGTCGGCCTCCCCTCGCCTCCGTGGTCGGTCGAGGCGAGGTGGCCGAGATTCGCTGCCCTGCAGCGAGGCGGAGCCGCAGGCGGGACCCCGCCCCTCGACCTCGGGCTTGCCACGTGCGGAAACTCGGTCGCTGCCGCGACGGGCGTCCGCTAGCGTGGATTGGCGGTCATCGAGGCGCGGTCGCCGGTGACCTTGGAAAAGTACGCCATCCAGTGGGTGCGAATGGCCTCGACCGCGTGCACCAAGGCGGGCGAGGGGTTGCGGCCATGCTCGACCACCATCACCATGCCGGTGTTGAACTGGCGCTGGGAGTGCATGACGTCGGGCACGCGCGGACCCTCGGCAGCAATCACCTCTTGAATGGTCACTGGAGTGCGATCGGCTTGGAAGATGGCGTGGCCTTGCGCATCGTGACCAGACGGAACGAGATTCGAGAGGACGAAGAAGTCCGGCACTTCCTGGGGCGAAACAAGACCCATAAGGTAGAGATCGAGGTAGGAGTAGCCGGTGGGCGGGACGTAGTAATCGTCGTCGAGCTGCGTGAAGGTGCCGTCGTGATTGTCCTGCCAAACGCCGCCGCCCATGGCCGAGGCTTCGGTGGGGCGCAAATAAGGAAATGGAACCGGCGCCTGCAAGCCGCGGGCCCAATGGGTAGGCCCAAGCGGAATCAGCTCATTACCGATCTGGGCGGAGACGAAGGCGGACCAGCGATGGCCCATCTCGTGGCCGATCTGCGACATGGCATAGAGGTACTGGGGTGGATTGCGATCGGGGGCGATCTCGGCGAACTGGTCTCGGTAGGCCATGATGTCGCGCCGGTCGGGGTTGGCGGCATCGGGAGGCGGATCCGGCTGCATTTGATTGGCGCCGACATAGACGGGCTGGATGAAGCCCCACTGGAAGCGTCCGGGGGAGCAGTAGCTGGCGAGGCCGCGCTGGGGCGCACCGATGCCGGTGACCGGCACGCCGTTGGAGGTGCCGAGCGGCCCGTTGCTGGGAGTGCCGGCCTCTTGGTTGTCCACGCGGAAATCGGAGTAATAGGCGAGCATGTCGAACTTGTCGCCGAGGGCGGGGATGATGCTGCACGCAAGGTCGCGGGCGCTGGGGAGCTTGAGGTAATGGAAGGCTTCGTAGACCGCCGGGTATGGGGCTCCGCCTGGTGAGAGCTGGGAGAAATCCACAGCCTGCGCGACCACGCCTTTCGGGTAGACGCCGACGATGGCATCGCGGGCCGCAATCTCGCTGTAGGAGAATTCGATGCTGCCATCCTGGTGCAAGACGGCTTGAAAGCGATTGACCGTGGGCGTCCAGGAAAAGTCCTGGATTCCGCCCACGGGTTCGGTCAAATCCCAGGTAATCACGACGCGATCGGCCAGCTGCTTGATATAGCGCCGGCCGGACATACGCGGCTTCAGGAAGACGCACAGGGCTGCCTGGGTGTCGCCGATCGAGGGCGCGGCCTGCTGCAGCTGGGCGAAGCGGGCGAGCGCAACACCGCCGCTGCGGCCGCCGAAGCCGGCCGGAGGGGCGGCGCGTCCGCCGCGGCCGCGCGCGGACTCGGGCACGCCGAAGCGAATCGATCCGGTGCCGCCGACCGAAATCGCGCTCCATTGCCGGCCGGAAAACGGGAAGGCGAAGTGCTCGAGCTGCACGTCGGCCGCGGTCGAGCGATCACCGAAGCCGGCATCCCAGTCCAGCGCCAGATTCGCCACCTGGTAGCCTGCGCCCTCCGGGGTGAAGCGCAGCGTGCGGTGGTCGAGATCGAAGAGGTTCGCCCGGCCGAGCGCGCCCGGATCCAGGGTGAGAACGATGAGGTTGCCTTGGATTGTGGCTTTGCCTATGGAGTGGCCTTGAGGAAGGGGCCCGCGCTGCCCCAGCAGGGGCAGCGCGGCCAAGGCCAAGGCAGCGCCGACGCAGGCGCGCATCAGAAGTTCAACGCGGCCCGCATCAGAATGTTGCGGGTTCCCGAGGCTCCGCTGACTTGCCCGAACGAGTTCGAAGTGACGCTGGTGCTGCCTAGATTGAAATAGGGATGGTTGAGGAAGTTGATGGATTCCATGCGGATGGTCATATTCACCCGCTCGCTGAACGGAATCGTCTTGTTCAGGCTCATATTGAGGCCGTAGCTGGTGTTGTTGCGCAGGTACACCAACTGGCTGAACGCGCCCGCCGTCGCGGCCGGACCATAGAACGACGTGTTCGCCGCGCCGCTCGCTTGCTGCACCGCAGCCACGTTGCTGATCAAATTGCCGCCGGCTGTGACGCTCTTGTTCGGAATGGCACTGAGGTCCCGCTGCAGCTGCAGCGGCGTGAAGCCGCCAGCGAACACCACACCCGACTGCGACAAGCTGTTGAAGGTGTCGCGCCCGCTGTTGAGCAGCACCGGCGTGCCGGTGGCAATTTGCTCGGTGCCACCCAAGGTCCAATCGCCGACCACGCGGTCCAGCCAGCCGTTGTCCACATTGACCCATTTCCCTTTGCCGATGGGCAGATCGTAGGTCCAGAAGGAATTCCAGGCGAAGCGCTGATCAAAGCCGCTGGGCCCATAGTTCAGCCGCGCGTTCCGCCAGGTGAACCAGGTGTAATCGGCGGTTTGGCCGCTCACGTTGTTTTCATCGCCAAGCGAGTGGCTCCAGGTGAAGTTGGCGGTGTAACTGAGGCCATGGCCGAGCGCCTTGCGCAGGGCGATCTGCAGCCCGTTGTAGTTGTTGTCGCCATTGTCGTCCTGGTAGTCCAAGCCCGTGGCAAATGGATTCGGCGTCCAGAAATTGATGGGATAGGCGCTGGTTCCGGTGAATCCCACCCCGGCGCAGGGACCGAAATTGGCACCCACCAGGCGGCAATAGTAGCCGGGACTGGTGCTCGAGGTGGAGGACAGCGTGCGCGCCATCGTGCCCGCAGTGCCCTGCTGCAACTCGGTGACGAAGGTGCTGTTGGCGTACCCGGAGCCGGCCGAGAGCGCCGTTTGGGAACCGTTAGCGCCAAAGCTGGCGTCGAAGATCGGCAGCGCGGCTTGGCCCGGCAGGCCCCAGTTCGCAAAGGTATTCGCGGTCTGGCTCTTGGCGCTCACGCCGGCATTGGCTTGCGCGGTCTTGCAGGCAGCGGAATTCGCCTGGCAGATGCTCAGGTTGCCCTGCGCTTGCTGGAACTGCGGCAAGAATCCGTTCTCGAAGATATTGACTTCATTCAGATTCTGGAAATGCCACATGTGCGTGCTCTTGTTGCCAATGTAGGCGATCTCGAGCACTGCATTGCCCGGCAGCTCGCGTTGCACGCTCAGGTTCCAGCTCTGGGTGTAGGGAGTGCGCAAATTCGGGTTGACCATGCCCAGGAACTGGCCGCCGTTCAGCGCGAAATTCGATTCAGGGAACGGAAAACCGAACGAGGCGGGGAACTTGGACAGCGGCGGCGCGGGCGAGCTGAGGTTCAGGCCTCCCAGCGCGAAGCCCGGGCTGCCGGGCGTCGAGCTGATGGACTGCGTCGCGCCGGCGTTGGTGGAAACGACGTTCGAGATGGCGTTCATCCCCTCGTTGTAGAAATTGACCGCATAGCCTCCCCGCAGGACGAGTTGGTTCGATCCCGATAGCCAGCCCAGCAGGCCGCTTTTGGCCGAGGGATTCCAGGCGAAGCCGAAATTCGGCGCCGGCGTGCGGTAGTCGGGGCGGTAGGGCGCCGAAACGGACGTGTAGAACGGGTTGGGGTTGCCGTTGAGCGCCCCCGGTTGGAACAGCGCGGTTGAGGGCCCGAAGAAGCCTTGCGTGCCCGGCTCGCCGTCAATGCCGTTGGTGGTGCGAATCGGCCCGTCGAACTCCCAATGCAGTCCGTAGTTCAGGGACAAATTCGGCGTGGTGCGGAAGGCATCCTGGAAATACAGATTCCCGGTGGTGAATGCCCAGCGCTGGGTCTCCGGCTGGAATTCGGCGTACTGGTGGGTGTTCTCGTCCACGTTCACGTCGCCGCTGATCCCGCTCACCCGACCGGTCAGCAGCGCGTACAGTCCCTCGGCGTTGCCCAGATCGCCGTTCTGCGTATTGATGCTGGGCAGCGCCGCCTGCAGCGTTCCCGTCACCGGATCGCCGCCGGCGATGCCGATGGTGTAGTCGGGCACGCCCGCCGATCCGAACGAGGTTTCCCAGAAGCTGGTGTGCTTCCACAAGCCGCCAAAGGTGAGGGTGTGGCGTCCGCGGGTCCAGGTGACATCGTCGCGCAGCTGGTAGACCGGGTTGTTGCGGATGAAGGGCAGCACGTTTGGAATGGTCGCCGAGATCAGCGGAAGCGAGAGGATGCGGTCGCCGTAGGGCGACCACTGGTGAGGCTGCGCGCCGTGGGAGAAGAATTCGCCATTGCTCTGGATGCCGATGGAGGTGCTGTTGAGCAGCGTGGGGCTGAGCACCCAATTCACGGTGTTGGTGGCCACGTAGGTGGTGATCTTGTATCCGTTGCTGAAGGCGTATTGATCGAGGCCGGGGTACGGCGGCGCGCTGCCTTCAATGTTTTCATGGCGCAAGTTCCAGGTTCCGGACCACGAGATGGCCGGCGAAATCTGATAATCGAGGCGCACGGTAGGGAAGTATTGATTGATGTCGTTGCTCTGCTGCCACTCCATCGTTTGCCAGTACGGTTGGCCACTGATCGGCAGGAACCCCGAGGCCGCTTTCTGCGAGCCATTGATAGTGGTGAACAGGCCCGCAATGGTCGGATCAACCGTGCTGGTGAATCCGCCTGCGCCCGCGGCTTGGAGCAGATTGACCGTGCGCGTGGTGCCATCGGTGCCGATGTAGGTAAAATTGCCGGCCTGGGCATCGGGGGTGAGCACCGTCGTGGTCGAGGTTCCCGATCCCGGCTGCGGCTGCGCCTCGAGGTAGGCGTAGAAGAACAGCTTCTTGCTCCACGTGCTGGAGAACGGAATCAGCGGACCGCCCATGCCGAAGCTCACGTTGTTCTGACGCGAGCGCGGCCGGGGCTGATTGCGCATGTTGTTGAAGTACGAATTGGCATTGAGCCACTCATTCGACATCTGCTCGTTCAAGCTGCCGTGGTATTGGTCGGTGCCGCGCTTGGTGGTGAAGCGGATGCTCATGTTGCCGGTGCCGATGCCCGCGCCCTCACCGGTGGTCGAAACCGTGGCCTCGTCGGTCGAGCCGATGCGCTCGGGAGCGAAAGTGAAGAAGCTGGTGCCGCCGCTCTTGAAGCGCTCGGAGTTGTTGTCCATGCCGTCGAGCGTGATGGACATCGAGGCATTGGGCAGGTTGTCAAAGGTGATGTTGCGCCCGCCCGCCGATTGCGAGCCCGCCATGAGCGCGGTGAAATTCAGCGTGTCGAGGCTGCTGTAGGGCAGGTCCTG
>DATNED010000149.1:0-9169 GCA_035553115.1 Terriglobales bacterium | reverse complement strand
CCAGGAGGAATGAATGGCGGAGTCAGAAATTGCTTTTCACGTGGGCGTCGACTGGGGCGCCGAAAACCACCAAGTCTGCATCCTGAACGCATCTTCGGGCGCAACCGTCGAGGAAATCAAGGTAGCCCACCAAGGGGCGGCCATGCGGGCCAGGGTGCCCGCTACCGCGACCTGCAACGGGCGGCGATGGAAGCCAGGTCGAGGGATCTGCGGAGCATGAGCGAGCCGCTGAGCGGGAAGCAGGAAGCCTCGGCGCTGGGTTTCTCCAGCGCGGATGCGTATTACCACTGGCGGCGCCGCCACCTCCGCGAGTGAAATGCTCCAATTTGTCCTGCTATGCGCCGCAATGTCTGGTTGACAAATAACCAAGTGGCAAAATAATCGCGTCTATGCGACGCCGAGCCTTTCTTGGACAATTGGGCGCAGCGTTGGCCGCCTCCGGGGGTATCGCGGCCCGGGCCCAGCATCCGAGCTTGGAAGGGCGCGTCGGGCAAAGCTACGAGCTTCGGCTTGCCGCGGCCCGGGCAGAACTGGGCGCCGCCGGGGAGCCGAGCAGCGCCAACCGGGATGAGAGCGATCTGGCCGGGTTCTGCGGCAATTACTCCAAGGGCCTGCCGCACGACGCGGCGGGCAATGTGGAACCCTCGGCGTACCGTGCGCTTGCGCGCGGCCTTCGCGCAGCGGACGCGGGCGACCGCGGGGCGGAGCTCGAACGCGTCGGGCTGGGCGGAAATCAGATGCTGGTGAATCCGCTTGCGGGGGTGGCATTCGATCTGGAGGGCCGCGATCCCGGCAAGCTGGCCGCGCCGCCGACGCCGCGCTTCAGCAGCGCCCAGCGCGCTGCCGAGGCGATCGAGCTCTATTGGATGGCACTATGCCGCGACACCGCCTTCGCCGAGTATTCCGCCGATCGCACCGCTGCAGCCGCGGCGGCGGAGCTCGGCACCAGCGCCGGCCGGCTGTTCCGCGGCTTTGCGGCCGGAGACGCAGTCGGCCCCTACGTTTCGCAGCTGTTCCTCACGCCATTCGCCTACGGCCAATACGTCCTCGACGGGCGCATCACGGTCTTTGTCCCCGGTCTGGATTACCTGCAAGGCCCAGCCGCATGGCTCGCTTGCGAAAACGGCTCTGGCCCGTTCCCGCCGCCCGCATTCGACCCGACGCCGCGCTATTTTCGCTGCGGCCGCGATCTTGCCTCGTATGTGCACAGCGACCAAGCCTGCCAAGCCTTCTACAACGCCGGCCTGCGTCTGCTTGCGTTCAACGCTCCCGCAAATCCGGGGAACCCTTACCTCCAGCTTGAGAAGCAATCCTCGTTCGCCACCTTCGGCGCGCCGCATTTTCTCACCCTGCAGGCCGAAGCGGCCTGGCGCGCGGTCAAGGCCGTGTTCCGCCAAAAATGGTTCGTGCACCGCACCCTGCGCCCGGAGGAATTCGGCGGGCGCCTGCAGGTCATCGCGACAGGTGCGGGCGAGTATCCGGTTCACAAGAGCATGTTCAGCAGCGAGGCGCTGGCGCGCAGCGCGGCGCGCTTCGGCAGTGCCTTGCTGCCGCAGGCTTTTCCCGAAGGATGCCCGCAACACCCGAGCTACACCCAGGCCCACGGTGGCGTTGCCGGCGCGTGCGCAACGATCCTCAAAGCGGCCTTCGATGGCGCCACGCCCTGGAGCGCGCTCGGCGACGGCAGCCTCAAACTCGCGAGCGGCGACGGTCTTGCGCTTGAGGAATACTCTGGCGCCGACGCGGGGCAGATCACCGTGAACGGCGAAATCGAAAAGTTGGCCTCGAACATCGCTCTGGCCAGGAACTTTGCCGGCGTGCACACCTGCACATCTGGTGCGCTCATCCTCGCATTTCTTGCAGGCCCCGCGATTGCGCAGGTAAAGCCGCAGTCGCCGGCGACGGATGCGCAAGCAATTCTGGCCCCGATTTTCTCCGGATTTCGGTCCCCCAAATGGGATCAGCGCGCGAACGCCTTCAGAGCGCTACTCCGGCTTGGCAGCAACGAGACCGAGTTCGCGCCTCGACCCCTGCACCTGGCGCTCGCGAGATTTGGCCACGAGGCCAACCAAATCCACCTCGCGCTCATCGCCCTGCTGGCCCGCGAGGACGACGCAGCCAATAATGCGCCCCGTGGTTATTGGTCGCCTTCAATTTGGGATTCGCCAACCTGCGGCGAGCCTGGCTGGAACTCCTCTGAGGACGGTCGCCGCGAGACTCCAGCTTGGGCCGCGCGGCGCCGGAAACCTGCCGGCAGCGGGCGCGCGCTTTCAGTGGGCCGAGAAGGCGGGAACGGTGGTTCAATTCTGGGCAGAAAGGCCACGCTTAATGAATCGGCGCGTCGCAATTCAACTGCTGGCTTGCGGCTACGGCGGCTTGCCGCACCACAACGGCAGGATCCGCTGCTGCGGCTCGGACCGCACCGCAATCAGAACGCTTGCTCAATGCTCCGAGGCCGCGGATGGCAACCGCGCGCACTTGCGCATTCTCGTCGTGACCTTCAGATCTGACCGCGGACGCAATTGCAGCGAATCCGGACGGCGTCACCAAACTGCGATTGAGCGGCTCCAGCATCGCGACGAGCACTTCCAGGCAGGCGAAGCGGGCCAGCATATCACCGTCTCGCATGCGGGCTAAAAGCGCAGGTATTGCCTCGCTCCCAAACGCAGCTAACGGCTCCGTCGCATCGCCGCCGGTTTCGACCGCGCCGACCAGGGCATCGATGGAACGGGGGTCCCCCAGGGTACCGACAACCGCGATGAGGTCGCCGTAGTAGTTCATATAGGCCTCGCTCGACCTGATTGAGGCGGTGGGCGTGCTGGGTGATCCGCGTGCGATCGATGCGCTGATCCGGGACGCTTACGGAGTGGCAGAACATGACCGTCGCCGCCGGGAAGATGCCCGGCGAGGCGCAGGCCGATTTCGTCGAGGCTCAAAACGGGCCATGCGGCACGTCGTGTGCGCACGCGGACTGGCGCAGCCACGCAGGAGGTTACTCACATTGAGGCGAGCCTTGGCGAAAATTGCGATCATTCTTGTGTTGCTTGGGGAAGCGGTCCCCCCAGCACCAGGTCAGGGCCCGCAGGCAGCGCCGCAGACGGACCCGCAGGCCGTGCTCGGCCCGCTTTTCGAACGGTTCAAATCGCCCCAATGGCACGAACGCGCCAATGCGTTCAGGTCGCTCCTCGTGCTCGGGGGCGACCACGACATGGCATTCGTGCCCCGCCCATTGCATCTAACGCTGGCAAGATTCGGCCGCGAGGCGAACCAGATCCATGTTGCGCTCATCGCCCTGCTGGCCCGCGAGAATGCCGTCGTTGCCTACCCCCGAACCCGCCCGGGCTTTGGGGCGAGGACTACATGAACTACTACGGCGACCTGATTGAGGCGGTCGGCGTGCTGGGTGATCCGCGCGCGATCGATGCGCTGGCAGGGGCAGTCGCGACCGGCGGCGACGCGACGGACCCGCTCGCAAGTTTCGGCAGCGCGGCAATTCCCGCGCTCGCAAGGCAAATCCGCCACGGGGATGTGCTGACTCGTCATGCTGGCCTGGAAACGCTGGCCACGATGCTGGAGCCAATCTACCGCTCAATGGTTACCCGCGCGGGAGTCGCCGAAATCGAAGCAATCCTAGTTTCACGAGCGCACGACGAGAACGCCCAGGTCCGCGCGGCCGCAGTCTGGGGCATTGGGCAAACCGGGGATCGCGCTGGCTGCGAACAGGTCGACGCGGCGGCGAAGGACAATTCGGAAGTCGTGCGGCGAGCCGCCGCCGCCGCGAGCGCGCAACTCCATTGCGGCAGATGACGGGGGCCATGCCGCATCGATCCCGCCTCAGCTCCACCGCACCTGCTTGCCGGTTCGACCCTCCTCACGGGAGCTCAAGCCAGGCCCGCCTTAGGTTTGACCTGGGCGGGATCACATATACACTTCCCGGCGGCAATCAAGTTCCGACCGGACCGATCATCGCACCCTAGGAACAAACTCATGTCGCAGGCAATTATCTTGGCACAAATTGTCGTCGCACTGTTCATTGCCGGCGTGGGGACCGGGGGCAAGGTGCAGGGAACGGTGCGTGATCCGGCTGGCAGACCAGTCCAGGGCGCGCACGTGCTCGCCTTGGACATCATGCACCCACATACCGGCCCCGGCCTGGAAGCGAATAGCGGTCCCGACGGCCGATTCGATTTGCCTAGCACAGAGCCGCCAGGCACGAAACTTGCGTTCTGGGCAGGGAAGCCGGGCGATTTCTATCCGGAGATGGCGGGCGCGTTCTACACGAGCCGCGCATTCGAGATCTGACCGGTACCGGCGAGCGGGATCCTGGCCGGTGTGAATGTCTATCTCGCCCCCCAATGCGGGCGTCTCGTGGGCACTGTCGCCGATGTCGCAACCGGGGTGCCGGTTGTGCCGCAGATTTCAATGTGGCGTGAGGGGAATCCGAAATCCTATTTCGGTACCGCCGGCAGTCTCAAGGGGGATTTTGATGTTCTGGTACCCACGGTCGCCGTGGTACTTTACATTAGAGCAGCGGGATACCGAGATTGGTATTACCCAGGAACGAGTATTGCGGCAAGGGCACGACCCTTGACGGTGAGTGCGAGGCAAACCCTGAAGATGCGGGTGATCATGCAGAAATTGCCATGAAGCAATGGCAATGCCGCGGAGGTCACGCCAACGGCGGTGGCGGCAACGCTATGCTGATGCCGGCCGGGATTCCGGCGCCTGGGCCAAGGGGCAGGATCATCGTTCCCAAGACCGGCTTTTGGACCATGCACAACGTGGTGCTGAGCGCGGCGGTGTTCAACGTGCGGACCGCGACTTGCTGCTACGTGTGCAGCGATTGCTGCGGATACAGTTGCCCCCAGGTGTTCATTGATCCCGATATCGACATCCCGATCGAAGATGAGTTCGGCGCCAACATGACCGTCGAGGACGTGACCGGCGCCAGCAACGACTGCACCGGCACCGCCAGTTGGACCGGCGACGCCGGCGCCGAATTCGATTGCCGGCGGCGAGGCCCAGTTCACCGCCACCGCCCTCGGCGAGACCGACGTCGAGGGCGAGCTCTTCCCGGTGGACGTCCCCTTCGAAGGCAACCCTTTTGACTGCCCCTGCGGCGGTCCCACCGGCGACCTCATCGCGGCCGCGCCGGTTGAGGTCGTCACCCCAGTGCATATCGACTCGATCACGCCAAGCGCGGTCCTGGTAGGCACCAGCGTCGACGTGGAAATTGATGGAAGCGGATTCTCCTCGCCCGCAAGCGTAAGCATTACCGGAGCGGGGTGACAGCAAGCTCGGTGACGGTTGTATCCGCCAGCGAAATCGACGCAACGTTCGCGGTCGCCACCACCGCTTCAAATTCGGTGAGCGTCTCGGCGACGGCCAACGGCGTGCCAAGTGACAACTCAGTGAGCTTCGTGCCGCAGCACCCGCGGCTGCAGGTCCATTTCGATACTTCCCAGACGATCGCGGCTGGTTGCTCCATTTCGTTCGTTGAGAGGTTTGTTACCTATTTCGTCGTCGACCGGAATCTCGACTCGATTACCACGCCAGTCGCGGAGCAATTTGTGGCCGGGCCAAGCACAAATTCGTGCGGCAATGGCCCGGCGGCGCCAACGCTCTGCACGGCACCTACCGCGCTGTCCGAATTCACCGACAGGCTGACGGTCGGCTGCAATTCCGTGGGCGGGAGCTGTGGTTACAGCCTGACGAATGAATGGTCCAGCTGCCCTACTGGAGGCGCATCGGTTCCGATGGGCAGCACAAGCTGGACGATTCAGAATTCTTCGACAAGCGTGCTTATTGGAGGGGTCGCTTACACGCTGCCCGGCGGTTCGATGATCCCCATAGGCACCATTATCACGCCATGAGGGAACTGCGGTGAAGCAACTCGGATTCGGGCTTTTGCTCTTGGCCACCAGCTTCATCGCGGGCGGGGCCGGCTCATCCTCGGGCGGCACGCTTCGGGAACTGCTTTCACTGCGGATGGCGCGCCCATGGCGGGCGCGTTGGTTCAAGCTGCCGATATCATGCGGCCAAGTGCGGGCATGCTGCTGCAGGCCCGCAGCGATGCAGCCGGAAACTTCATCATCGCGACGGCACCGGGATTCGGCGCCACCACCGTCCAGCTCTGGGCGGAGAAGCCAGAAGACTTTTTCCCAGCGCTTCCCGGGCAATTCTACACGATGCGTCCGCCAACCCTTATCCACACCGACCCCGGAGGCTCTGCCTCGCGGATCGCCGTTTACTTGGCCCCCAATGCGGGCGGCTCCTCGGCACCGTTTCGGACGCAGGGTCCGGGGCGCCGGTTGTGCCGCAGATTTCAATGTGGCGCCAAGGGAATTCAAAATCGTATTTCGGCACCGCGGGCAGTCTCAAGGGCGAAATTGACGTTCTGGTGCCTACCGTGCCCGTGGTGCTGTACATCAGAGCGGCGGGATACCGAGATTGGTATTACCCCGGGACGGGTATTGCGGCAAGGGCACGACCCTTGAAGGTGAGTGCGAAGCAAACCCTGAAGCTGCAGGTGATCATGCAGAAATTGCCATGAAGCATTGCTTGGCGCGGGCCCCAGCGCCAACTTTGCGGCGGATGACGGCGTCCATGCCGCCTCGATCCCGCCTCAGCTCCACCGCGCCTGCTTGCCGGTTCGACCCTCCTCACGGGAGCTCGAGCCAGGCCCGCCTGAGATTCGCGAATCCGGTGTTGAAGGCGACCACCGGCGAGCCATCCGGCGCCAGCGATAGGAATCCAGCGCGGTGCACGCCCGATTGCAGGTATGGGGAGAAATCGGTCACCGCCTCCGGCCGCCACGTATTCACCGCGTAGCGCACTACTGGCTGTCCTGCGGCGAGCAGGTCCTGGGCATAGACATACCGCCCGTCCCGCGACCAAACCGGAAAGCTGAACGCCGAGCCGCGTGCAATCTGTTGCCACTGCCGCCGCCGCACATCGTAGATCTCAAGCTGGTGCTGGTCGTTGCTGTAGGCCGCGATCCAGCGTCCATCGGGCGACCAGCGCGCAGCGGTCAATCCGTCCGAGCCGGAAACGGCATGGTAGGTCGCGCGCTGCCGGTCCACGATGGCAAGCGAATAATGCTCAGGTCGCCCGGGCGTTTGGTCCACGAGCCCGACCAGAAGCTGGCCGCCGTCGGCCGACCAATCCGGGTTGGTGACCAGGATGTGCTCAAACTGCGGCGGCACCGCCACCGCCTCGGGTGCCCCGCCTGAGCTCGGCACCGTCCACGCCCGCTCCGCGCTGCCTTCCGCACGGTACGTATACGCAATCCATTTTCCATCCGGGGACCAGCGCGGGAACGCCGCCACGCCGCCCGGCAGCGTCAATTGGCGGAAATTGCTCGCTTGGAATCCGGCGGCGTTGTCCGCGACCCAAAGCGTGCTATCGCGCTGATCCACGAACGCCACATGCCGGCCATCCGGGGCATATTCCAATTGACTCGCGTTGCGTCCCCCCAGCAGTGGCACGGCTGCATGCTTCGACAAATCCATCCGTTCGGGCGCCTCGCGCTGATCGGTCTGGTAGAACGCGACCTCCTCGTGGCCGCGTCCCACGTACGCGCCCATCACGTTGCGTGGCTCGAAACTCAATTGCGCCGCCTTCGGCATCCGGCCGAAGCGCCAAATTCGGCCAACCTGGCGCTGCGCCCAAAGATTCCAAACGCCGGCTCGCAGCTCGCTGAACAGGTAGTAGCGGCCATCGTGCGACCAGTTGCCGCAGCACCGCGGATACGCTGCTCCCAGCCGCTGTGCCGGCGCATGGTCGAGGGGACGCCACCGCCAAATCGCGTCGTCGCTCGAAAAGCGCAGCTCGCTCCCATCCGGCGACCAGGAGAACCAGTTCAGCACGCCGCCGCCGACGCTGGACTCCTCGCGCGCATCGCGGCCATCGGGCGCCACGCTCCAAAGGCGCCCGTGCGTCCCATACACAATCCGCTTGCCGTCGGGATACCAGGCCGCGTCATCGGCGGCGACGGTGCCGACGCGCAGTGGCGTGCCTCCCGGCGCGCGCCAATGCCACAGCTCGAATGCTTCGCCCCGCTCCCGGAACGCGCCAATCAGCCACTCCCCGGTATCCGCAGCGACATCCAACAGGAGGATGTTCTTGCCGCGCGCCTGCAGCGGATCGGGAACCTCCACTGCAGCGCTCTCCTCCCCGGCGTTCTTCATCAGCGTCCAGCCGCCCCCCTCGCGCTGCAAATAATAAAAATTGGCGCCGTCGGACGCCGGCTGCGCCAGGAAGTCCAGCGCCCCGCTTGTGGTCAAGTCTTCCAGGCGCACGATGCGCGGCTGCGGCGGCGTCTGCAGCGCCTCCCATCCCACGCCCGCCAGGCCTGCGACCGCAAGCGCGGTCCAGACCCGCCGTTGCCAGGATCGCGGCTTCGGATCCGGCGCAATCTGCTGCGGCGGCGCCTGCGCCGCAGCCCCGTCTTCCAGCCCAATGAAGCGGTAGCCTCGCCCGGGCACGGTGATGACGAATTGCGGTTCGGCGATATCATCCCGCAGCGTCCGGCGCAGCCGCGCCACGATCGCATTCAGCGCGTCTTCACGATCGACTTCGGCATCGTCTGGCCAAAGCTGCCGGGTCAGGAGTTCGCGGCTCACCACCGCCGGAGCTTGCGTCAAGAGCAGCGTCAGCACCTGCAGCGGCCGTTGCTGAATGTGCACCGGCTGGCTGTTTTCAAGAAGCTGCCGTCCCTCGCCGTCCAACTCGAAACGCCCGAACCGCCACGTAATCGGATTGGATGATGCGGACTCCATGGCTGCCATTACTGAACGTCGGTACCCATCTCAGCACTGCGCAAGGCACATCTACCCTATCGTTCTGCGCCCGTCCGTTGCCTATTGTATTCGACAGGAACGCCGGGCCAACCGCCAATGCAACCCCTACGCTGCCGAAACTTGCCCACTGCAGCAACGAAACGTCAGCCAGACCCGAAACTGCGACCGGCCCGCGCTGGGGCCCGCGCCGAATGTTGAGGTGGGCGTGCCCAGCCGGCGGGCTGCGGTATTCTAGCTATCAGAATGCTGAAAAAGGAACGCCTCTTCACCCCCGGTCCGACTGCATTGCTGCCGCAGGCGCAGGCCGCCATGGCCGCCATGACGATGCATCATCGCACCGCCGAATTTCGGGCCGTCATGACCCAAAC
>DATNED010000148.1:0-5111 GCA_035553115.1 Terriglobales bacterium | reverse complement strand
GCCATCCCTCGGCCCGCAGCCTCACCGCCAGCGCGCGCCCAATCAGCCCCGTCGCGCCGGTGATCAGTACCCCCATGCCGCAAGCTTACCTCCGCCGCAAAATCTGCTTGCGTGCTTGGAATATAAAATATACAGTTCCCGCCAGGAGCTTTCCATGCGCATCCGCCCGCTCGCTCTGCCTCTGCTGCTCGTCGCAGCCTTTGCCCTCGCCGCCGCCGCCCAGGGCACCGCCGCCGATTACGCCCGCGCCAACAATCTGCGCCAGAAGTTCCGCGGCCTCGCAACCGGCGTGCCCGGACCGGCGAATTGGATCGAAGGCACCGACCACTTCTGGTATCACATATCCGTGACCGGCGGCACCGAATTCATTTGGGTGGACACGGCGACCAAGACCAAGCGCCCGGCATTCGATCATGCCCGCTTGGCGTCGGCGCTCTCCTCGGCCAGCGGAACCAGCTACACCGCGATCACGCTGCCCTTCTTCGATCCGCCCGCCGCGAACGGACGCGGCGGCACCGGCGCCGGCGGGCTGCGCTTCATCAATGGCGAGCGCGCCATCACTTTCGGCCTCAGCGGCCACTTCTGGACCTGTGACCTCACCGCCTACACCTGCACCCAAGGCGCGGCTCTCCCCGCGGGCGGCCGCGGCCGCGGCGGGCGCGCCCCGGCGATGCCGGCGGTGGACGACCCGCCCTACGACCCCGCCTTCGACGCCCCTCCGATGCTCGACAACGACGTCATCGATGGCCTCGAAACGCTCGTCCCCGAACAAGCGCGCCCGCCGCAGGTGGCAGCGGCAGTTCGCCCAGGTCCCACGTCTCGCCTCTCGCCCGACGGCCAGTGGGAGGCCATAATCGAGAACTTCAACGTCTTCCTTCGGCATCCCGGCGACAAAACCGCAACGCCGCTCAGCTTCGACGGCTCTGAGGGCAATTATTACTCTTTGCGCTCGCTCGCCTGGTCGCCCAACTCGAAGTACCTCGCGGCGTTCTCGACCCGTCCCGGCTACGACCGCCACATCCAATACGTCGAATCCTCCCCCGAAACCCAGGTTCAGCCCATTTCCTTCCAGGGACCGCTGTACCAGAAGCCCGGCGATACGGTGGCCATCGCGCACCCAGCACTGTTCGATGTAGCCACCCGCAAAGAAGTCGAGATCAAGAACGATCTTTTTCCCAACCCCTACGACCTCACCCCGCCGGTTTGGTGGCAAGACAGCCGCGGCTTCACCTTCGAATACAACCAGCGCGGCCACCAGGTCTACCGCGTGATCGAAGTCGCCGCACCCTCGGGCGCAGCCCGCACGCTCATCAACGAGACCAGCCCGACCTTCATTGATTACCGCCCGCTGCTCGCCACGCCCACCGACACCGGCAAGAAATTCCGCGCCGACTTGGACGACGGCCACGAAATCATCTGGGCCTCCGAGCGCGACGGCTGGGAGCACCTCTACCTCTATAACGGCCTCACCGGCAAGGTCGAGAACCAGATCACCAAGGGCGATTGGCCGGTGCGTGGGGTGGATTACGTGGATCCGGTCAAGCGCCAGATCTGGTTCGAGGCGAGCAACACCATCGCCGGACAAGATCCCTACTACCTCCACTATTACTGCATCAACTTCGACGGCACCGACCTGACCCAATTCACCACCGCCAACGGCACCCACAGCGTGCAGTTCTCTCCCGACCGCCAGTTCTACGTGGACACCTGGTCGCGCGTGAACCTGGCGCCGGTCTCCGAGCTGCGCCGCACGTCGGACCAGTCCCTAGTGATGCCGCTCGAAAAGGGCGACCTCGCTCCCCTCGAGGCCGCAGGATGGAAAGCGCCACTGATCTTTTCTGCCAAGGGCCGCGACGGCGTGACCGACATCTGGGGCGTGATCTTCCGCCCCACGAACTTCGATCCAGCGAAAAAGTATCCGGTGGTCGAGAGCATCTATGCCGGTCCGCAGGGCAACTTCGTCCCCAAGGCGTTTGCGACCTCGGTGCAGCCGCTGGCCGAGCTTGGCTTCATCGTCGTCCAGATTGACGGCATGGGCACCAACAACCGCTCCCGCGCCTTCCACGACGTGGCCTGGAAGGACCTCAAGGACGCCGGCTTTCCCGACCGCATCCTCTGGCACAAAGCGGCGGCCGCCAAGTACTCCTGGTACGACATCAGCCAAGGCGTCGGCATCTACGGCACCTCGGCCGGCGGGCAGAACTCGCTCGGCGGCCTGCTCTTCCATCCCGATTTCTATACCGTCGGCGTCTCCAACAGCGGCTGCCATGACAACCGCATGGACAAGATCTGGTGGAACGAGCAGTGGATGGGCTGGCCCATCGGTCCCCAGTACGCCGAAGATTCCAACGTGGACAACGCCTACCGCCTGCAAGGCAAGCTGCTGCTCGTCCTAGGCGAACTCGACAATAACGTGGATCCCGCCTCAACCCTCCAGGTCGTGAACCAGCTCATCAAGCACAACAAGAAATTCGATCTGCTCGAGGTCCCCGGCGGCGGCCATGGCGCCGGTGGTGCCTACTACCAGCACCTGCTCGAAGACTTCTTCGTTCACAACCTGATGCACGTCGAACCCCCAGTGTGGAACAACACCAAACAGGCGGATCCCCAATGAACCTCGCAATGAACCTTCGCCGCCTCGCTCTCCTTGCCATCTGCGCCGCATTGCCCTCCTCGCTTGCCGCCCAGCGCGGCGGCCGCGGCCCCGCCGGCCCGCAGCGCGCCTCCACGCCCGCACCGCTGCACTTCGACTACCTCGGCCCCCAGCCCTCCGGGCGCATCTCCGCCGCCGCCGGCGTCGAAGGCGACCCGAGCACGTATTACCTGGGCGCGGCCTCGGGCGGCGTTTGGAAATCCACCGATGGTGGCCACAACTTCGCACCCGTCTTCGACGGCCAGGATTCCATGGCCATTGGCGCGCTCGCGGTGGCGCCGTCGGATCCCAATACCGTCTGGGCGGGCACCGGCGAAGCCTGGGCGATCCGCGACATTGACGTGATGGGCGACGGCGTCTACAAATCCACCGACGGCGGCGCGACCTGGCGGAACATGGGCCTCGAGCAGACCGGCCGCATCGGCCGCATCGTCATCAACCCCACCGATCCCGGAACCGTCTACGTCTGCGCCCTCGGCCGCACCACCGGCCCGCAGCAGGAACGCGGCGTCTACAAAACCACCGACGGCGGCCTGAATTGGACCCGCTCGCTCTTCGTCAACCCCGACACCGGCTGCTCCGGCCTCGCCATGGATGCCCGCAACCCCGACATACTCCTCGCGGGCACATGGCAGGTCATGATGAAAACCTGGGGCGAGTTCAGCGGCATGTGGCCCGGCTACACCGGCACACCCGGCAGCGGCGTCTACCTGAGCAAGGATGCGGGCGCGACCTGGACCCACATCTCCGTCGCCGCCGGCATGCCCAAACCGCCGGTCGGCAAGATTGACGTCGCCATTGCACCCAGCGATTCCCAGCGCATGTACGCCCTCATTCAGACGCCCGATCAAGGTTCGCTTTGGCGCAGCGACGACGCTGGCGCGACCTGGAGCGACGTCAACTGGGACCGCACCCTCATCGGCCGCGCCGGCTACTACATCCGCATCGCCGTGAATCCGCAGAACGAAGACGACGTGCTGGTCACCAACAGCAGCTTCCACCGCTCCTACAACGGCGGCAAGACCTTCGACGAGCCCCGCTCACCCACCGCGGCAGCGCAGCGCCAGCTTGGGGCTCAGGGCCCCCAAGCTGGCGCGAGCATAAGCGGGGCGCGCGGCGCAGCCGCGCTGGGGCCCGCGCCAAGAAGAGAAGCAGGTTGCGGCGACTGCCACGACATCTGGATGGACCCGAAGATCCCGGGCCGCTACGTGCTGACCGACGACGGCGGCGCAAGCATTGCCACCGGCAAAGAGGTGCTCTCCGTCCGCATTCCCGACGGCCAGATGTATCACGTCGCCACCGATAACCGCGTCCCTTACTGGGTCTACACCAATCGCCAGGACAACGGGACCATGCGCGGTCCCAGCAACGGCCCCGAAGGCACCGGCAATGGCGTCGTTCCCGGCATCGCGCAAGATCCCCGCGGCGGCCGCGGCGCCGCCGCAGGTCGCGGCGGCTTCGGCCGCGGCGCGGCGCCGCCCTGGCAATACGCCCTCGGCGGCTGCGAAAGCGGTTTCACCATCCCCGATCCCGCCGACCCCAACATCGTCTGGGCCAGTTGCTACGGCGACGAGATCACCCGCTACGACGCCCGCGAGGGCATCGCCCGTTCGGTCTCGCCCTGGATGCACACGCTCGACTCCCAGCCCAACCTGCTCAAGTACCGCTGCCACTGGACTCCGCCCATGGCCGTGGATCCCTTCGACGGCAGCGTCTACTACGGCTGCCAGGTCATCTTCCACACCACCGACGCCGGCCAATCCTGGAAGGTGATCAGCCCCGACCTCTCCACCCGCAATCCCGCCCAGATCGTCTCCTCCGGTGGCCTCGTCGGCGACAATCTCGGCCAGTTCTATGGCGATGTCGTCTTCGCCATCGCCCCTTCGCCCATCCAGCGCCATCTCCTCTGGGCCGGCACCAACGATGGCAAGCTCTGCTACACCAAAGACGGCGGCGCGAACTGGGTGGACGTCACCAAGAACCTCCCCGGCCTGCCGCCCAACGGCACCGTCACCCAAATTTCGCCTTCCAACTTCGATCCCGGCACCGCCTACGTCGCCTACGATCTGCATTTGGTGGACGACCGCAACCCCTACCTGTTCAAGACCGCCGATTGGGGCCAGACCTGGACGCCCATCGCCGCCAGCCTTCCCCACGGCAACCCCCTCGACTACACCCGCTCCATCGCCGAAAACCCCAACCGGCGCGGCATGCTCTTTGCCGGCACCGGCCACGGCTTCTTCTATTCGCTCAACGACGGCCAGTCTTGGACTCAGTTCCAGCGCGACCTGCCCCGTTCGCCCGTCACGTGGATCACGGTCGAACCTCGCTACCACGATGTTGTCGTCGCCACCTATGGTCGCGGCATCTACGTGCTGCGCAACATCTCCGCCTTCGAGCAAACCGGCGACATCACGCCGTCAGCCGCCGCATCCAAATTGTTCGCGCCCCGCGCTGG
>DATNED010000147.1:0-2050 GCA_035553115.1 Terriglobales bacterium | reverse complement strand
CTGCACCACCCCCACAATCGTCAGTGGATCGTTTCCCAATCCAATGTGGATTTGCTGGCCGATCGGGTTGCGCCCGCCGAAGGCGTGCCGCGCCAGCACGTCGTCAATCACCGCCGCGGGCATGGCGCCCATGCGATCGCGTTCGCCGAGGTACCTCCCGGCGATCAGCGGAATCCGCATCACCTCGAAATACTCCGGCCCGACCGAATTGATCAGCGCCGTTGGCTGTTGCCGCTCGGGCGGCGCGACCGCTCCCACCCAATATTCGGCGGGGTTGTTGCCTTCCCGCAACGGCACCGTGTCCACCGTGGCCGCCGCCTCCACGCCTGGAATGGCGCGCACCCGAGCGGTGACATCATGCCATGCCGCCCTCGCCCGGGCCGGCGCCGCCAGCACCTCGGGCGGCATCGCCACCCGCCCGACAACGACGTTTTGGGGATTCACGCCAAGGTCCAGATGGCTGAGCCGGATCATGGCAGCGCCGAGCGCTCCTGCACCCGTGAGCAGCACAACCGCCAAGCCCACTTCGGCGATCACGAAACCGCTGTGCAGCCGCGCTCCGCCGATGGCCGCGCCGCGTCCGCCCCCGCGCAGGACCGCATCCACCGCGTGCAGCCGCGTGCGCCATGCCGGCGTCAAGCCGAAGAATATCCCGCACAGCAGCGATGCCACCACCGCCAGCGCGAGCACGCGCCAATCGAGGGAGACATCGGCGGCGCGCGGCAGGCTCCCCGGCCAAATCGCCAGGAACGGTCGCAGTCCCGCCCATGCCAGCACGAGGCCCAGCACCCCGCCCCCCAGCCCAAACAGCAGCGACTCCGCCAGGCATTGCCGAATCAGCCTTCCCCTGCCCGCTCCAAGTGCCACCCGCATCGCCAGCTCCGGCTCGCGGGCTTGGGCGCGCACCAGCAGCAAGCTCGCCACATTCGCGCAGCCAATCAGCAGCACTAGTCCGGCCGCGCCCAGCAGCAGCCACAACGTCGTGCTGGTATCGCCCACATCGGCCCGCCACGGACGCACCAGGAAACTCCGCTGCGCATTCGTCTGCGGATACGCCGCCTGCAAACGCCGCGCGACCACCTCGACCTCCCGCTGCGCTTGTTCCAGCGTCGCCCCCGCGCGCAGGCGCGCCGCCACGCCCAGTATGTGACGCCCGCGGTTCTGCAGATTCGGCGACGGATCCTGCCCGAGCGGCATATAGATGTCCGCCGCGTCGGCCGTCGTGTATCCCTGCAGGTCAAACCCCGGCGGCATCACCCCCACCACCGAATACGCTTGCCCTTCGTACACCACGCGGCCTCCGACCGCGGCCTGCGCCGATCCGAATCGCGCCCGCGCCAGCCCCGCGCTCAGGATCGCCACCGGCGAAGCCCCGCGCTGATCCTCCTGCGGCAAGAAATTCCGCCCTGCAGCCGGCAGGACCCCAAGCATGGGGAACAAACTCGCCGTGACTTCGTCTGCGTCCACGTGGCTGGCCCTGCCTGGCTGGCTTGCGATTCCATCGCTGCGGGTCCAAGCCCCCAGCTCCAGCGTGCGCGAGGCCTTCCGAAGATCCTCATAGTTGGGATAGGTCACCGCCCAACGGTTCCACCATCCCTCCGCCACTGCGGTGGCATTCGGCGGCGCGGCCGTCTGTTCCTGCACGCTGACTACGCACTCCGGGTGCGCGAACGCCAGCGCCTTGAACAGCACTCCGTTCACCAGCGTGACCATCAACGTGGTGGCGCCGATGCCCAAGCCCAACGTCAGCAGCACCACCGCGGTGAATCCGGGCTGCCGCCGCCACATCCGCAGTCCGTGGCGCAGGTCCCGCAGCAGATCCTCGGTCCACCGCCCGGGCCGCACGTCCTTGCACGCCTCTTCGACCGCCTCGGCCCCGAGCGCCAGCGCCGCCCTGCGCCGCGCCTCGGCAGGCGCCACCCCCTGGGCCATCAGGCCGGCGGCATGCTCGTCCAAATGCGATTGCATTTCCTTGCGGATGGCGCGGTCGTCGTTCCTCCTCATCGCGCGCCGCCTTCCCCGAGGTCGAGGATCAGCCGCACCGCTCCGG
>DATNED010000146.1:0-35639 GCA_035553115.1 Terriglobales bacterium | reverse complement strand
TCAGCTCCCAATCCTGGTCGCTTACGTCCCAGCCTCTGCCCATACGCCTTTTCGGAGTTCCAGAGCATTCCCACCATTGCGCATCCCGGCCCGGCTCTCAAGCGAAATCTGCCCCCGGCATGTTTATGAGATGGGTTCTAGGGCTTGGCCGCTCCGGTGCTTGCGGACGTGCGTGCGCGCTGGATCAGGTCCTCGACCGCGGCTGCGCTTTGCGCGCCGCTCATGCGCAGGCCGTTGATGAAGAGCGTGGGGGTGCCGCGGACGCCCAGTTCATGGGCGAGCGCGGCGTCGCTGGCGACGAGTTTTCCCGTTGCCGGACTATTCGCGCAGTGTTCGAAGCCGTTGGGATCGAAACCGGGCTGCTTCCCGAGCTCGGCTTCGGCGGCGGACAGGAGCGGGGAAGCGAGCCGGTCCTGCTGGCTGTAGAAGAAATTGTAAAGCGTCCAGAACCGGTCCTGGCCTTGGCTGAGGGCGCACTCGCTGAGGCGAGCCGCTTCATCGGCCCAGGGATGCATGGGCAAGGGAAATTGGCGAAAAATCAGGCGTACGTCCTTCTGGTGCCGAGGCAGCACCTGGGCTTGCAGCGTCACCGCGAGGCGGGCGCAGTATGGGCATTGGAAATCGGCGAACTCGACGATAGTCACCGGAGCGGCGGCGGGGCCCGAGCGAGGCGCATTGCCGCTCTCGATTTCGGCGCGCTGCGCAGCGGAGAGGTCGCCGCCCGCGGGTGCTGGCGTGGCCGGGAGCGAAGCTTGTGACGGAGCGGCTGCCGGCTCAGCCTTGGCTTCGTCGGACGGCGGCGGGCCGGTGCCGGCGAGCACGTGGAAGCCGCCGAAGAAGGCATAGCGGCGGTCGGGCGGCACGTAGTAATTCACGCTGCCGCCGTCGGGAAGGCCGAAGTTGAGCCGATGAATGCAGGAATTGGGCAGCAGCAGGTCGGACTGAAGCTGGGCGGCGCCCCCTACCCGTTTGCGTGCGGCCTCGGACACGAGCGTGAGCGTTCTCGCGCTCAGCGTGGGGCAGCGGCGCGCGGCCACCCAACCGGCGCCGGAACCAGCGAGGGCCCCAAGCGTCAACAGTGCGGCCGCAGGGCCCATCGGGATTTGGCGGGGCCAGCTCATCCCGGCGGGCGGGGCGCGCTGGCCTGCAGCTCGGAAATTGCTGCCTGCTGGCGCGCGATCTCGATCCTTAAGCTTTGGCCAAACTCGGCCGATGGGCGGCGGGCTAAATTGTTCAGGAACAGTGCCGCCCAGCGGTCGACTCGATCCGAAATGCCGCTGGGATAATCATCACCGGATAGTACCCCGCCAAGTCGCTGCGAATCCCAAAGCTTGCCGCGGCGTGCGATGGTTAGAGCCGCAGAGGAGAGTTCCTCCGCCGTCGGCGTGGCGCCGAGCGCGTTCAGTTGGTTGACGACGAATTCGCGTTCGGCCTGCTCGCGTTTCCGACGCGTGAGCAGCACTGCGACCTGCCCGGGGTCGCCCGCCACCGCGCCGTCGGCGAAGATTGCAGCCGTCGCTTCGCAGGAGTAGAATTCGGCGGCATTGGTGAAGACGCGCAAGGTTATCGCCCCTCCCGCGGGAACTGGGCGGTCGCCACGGGCACCGGTATGGGGAACGGAATCGCGAGAATCGGATGAGTGGTTAATTGCCCCCGTGAACGGGCCCGGTGGGCCGGAGAACACTTGCGCGATCGCGTACGCCGTGGCGGGCTGACTATATCCGTTTTTGAGCGTTAATTGGAATTTCGCAGCAAGCCGCTGTGGGGCGGCGGTGCGACTGACGGTGCATTGCAGGTCGGGGGCTTGTCCGGCGATGACGAAGGGATGCGCTGCGAGAATGCCCAGCCAGAGCAGACCGATCGCCGAGCGGCGGGGTAAAGTGAGGGCGCGGGGTCGAGCGAAATCGCTAATTGGCATCGAGCACCTCCCACGACCCATCTGTGCAGCTGTACAAAATCTTTACCATCGCGCCTGTCCCCGGGCTCTGGGGGTTCCACTGAGAATAGCTGCACTGCTGGCTCCCGCCGGCGGGTGCATCGCAGCTTACTGTCCCGGCGTTGTTGTTGATCTCGTCGCCGCAGATCGAGTAGGTCGCGGTACCCCCGTCCTTTCCGTTATATCCTGGGTCCGTAGCTGCGCACTCGCCCGGACCGGGATCGAGCTGGACCGCGCTCGAAAAATCCGCCTGGCAAAGATTCCCGGCGCCGCACTGCGTCGTGGTGTTGCAAGCCGAATTGATTGTCTCTTGGAAATCCCCCCCGGTTCCGGTGCTACTAAGCGAAAAGCTAAAATTCCACTCAAATGGGTTCTGCCCGTCAGTGCAGGAGGAATCGCCGGTGGGCTCGTTTGGTGGACCTATCGGCACCCCAAAATTATCGACGAAGCAGCTCGCTCCGGTCTCCCCGCCGCCGGTGCAGCCGCAGCCGCCGCCGCCACTTCCGCTGCCGCCCGGGCCGCACCCGCGGCAGGTGGGGCAATCGCAGCAGTTGACGCAGCAGCAGAAGCAGTAACAATAGCAGCATTCGGGCACGCCGGCGGCGCGGAGGCCGATGGTTTTCGCGTTGGGCTTAGCTTGGCCCGTGCCGGATGGGGAGAAGGCCCGTGTGATGAAGCCCTCCGCCACGGTTGCCGCTGTGGTTGCTCGGCGCGAAATGCGCGCGGAAACCACCGCGGGAGCATAGGGTGCAGCTGAAGTTGCGTTCGCCTGCGCCGGTCCGTCGTCTGGGCCGGGAAGCCCCGCGCATGCGAGCGCAATGGTCGCCATTGCGACCACCGCGCAGATTGCCGGCCAATTTCGCTTGCTCATGACCTTTTAGCCTCCAATGAGAAAGCTGACCTGCAGGGAACTGTACCCCCCCCCCGGCGAGTGTCAAGCGAAAAATTGGCCGGTAAATTGTACCTGTGGCAGTAAGGAAGCCGGTTGGCGCTCTTATCCGCCCGTGTAATTGGCCGGCCCGGGCGAGCCCGCAATTGAGCGAGTTATATCGCAATGAGACCTATAAATAAACTTGCAGCGCCTGGGCCGGGCTCGGTTAGCATAGTGCGCGTGACCAAGGGCCGCATCGCACTGGCGCTGTTTGTCGCGCTCGTCGCTTTTGTGATTTGGCGCGGATGGCCTCCGCCGGCGAATACGACGACGATTGACGTGGACGGGCGGGGAATACCCAATGCGACTCTGATGCCCGGACTCGGCGAGCTTCATCACCCGATCGGCGCCACATCGAACGAGGCGCAACGGTTTTTTGACCAGGGCCTCACGTTTTATTACGCCTTCAATTTTTTAGAGGCGATGCACTCATTCCAGCGTTCAGCGGCGCTTGCGCCCGGTAATCCGATGCCTTTCTGGGGAATCGCGCTGGCGCGGGGACCCAATTACAATTCGGGGTACATCAGTGACGAGCGTCAAGAGCTTTCGACCGCGGCTATCCGGCGGGCCCAGGGCCTGGAAGCGACGTCGACCCCGGAAGAGCGGGCGCTGATTGGCGCATTCGCGCTCCGCGTGAGCGACGACCCGGATGCCGATCCGGCCAAAATGGCGCAGGCGTATTCCGGTGCAATGCGGGGCGTTGCCGATGCCTTTCCCGACGACCCCGATGCCGCAACCCTTTACGCGGAGAGCCTGATGGATCTCCATGCTTGGCGCATGTGGACCCCGGAGGGTCGTCCTGCCGACGGGACCGACCAAACGTTGGTTGTGCTCAAGGGCGTGCTCCAACGCTGGCCCAACCACCTCGGTGCCAACCACTTGCTCATCCATGCCCTCGAAGCTTCACCTTTTCCCGAACGCGCGCTGCCTGCCGCGCGCTTGCTTCCGCGGCTTGCGCCGGGAGCGGGCCATTTGATGCACATGCCCGCGCACATCTTGTTGCGGATTGGGGATTACGCTGGTGCGGTCGCGGCGAACGAGCAAGCCGAGGCCGCCGATGAAAGGTATGAAACGGGGCGCACGATCAAGAACCGCACGTACGAGATCGGATACGAGCAGCACAATTTGCGGTTCCTGGCCTACGCTGCGGAAATGGACGGCGATTTCTCCGCGGCATTTCGCGCTGCGCAGCAACTGCAAGCCGAAGTCAGCCCAGAAGCCGAAGCCAACGCTCTCCCGTTATACATGCTGATGGTCCGTTTCGGGCGTTGGCAGGAGATTCTCAAGTTGGCACCGCCGCTGAGAAGCGACCGCGTAGCGGCGTATTTCTGGCGTTTCGCGCGCGCCAGCGCAATGATTGCGACAGCCGGTGGCGAGGGTGCGCGTGCTGAAATGGTTGCGACCCTTTCGGCTGGGGGGGCCGTGCCGGAGACTGGCGTGCTGCCCATGGGAGGACCGTGGCCGGTGCTGCGGCAAGTCGTCAGCGAGACGCTCGCAGCCCGGATGGCCGCGGCACGCGGCGATTGGACCGCCGCGGTTGCCGATTGGCAAGCGCTGGTCGCTGCCGAGGACGGGATCGGCTACGGCGAGCCGCCGGCGTGGTATCCGCTGCGCGAATCACTTGGTGCCTCGCTACTGCGGGCTGGTCGGGCTCCCGAGGCAGAGGCCGTGTTCCGCGAGCTCTTGAGACAAACGCCAAAGGACCCGCGCGGCTACTTTGGGTTGTGGCAAGCGTTGGCTGCTGAACACAAGACGGCAGAGGCAACGAAAATGCGGGGGCTTTTCCTGGCAGGTTGGAAGGGCGATCCGAGGGAGCTGAGCCTTGAGGTCATGTGAAATAGTGCTTTGCGCCGCGGGCCTGCTGTTCGGGGTGGCGCTGCCACCTTGTGCGGGGCTGTGCCCCGAGTTTCCCGTTGGTCGGCCTCCCCTCCCCCTCGGAATCGGTCGAAGGGCGGGCGGCCGGGAATCGTTTGCCAGCAGCCCTGCTTCGCCCCTGCGGAGCGACGCGGGGCAAGCTGGTGCGGGACCGCGGGCGGGCGCCCGCCCCGCGACCTCAATTTTGCCGTGGTCGGCAACTCTGTCGCGGCCGCGGGACGCGCTTCCAGCCCAGCAATGCGCGCCCACCGTCATCTCCGGCTACCACGCCGGGGATCGTGCGCTCAGGTTGGTAGTTGGCGCGCGGGATATGCCGGCTGGTGGCATCCGAGCCGGTGGGGCATTGTTTTCCACGCCCGAGCCCGGCGCTTCGCCGGACGAAACGGAGCTGCGGCAGCGACGCGCCGACGAAGGTGCCCGCATTTGGCAGGCGCGACACGGGATAACGGCGCAAAGCGACTTGGAAATTGTCGGGCCGAGGGGCGCAGGACCGGCCCAGGCGTACGCGGCTGTTCGCCTGCTGGAGAGCGGCTATCTGGGGAGCATCACGATCTCACAGCTTGGGATCACCGTTGTCCCTCGCGGTGCGGAATGCAGCGGCTTCGAAATAGGCACCGGGCTCGACGCAATTGTGCCCAAGCGTCACGAGGGCGAGCCGATCCTAATTGACGCAAGAGCGTTCCCGCTCTATTCAGGCGAGGAGATCGAGGTGGATGACGAGCGACCGGGGCACATTCCCGGCGCGCTTAGCGCGCCCTTCTCGGCCGTGCTTGCGTCCAATGGCCGGCTTTTGCCGGCGGAGTCGCTCAAGGCTATTTTCGTGGCAGCGGGCGTTCCCGCGGGGCACCCTGTGGTCGTCTATTGCCATACCGGACGCAAAGCGGCGCTGGTGTACCTCGCGGCTCGGCTTGCCGGCTATGCGTCGCGGATCTATCGCGGTTCGTGGGCGGAATGGAGCCTGCACGCGGAGCTGCCGGCGGCGATGGGCGGCAAGCCCTAGCTGGTGCGGCGCCCCAGCAGCAGCCAGGCCCCGAGCCAGGCCACCGGCAGCAATTCGAGCGGGGCGAGTGCTTGGCGCAGGCTGAGCGGATTGGCGAGTCCGGGCGGCAGGCCGCCGACAGGAATTGCGGAGGCATAGCTGAGCGTGCCGAACGCGCCGTAGAAGCCGGCTGCGACCCCTGGAATCAGCAACAGGAACCCGAGCGTGAAGCGCGCCGCAACCCGCTTGCGCGCCGCCCACACCGTACCCACGGCCGCACCCGGCAGCAGCCAAATCCCTCCCCAGGCGATTCCCAGGCCGCAGCCGAAAATCAGCAGCAGCATGCCCAGGACGGGAATTCGTTCCAATACCAGCGCCCCGGCCAGGGCCACAAGCGCGAGCAGCGGGACCACCACACGGTAGAGATTCGCAAGCGCGGGTTCGCCGCCCTGGAGCGCGTTCTGACGAGCGAGCATCCAACCCGCAAGGACTGTAAGCACCGCGCCGAGCAGCGTGGCGAACAGCGTCAACCGCAGCATCCAATCGCGTGGTGAGGGGGCCCGGAGGCGCTCCACGCGGCTCGAGGTCGCCGGCAGCGGTATCGGATCGGCCACGCTCGCATAATAGCAGTCCGGTCGCGCGCAGCCGACGTGCGAGAATTGTTTTCATGGCGCGAATTCGACCGTTTTCAGCTCTTCGTTATGACTTGGGACGCGTCCAGGCCAACGCGGTGCTGACGCAGCCCTATGACAAGATCACGCCCGACATGCGGACGCGGTATTTGGCTGCCAGCCCTTACAACCTGGTTCGCGTCATCCTGGGCGAGAAATACGAAACAGACAGCGAATCGAACAACGTCTACACGCGCGCGGCCAAGTATCTGGAGCAATGGATTGAAGAGGGAGTGCTGCGGACGGACCCCGAGGCCGGCATCTACGCCTACAGCCAGACGTTCACGATCCCGGGAACAACCACCCCCGCGACACGCTGGGGGTTCATCGCCTTGGGCGGGTTGGAGGAGTACTCCAGTCGCGTCATTTTCCGGCACGAGCAAACACTCAGCGGCCCCAAGCTCGACCGCCAAGCGCTGCTGCGCGCCACCCGAACGCATTTTGGGCAGATCTTCATGCTCTACAGCGATCCGACCCAGAAGGTGGAGGCCGAGCTGAAGGCGCGCGCGCTAAACCCCATGCTCGAGGCCGTGGACGAGAACGGCACGCGGCACCGTCTGTTCCGCGAGACCGATGCCGGGGTGATCGAGCGGCTGCAAAAGCACATGGCCCCGCTTCCACTGGTGATCGCCGACGGCCATCACCGCTACGAAACCGCGCTGCAGTGGCGCAACGAGCAAAATGGCCGAGCCCCGCACAGGCCCGACCATCCCTGGGATTGGGTGATGATGACCTTCGTCAATCTCGACGCCCCTGGGCTGGTGGTGCTGCCCACGCACCGGCTTGTGTATGGGCTCAGCCATTGGAATTCGGCCCAAGCCAAGGCCAAGCTCGAGCAGTACTTCACCCTCCAGGAAGCCGGCATCGCGCTCGATGCGACCGCTGCGAACGCGTCCGCCGCGCTCAAGACGCTCGCCGGCGAATCCGCTCCGGTTTTTGCCGCCGCGCTGCAAGGGAACGCGCGCATCCTGCTGCTTCGTCCCAAGCCGGGGATGGATTTGGCCGCGCAGGTGCCTGATTTGCTGCCCGAGCAGCGCCAATTGGACGTGGTGCTGCTGCATCAATTGGCGCTCGACAAGGCACTCGGGGTGACCCCCGAGATGGTGCGCGCAGAGCGCAATTTGCGCTACGTCAAAGATGCCGCCGAGGCGCTGCAATCGGTGGCGAGCGGCGCGGCGCAAGCGGCGTTCCTGCTCAACCCCACGCCGGCCGCGAAAGTTCGCGATGTGGCCGTGGCAGGCGCAGTCATGCCGCAGAAGTCCACCGATTTCTTCCCCAAACTGCTTACGGGATTGACGCTGTACCGCGCCGTATAGACGCTATTTGAAACTGGCGACTGCGGCGGCCTCGTTGTCGTAGACATCGAAGACGGTGAGCAGTTTGGTGATCATCAGCAGTTCATGGAAGCGCTTCGTGATGGCAGCGAGCTTGACTTTCGCTCCGCGCGAGTTGGCGGTCGAGTAGAGGCCGACCATGGCGCCCAGGCCACTGGAATCGATAAAGTCCACGTTGGCCAGGTTGATTACGATCTTGGTGGTGCCATTCGCCAACAGCCCTTTGATGCTTTCGCGCAGATCGTTGGTTTCTTGCCCGAGAATAATGCGCCCGTTTGCTTCCACCACGGTGACGCCGTCGATGGTACGGGTGGATAATTTCAATGCCACTGTGCTCTCCCTTGCGGATCGGATTTTGGCAGCCGCAACCTGCAATTAGACACTACCGCAGCCACCTGGTCAACTCCCTGGCTGCGATTTCGGCTTGCGGCGCTCGACCATCTCCTCGCGGATGGCAGCCAGATCCTCCGCGGACAGCCAGTTGCGCAGCGCCGGGAAGATGACTCGCTCTTCGAGAGCCAAATGATCGTTCCAAGCCGCCAGGAGCGCCGCCGCCTCAGGACCGGTTTTCTGCGCTTGCAGGGGATCGCGCGCAACCGCCTCCCACTGCGGGATCAAGGCCGCAATCCGGATGTCCAAGCCGGCATGCTGATCCACCATGGCTTGGTTCGCAGCGGCTAGCTCGGACGGTGGCGCAGCCGCGCGGAGCCGGGGATGGATCGAGTCGTTTTCGTCCGCTTCATGCAACGGCAGCGCCTGGGTGTAGTAGCGGTGAACGCCGTGCGCAGCCGCCTGCACCTGGTCCGGCGGCGCCTCCGGGCGGCTCAGATCCACCGCGACGCGGGTGAAGTGGCGAATCCGCTGGTGGCAGCCCAACAACAGCGCGATCGCATCCTCTTGGCTGCCGCGCTGGAGTTCATCCGCAAGGCTGGCCTTGTCGCCAGGCGGTCGTATCTGGGTGAGCATCAATCTCCAGTATGATCCGCGATCAGCCGACGCGCTGTTCCACCCAAGCACGCAGGCTGGCGCGGTAGGGTTCGGGAAAATCCGCGCCGACGCGGCGGTCCGCAATCCACGCCATCGCTTCGTCGGGATCGTAGCCGATCGCGCACAGAATGGCGGCGGCAAGCAGCGGGCCGCGATGCACCCCTGCCGCGCAATGGACATACACGGAATTGCCGGGCTGCTCCAGCGCCTTCACAGCGAAGCGCACCGCAGGCTCGAAAAAACCCGGCGGTTTGCGGGCGAGATCGTCCTCGGTCGGATTCCAGAACGATTGCAAGCCCGCAACCGCAGCCAATGCCGAATCGTCGAATTCCGCCTGGAGATTGACGATGTGGGTGTAGCCACAGCGCGCCAGCTCGGCCATGTCCTCGACGGTCCAGACACCACCGCCCACGGCCAAGCGATTGCGCAGAAGCACGGACAGATCCACGCCTTGCTGTGAGCCGCCTAGCGGCGCGACCGCTTCTTCGCCGGCTTCTCCTTGGCAGCCTTTTTTGCCGGCTTCTTCCCTGCCTTCTTGGGTGCCTTCTTCGTTGCCTTCTTGGCGGCCTTCTTCGGCGCCGACTTCTTGGTGGATTTCTTTGCCGACTTGGCAGCGGTCTTTTTTGCCGCCTTCTTGGGCGCGGCCTTCTTGGCCGCTTTTTTCGGCGCTGCCTTCTTCGCCTTGGCCGGCGCCGGCTTCGTCCTTGCAGCGGGCACTGGCGGCACAGCGGGCGCCTCGGTCGAGGTGTCGATCAACGCGGCGAAGGTATCCATGCCCTCGTCATCGTCGTCGCCGAAATCCGATTGCGGGGTGTCGTCAAATACGAAGGTGTCGTCGTCATCTGCGGCGGCCATGCGGGGGTGAAGGGTTTCATCGTCGTGCATCATGGTTCCTCCTGGGCACTGCACCTCGGCTTTTCGCGAGCGCATTGCGACGACTCGCGCCCACGTTCAGTGCTGTGCGGATACATCCGTGCGCACCCACATTCTGGCAAGGCCGATGCCGCGGCGCAAGCCCCAATCCGCCTGCTTCAGCCATTTTTTCCTTTTGCCGCCTTCGGCGACCTGCGGGATGGCGGCGCTGCCCCCAACGGCAAAGCAAGCGGCGAGCCTGCCGCCAAGCGGGTGCCGGCCGAGCGATGGTTGGCCGCGGCCAGGCGGGCCACGCTGATTTGATACCGCCGGCTGAGCGTACCCCAAGTTTCCCCTGGCTCGACCCAGTGCAAGCGCCAGCGGAGCCGCTGCGCGGCAGGAACCGCCGCCAAGCCCTGCTCAAAACGCTCCGCGGACGCTTTCGGCACCTGCAAGCTGAATCCGACCGGGACGTGAAAATGCAGCAGGCTGGGGTTCAAGTGTTGCAAATCTGCCACGCTGACGCCCGCGCACTCGGCTGCCAGCCGCAGATCGAGGGCTGCGGTCACGGATTCGTCCGCCGTATCCGGTGGCGGGTCGTCGTCGGGAATTTCGATTCCATATTGCTGGGGAGATTTCGCAATCACGGCGTACGCCAAGATGACGGGCACGTAATTCCGCAAGTACTTGGGCAGCGCACCGAGGTCGTAGAGCTTGAAATAATCCGCATATCCGGTGCGCGCGACAATCTTCTGAATGTTGGCGGGACCGGCATCGTAGGCCGCCATCGCCAAGTACCAATCGCCGAATTCGGCGTGCAGGTCCTTGAGGTGGCGAGCGGCGGCTTCGGTGGCCTTTTCCGGATCAAAGCGATCATCCACCCAGGCGCTGCGCTTGAGGCCATAATCCTCCGCGCGCGAATACATGAACTGCCACATGCCGCGGGCGCCGGCGCGCGAAACCAACCGCGGGTCAAAATCGCTTTCGAGTTGGGCCAAGTAGATCAGGTCGGTGGGAACGCCTTGGGCGGTGAATATGCTGTCCACCATCGCGCGGTAGCGGCTGGCGCGGCGCAGCCCGAGCAGGAAGTCCGCGCGTCCGGTGGTGGTGAAGTAGTGAATGTAGCGGATAACGGCGTCGTTCAATTGCAGGGGCAGTTCGGTGGCGGGTTGGGCCGTAAGCGCGGTGCGCGACTCGCGCTCAATGGCGGCGCGGGTGGCGGCGTCAATCGGGAAGGTGAGCTCGGGTATGCGGTCGAGGGGCGAAGATTGCGGCTGGGGCTGGTTCAGTCCTCCCGTAGCCAGCACATCGCTCTCCAACGCCTGCATGCGATCCAGCAAGGAATCCAGCTCGTGCTGCAGCTGCGGTTGCTGGGGGATGGAGTAGTTGCTGGCCAGGAGGCGATCGAGAGTGGCATCGAAGCCCTGCCGCGCCTCGTCCAGCCGGCCTTGGCGATAGAGCGCCACGGCTGCCGCGTATTGCGCTTCGAGGGAAGCGATGAATTGGGCGATGGGGTCGGGCGGGGCGCCCTGCTGGGCCGAAGCCGCGAGCGCGAAGGAGATCGCGATCAGCGCCCAGCGGCGCCGCCATTTCACGCTTGCAGCGGCCGCAAATCGCGCCGCGAGGATCTCCGCTTGCGGCGCTCTTCGACCGGCAGACCCAGGGGCAGCCGATGGCGCAACAGATGCGGAAGATCCGGTAGTAGCTTGAGGCCGTTCTCGGCTTGCTCGAGCGAGGCGATCACCTCGGCCTGGCTGCGCTGCGTCATGCGCGCCAATTCGGCCGGGCGGAAGCCTTCGAGCAAATACAGCACGAGGTCGTGCCGTTGCTGCCCAGGCAAGCGCGCGACCACCGCCGCCAAGCGCGCCATCGCCTCCGCCGCAGCCGCGGATTCCTCCGGATTGGCGTAGTTGGCCGCGATGAAATCTTCCAGCCGCGGCGGCTCGACCGCGCCGTCGTCCGATCCGTCGGCGCCGGCATCGAGCGCGCGGAGGTCGTCTGCGAGTGAAGCCACCCCCAGGCCGTGGCGGCGATCGCCATAGGTCTTCGCCAAGCGGCGGATGGCATCAGCGGCAAGCAATAGGAACCAACGGCCCCGGTTCATGGCCGCCGCTGCCGGTTTCGCCTCCAGCGCGGCGACGACCACTTCGTCGAGCACCTCCTGCGGATCGAGCCAACCGGGTGCCAGCTCGCCGAGGTGCTCCCGCAAAACGATCTGGCGGCGGACGAAACCCAACAAGTGCTCATAATGCCCGCCCAAATAGGCGGCCAAGTCGGATTGCCGTGATGCCGAGGCGGCGGCATGCACCGCCCGGCGGCGGTAGCGGGGGCGATGCCAGCGCGGGCGCGTCTCGCGCAGCCGCTGTTTGTGCTTGTGCAACTGGCGGAGCAGATCCTCGCCAGCGGCACGCAACGCCGCTTGCGCGGTGGCGGCGATGTGCTCGCTGCTGATTTGTCCGGTGGGCAGATGCAGGTTGAGCCGGCACACCACGCCCTCGCGGCTGGTGTGGCGCACCAGCCGCCCATGCAGCTGAACCAACTCGGGCTGAAATGCGAACAGCAGCGGGGTGAGTTTTTGTTGGAACCGGTCGAGGATTTGGTTGAGATCGGGCGAGCGCGGAACTTGAACAGTTAGTTGCAGGTTCATGTCTCCTCTTCGTCGGAGCCGCGCCATGCGGCCCTGTACCCTCTAGTCCAGAACTACGCCGATTGCCGTTCTCTGGCAAGTAGCAGGCTCACAACGCTGGCGCGGGCGCGAGTGGACGAGTTTGGCATTTGGGTGTCGCTCCTGCGCGCGCTCCTTTGCCACAACCCGACGCCGACCGCCAGCGTCCCGGAATATGCGACGCCGGCCTTGGCGGCGACCCCGATGCCACCAGGAACGAGCCCAACCAATTCTCGCGCCAGCGCACGCCATCCGAACGCCCCGAGCACAATGGCGGCGATCGGAGCAATTTGAGCGCTCCATCCGACCTCGTCCCCACACAGGGCAGAAAGTTCGAAACAGAGGCCAATTTGATTGCCGGTCAACAAGACCGTGTCGGAGCCAAATTCGCCCAGCGCGAGCAGCAGGCTGAGGGGAGTGGGAACGACCTCCGGCAGCGCCGTGATGGCGGCCAAGGCGGCATTGCGCGCCGCCACCGCGTGGATCAGCTCGCGGGCCAGCAGATTGCGCAGGGGCGGAAACGCCCGGGCCAGCGCCAATCGGTGCTGAGGATGGGCTTGCAGCAGCGCCCGGAACCCGGGCTCAGGAGACTGCCAGTCTATTTCGGTTCCGCCTTCGGCTGCGCCGGGAGACCGCACCGCAATCGCTTTGCCGCCTGCGGCGGCGGAGAGATGGCGCAGGGCGCGACTGCGGGGGAGACCATGCAAGTGCTGCGGCGCAAACGTCCGTGCCAAGGCTTCCCGCCCGGTCTCGTCGTCGGCAAAGATCTCCAGATGAAAAGGACGTTCCGCATCGCGCCGCACGCGGCTCGGCTTCAGCATGCGTGCTTTGGCCCAGGATTGTTTCCATGCTCCCATGCGTATGATTCCAAACCGCCCTACTCTAGGATGCATCCAGCGCAGCCTCCGGCGAGTTAGAATTGCGCTCGTGGCTGCCGTGCGTTACTTGGTTTCGGGACGGGTGCAGGGGGTGGGGTTCCGGATGTTTGTGCTGCGCACGGCGCAACAGCTCCAATTGCGCGGATGGGCGCGCAACCGGGCCGATGGTACAGTCGAGATTCAAGCTTGGGGCCCGGAAGCGCTGATGGACCGGCTTGCATTGGATCTTCACCGCGGGCCTCAAGGGGCTTGGGTCGAATCCGTCACCTGCGAAGCCGCCACCGGCGAGGCACCCCCGGAAGGCTTTACCATCTTGTAGAGGCGAACGACCGCATGGCTACCGCGAGCGCGAAGATCTCCGACGATTTGAAGCGTTACATCCGGGAAGTGCCGGATTTCCCCAAGCCCGGAGTTCTTTTCTACGACATCACCACGCTGCTCAGGCAGCCGAGGCCCTTGGCTCAGCTCGTAGATGCGCTGGCCGAACGCTACGCCCGCGAGGACATCGAAGTGGTGGCCGGCATCGAAGCTCGGGGCTTCATTTTCGGCCCTGCGCTGGCGTATCGGCTCGGCGCCGGGTTTGTGCCCATCCGCAAGCCGCGCAAACTTCCCGCCGAAACCGTGTCCGTCGAGTACAGCCTGGAGTACGGCACGGATCGCATCGAGATGCATCGCGATGCCGTCGCGCCGGGGCAGCGGGTGCTGATCGTGGATGACCTCATAGCCACCGGAGGCACCGCGGCCGCCAGCGCGCAATTGATCGAGCAGGTTGGCGGCATCGTCGTCGGCTTGGCCTTTGTGGTCGAGCTGACATTCTTGCCTGGCCGGCAGAAGCTTGCGGGCCGCGAGGTGTTCTCACTGGTGCAGTACGACAAATGAGCGCGCGCGTGGTAGGGGGCATTCAGCCGGTGCGCGAAGCGCTGCGCGCTGGCGCGCCGCTGCGCTACATCGCGGTGAATCGCGAACGCAAGGACCCGCGCATGCGCGAGCTGCTGGCGGCCGCGCGCACCGCCGGCGTGGAGGTTCGGCTGGAGCCGCCATCCGCGCTCGACCGCTTAGCAGCAGGGGTCCATCACCAAGGCGTGATTGCGATGGCCGAAGCCAAGCCGGTGCTGGAGCTGGACGCGCTCTTGGCGCAAGCCACCCGGAAACTCCTGTTGGCCTGTGATGGGGTCGAGGATCCCCACAACCTGGGCGCAATGCTGCGCGCAGCCTGCGGCGCGGGTGTGGACGGCGTGCTGCTGCCGTCGCGGCGCTCCGCGGGCTTGACGGCGACGGTCGAGCGCGTGGCCGCCGGCGCGCTGGAGTATGTTGCGGTGGCGAGGGTGGGGAACCTGGTGCAATCGTTTGAAGCCTGCCGCGCCGCGGGATACTGGATCGTGGGACTCGAAGCCGGAGCGCCCACGGCGCTCTGGGACCACGACCTCCGACCGCCTACGGTGCTGGTGATCGGCGGCGAGGGGCGCGGACTGCACGAGCTCACGCGCAAGCGTTGTGATGCCTTGGTTTCCATTCCGCTGGCCGCCGGTGTCGAGTCTCTGAACGCCGGAGTTGCGGCCGGCGTGGCGCTGTTTGAAGCCGCGCGCCAGCGTTCGAGGGCGTAGCAGCCGATTTGCCACCAGGCATCGCGTGCATCAAACTGACGCTATGACATCCCCGGCCGGGCGTTGGCGCCATGCGCAGACCGCCAGCGACCAACTATGGCCGATCTTGCGCTCCGAAGCGATTACTGAGCGGCCGGTTCCGGAACGCCATCGGCTGATTTTCTACTTGGGCCATTTGGAGGCCTTCGATTGGAATTTGCTGGCACCGGTCCTCGATCTGGAAGCCTTCCATCCGGATTGGGACAAGCTTTTCGCCTTCGGCATTGATCCGATTGATGGTGCGCTGCCGAATGAGCCTGCGAGCGCCTGGCCGGGCCGTGCGGAAGTCGAGGAGTACGGCCGGACCATTCGAAAGCGGCTGGCATCGGCGGTGTCTCGCCTTGGCCCTGATCCCGAGCTCGAGGTGCGGCTGGAAGTCGCGCTCGAGCATCGCTGGATGCATATCGAGACGCTCGCGTATTTGATCCACAATTTGGCTTACGAGCTGAAGCATCCGCCGTTGCTTTCGGAGCCCGATGCGGAGGTGCCAGCGCGGCCAGGCTATGAGATCGAGGTCGCCGCCGGCGCCGTAACGCTGGGGAAGAACCCGGGTTCGGGCTTTGGCTGGGACAACGAGTTCAACGCCCAGACCGTGCAGGTGGGTGGCTTCGCCGCCGGCAACCGCAAGGTGACCAATGGCGAATATCTGCGGTTCGTCGAAGCCGGCGCCGCGGCCCCCCATTTCTGGGAGCGCCGGAACGGCGCATGGTGGCAACGCGGCATGTTCCGAGCGGTGCCGCTGCCGCTCGAATGGCCGGTGTATGTCACGCACTCCGAAGCCTCCGCCTACGCGGCTTGGGCCGGGAGGCGGCTGCCCAGCGAAGCCGAATGGGGGCGCATGGCGCACACCACGCCCGAAGGCGAAGAACGCGAATATCCGTGGGGAGGCGCAAGGCCGGAATCGGCGGCGGGAAACTTCGACCTGCGGCGCTGGGACCCGGTTCCGACCCCGAGCGTTGCCGGCGCGGCCAGCGCTTGGGGGATTGAGGATCTGGTCGGCAACGGCTGGGAGTGGACTTCGACGGTTTTCGGACCGCTGCCCGGCTTTCAAGCCTTCGACTTTTATCCCGGCTATTCGGCAAACTTCTTCGATGGCCAGCATTTCGTCCTGAAGGGCGGCTCGCCGCGCACGGCGGCCTGTCTGCTGCGCCGCACATTCCGCAATTGGTTTCAACCGAGGTATCCCTACGCTTATGCTGGCTTCCGTTGCGTCGCTTGATTTCAGCCCGCGGCTTTCGCCGCTCGCGGCCGACGTCGCGTTGAGCCTCAACGCGCGCGGCCAGAAGACGCTGCCGTGCAAATACCTCTATGACGAAGTGGGCACGCTGCTGTTCGAGGCCATCTGCGCGCTCCCGGAGTACGGGCTCACTTGCGCCGACGACCGGCTGCTGCGCGCCCATGCAGCCGAAATCGCTGCGGCGTTTCCGCGCGGAACCGAGGTCGCCGAGCTCGGCAGCGGCAGCGGAGAAAAAACGCGCTGGGTGCTGGAAGCGTTTTGCCGCCGGGCATCCACCACCTATACCCCGATTGAAATATCGGCCTTGGCGCTGGCGCGCTGCCAACAGCGCCTCGACGGAGTGAGCGGGTTGTCGGTGCGGCCCTGCCAAGCCGAGTTCCTGGCGGGGCTGAGCCTGCTTCCGCGGCGCAGCGGGCAGCCGCTGCTGGTGCTGTTCCTGGGCAGCTCGTTGGGCAACTTCACGCCCCGGGAGGCACGGCTGTTTTTGGGCAGCTTGAGCCGCCTGCTGCGTCCGGGAGATGGATTGCTCTTGGGCCTTGATCTGCTCAAACCGGCGGCGCAATTGCGCCGCGCCTACGACGATCCGACCGGAGTGACGGCGGCGTTCAACTTGAACCTGCTGGCGCGGCTCAATCGCGAGCTGGGGGCGGATTTCGATCTGCGCCAATGGGAGCACCGCGCGGTCTATCGCGCCCGGCCGGCGCGCATCGAAATGCACCTGCGATCGCGCCGGGACCAGGCGGTGCATGTCCCCGGCATTGGGACCATCGCCTTCCGCAAAGGCGAGACCATCTGGAGCGAAAGCTCCCACAAGTACCGGGCCTCGGAAATCAAATCCCTTTTGGCGGAGGGCGGATTCCAGTTGGAGCAACAATGGCGTGACTCAGCGTGGCCGTTTGCCGAGAGTTTGGCCAAAGTTCGTTCCTAATGCCAAAATAGAGGATGCTTGAGCTTCCTGTCCCAGAGTCGTTGACATTTGATGACGTCCTGCTGCTTCCAGCCTATTCGGACGTTCTGCCCAACGATGTAGAAACCGCGACCCAGCTCAGCCGCAACATTGCCCTGAACATCCCGATCGTTTCCGCCGCCATGGACACGGTGACCGAGGCGCGGCTCGCGATTTCGCTGGCGCAGCAGGGGGGCATCGGCGTGGTCCATCGCAACCTCAGCATCGCCCAGCAGGCCGACGAGGTGGACAAGGTCAAGCGCTCCGAGAGCGGCATGATCGTGGACCCGGTCACCATGGAACCCGAGCAGAAGATCGCCGACGCGCTTGAGATGATGCGGAAGTACAAGATCTCCGGCCTTCCGGTGACGCGCAAGGGGAAGCTGGTGGGCATTTTGACCAATCGGGACTTGCGCTTCGAGACCCGAACCGATGTGCCCATCGGCGAGGTCATGACCAAGGAGAACCTAATCACGGTTCCGGTAGGCACGACGCTCGAGGAGGCCGAGGCGATCCTGCATCGCCACCGCGTGGAAAAGCTGCTGGTGGTGGACAGCCAGTACATGCTCAAGGGGCTGATCACGGTCAAGGACATCCAAAAAAAGCTGAAATATCCGCACGCGGCGAAGGATTCCCAAGGCCGGTTGCGGGTCGCCGCCGCGGTGGGCGCAACGGGCGATTTCCTCGAACGCGCGCACGAGCTGGCCGCCAAGAAGGTGGACGTGCTGGCGGTGGATACCGCCCACGGCCACTCCGAGCGCGTGCTCGAGGCGGTGCGCAAGATCAAGGCGGCGCTGCCGGAAGTGGACGTGATCGCCGGCAATGTGGCCACGTACGAGGGCGCGCGCGACTTGATCGCTGCCGGCGCCGACGGCATCAAGGTGGGCATCGGGCCCGGTTCGATTTGCACCACCCGGGTGGTCACCGGCGCCGGCGTGCCGCAGATCACCGCCGTAGCCGCGGCGGTGCGGGCAAGCGCCGACGCAGCGGTGGGCAGCGCACCGGTTCCGGTGATCTCCGATGGTGGCGTGAAGTACTCCGGCGACATCAGCAAGGCGATTGCCGCCGGTGCCAGCACGGTGATGATCGGCAGCCTGTTCGCGGGCACCCACGAAAGCCCGGGCGAAATCATCTTGTACCAAAGCCGCTCGTTCAAAAGCTACCGCGGCATGGGCTCGTTGGCCGCGATGGAGGCAGGCTCCGCCGAACGGTACGGGCAGAAGCTCGAAGCCGATTCCGACGTCAACGCCGGCGAAGGCAACCGCACCAAGCTGGTGCCCGAAGGCATCGAAGGGCGCGTTCCCTATAAAGGCCCATTGGCGGCGATGGTCCACCAGCTGGTGGGGGGCTTGCGCGCCGGCATGGGCTACTGCGGCTGCAAGACGGTGGCCGAGTTCCAGCAGCGCGCTCGATTCATTCGCATCTCCAACGCCGGCCTGCGGGAGAGCCACGTTCACGACGTAATCATCACGCAGGAAGCGCCCAATTATCGCCGCGAAAGCCTGGATTAGGGGCGGGTGCCTGCTTGCACAACGTGCCCACGCCGGCTGGCACCTAAGTTCGCGTGCGCTGGAATTGGCATTGCGATCCGGATTTGGGCCCGTTGGCGGAGGTTTGGGAGTTGGCCACCGCCGCCAGCCCAGGATCGGTGTTTCAGAGCTTCGATTTTGCCCGCCATTGGGCGACCTGCTTCGCCGATAGCGTCGAATTCCAGATTGCCTGGCGCAGCGACCCACCCGCGGTGGTGCCGTTCATGGTTCGCGAGGGTCGCTTGGGGCTCGTGGGCGATGGACTCTTCGATTATCTCGACCTGGTTGGACAAGCGGAGTCAGGATTCCCTGACCTGCCGTCGCGCCGGGCGCGATTCACCGGCATACCTGCGGCCTCGCGATATGCGTCGTTCTGGGGCGCCATGGCGGCGGAGCCGTTCTCGGCGGCTCCGGTTCGCGCGCCTCTCGGCGATC
Organism: Terriglobales bacterium; assembly: GCA_035553115.1. Lineage (GTDB taxonomy): Bacteria > Acidobacteriota > Terriglobia > Terriglobales > SCQP01 > SCQP01. The sequence continues at coordinate 16,741 of DATNED010000146.1, read as the reverse complement.
TGGATCGCGAGCATCCTCGCGCGGCGCGGCGCTATGAGGCCGCCCGCGTCGAGCTGCACCTTGCCATGCACGCTGGCGAACGCCTGCGGCTGCTCGAATGGCTGCTGGCCCGAAAGACGCAGGCGTGCGGGTCGGCCAACGTTCTCGGCGGCCACGAACAGCGTTGGCTTTGCGCCATGGTCGAGCTCGCGCCGCAGGTCTCGGAGGTTTGGCATCTGACCCAGCGCGGCGAAACCCTCGCGGCCCTGCTGTGTTGGCGCGCCCCACGCGTGCGCTACGGGTACACGATCGGATTCGATCCCCGTTGGGCCGCGCTTTCGCCCGGAATTCTGGTGTTGTACGCCGTCTTGCGGCACACTATGAAGGAGGGGCGAAGCTTCAATTTCCTCACCGGCGAGCAAGCCTACAAGCTGCGCTTCGCCACCCATTGCGAGCCGCTCTTGCGCTATCGAAATGCCGAATGAAACCTCCGGATGGGTGGACACCCACCTCCACCTGCTTCCCGGTCTCGATGACGGACCTGAGAATCTCGAAGAGGCGCTGGCCCTGGCCGAAACTATTGTCGCCGAAGGCACCACGCGCGCGGTCGCCACGCCCCATGCCAATTACCGCTACGAGTTCCTGCCGGAACGGGTGGCGGCGCTGCGCGAACAACTTCAGGCCGCATTGGGCGAGCGTCTGCAGATCCTGACCGGATGCGAGCTGCACCTCAGCTTCGAGAACGTGCAGCGCGCCATGGCAAGCCCGCAAACCTATTCGCTGAATCGCAGCCGATACTTGCTGGTGGAATTCCCGGAATTCTTCGAGCGGCAAGCGCTCGGCAACGCGCTGGAACAGTTCCTGCAGCAGGGAACGGTCCCTGTGCTTGCGCATCCTGAGCGGAACCCGGTCTTCCAGCAGCATCCCGGGACGCTGGACGAGTATTTGCGCGCGGGATGCCTGTGTCAAGTGACGGCAGCTTCGTTCACGGGGCGCTTCGGCAAGCGGGCGCAGGAATTCAGCTCCGAACTGCTCCGCGGGGAGCGCATCCACGTCATTGCCACCGACGGTCATTCCGCCCAGCAGCGCCCGCCGCATTTCCGCCGCGCGCACGCACTGATCGCAAAACAATCCGACGAGGAACTGGCTACGGTGCTTTGCAGCTCCAACCCTCTTGCGATCACGCAGGATCAGGAATTGCCGTATTGCCCTCTCCCAAAGGAGAAGAAAAAAAGCTTCCTGGCGCGGCTGCGTGGCTGATTGGGGCCGCGCGCTTCTAAGCTTGGCGCGGGCCCCGGCGCGGCTACGCCGCGCGTCCCGCTTATGCTCGCGCCGGTTTGGGGGCCCCTGGCCCCAACCCGGCACTGCGCGCTTCTAAGCTTGGCGCGGGCCCCGGCGCGGCTACGCCGCGCGTCCCGCTTATGCTCGCATCGCGCCGGTTTGGGGGCCCCTGGCCCCAACCCGGCACTGCGCGCTTCGTTTGTTGGCGCGGGCCCCAGCGCGGCTTCGCCGCGCGTCCCGCTTATGCTCGCGCCGGTTCGGGGGCCCTTGGCCCCAACCCGGCACTGCGCGCTTCGTTTGTTGGCGCGTCCCGCTTATGCTCGCGCTTCGCCGGGGTCGCGCCTGCGTTGCTTCCCGGGGATGTGAAAGCGCCACTGGCAGAGCAGCGCGACCCCCGCGACCGGCGATTGCATCTCATCCGAATGACCCTCGCTGAGGGGGGCGCGCGCCACCGGCTCCCGCATTGAGGCACCACGGAGGAGAAACCATGATCTCGCTGAAAACTCTAGGCCTCGCCCTCGTTCTCGCAGTGGGTGTTGCTGTCGCGCAAACTCCTGGAACCGCCCCAGCCCAAACGCCGGGACAAACTCCGGGCTCGACTACTCCGGGCCAGGCCACGCCGGGCCAGGCCACGCCGGGTCAAACCAATCCGTCTACGCCAGGACAGACGACGAATCCGAACGCACCTGGGCAGACGCCAAGCACCAGCCCGAATACCAACCCGGACACGAATCCCAATGCCACTCCGGGCACGCCTAATCAGGCCAATCCGAATCAGGCCAATCCGGATCAGACCAATCCAGGCGCGGCGAGCAATCCGAGCGGCGCCGCTACCGGCGCCACTACTGCTAACAAGATGCCGAAGACCGCGTCGCCGCTGGCCTTGCTGGCGGTGATGGGATTTGGCGCCATCGGCCTTGGATGGGCGCTACGCCGCCGCGCATACCGATAGTTGGCGCGGGCCCGGCGACGCGCACGCCCCGCTTCGGCGGGGCGTTTTTGTTTTCGGGCTAAAGCCCGAGCTGGGCCCAAAGGCGGTCCACTTTGGCCTTGGTCGCCGAGTCCATCGTGATCTCGTTCGGCCAGGGCCGCAGGAATCCTTCGCTCGGCCACTTGCGAGTAGCGTCCACGCCCATCTTGGAACCGAAATTGGGCAGCCGCGAGGCATGGTCGAGCGCATCCACGGGCCCGAGCGTGAACTGGATGTCGCGCTCGGGATCAATGTGGTTGAAGGCGTGCAATACCACTTCGGGGATATTGCGCACGTCCACTCCGTCGTCCACCACCACAATGCACTTGGTGAACATCGCCTGCCCCAGGCCCCAGATGCCGTTCATGATCTTGCGCGCGTGTCCAGGATAGGACTTGCGAATCGCGATGATCATAAGGTTATGGAAGACGCCCTCGACGGGCAGATTCACATCCACGATCTCGGGAAACTGCATCTGCATCAGCGGCAGGAAGATGCGGCCTACCGCTTCGCCCATCCAGCCATCCTCCATCGGCGGTTTGCCCACGATCGTGGTGGCATAGATCGGGTTGCGGCGATGCGTGATGGCGGTGAGGTGCAGCACCGGATAGTGGTCTGCCAGCGAATAGAAGCCGGTGTGGTCGCCAAATGGGCCTTCCAGGCGGCGCTCGTTCAGATCCACAAATCCCTCCAGCACGATCTCCGCGGAAGCGGGGACTTCGAGGTCCACCGTCGCGCATCGCACCAGCTCGACCGGCTTCTGCCGCAGGAAACCCGCGAGCATCATTTCGTCGAGCGCGGGCGGCGCTGGAAGAATGGCTGCGAACGTAGTGCAGGGCTCGGTGCCGATGGCGACGGCCACCTCCATGCGCAGGCCGCTCGCGGTCGCGCGCTTCAACATCGGGGCCTGCACGTCGTCCAGGCCGTGCGCGCGCTGTTCGTTCTCAGCGGCAGCGAAGGCATCGGCGCTGCGCGCGCGTTCGCGCAGGTGCTCCGCACCCTGCTTGTGGATCTGCCAATGCATTCCGAGCGTCTGGCCGTCATAGACCTGAAGGCGGTACATGCCGACGTTGCGCCGGCCGGTCGCGGGATGCTTGGTGAAAACCAGCGGCAACGTGATATACCGCCCGCCGTCCTCGGGCCAGCACTTCAGGACGGGAAATTGCAGCACGTCGAGGCGATCGCGCAGCACCACCTCCTGGCAGGCTCCGGTTTTCACCGTGCGCGGGAAAAACGCACCCACTTCGGCGAGGGTGGGCAGCATCTTGAGCTTGCCCAGCAGGCCTTCCGGCGGCTTCATCTCCAAAAGCGCGCGGATGCGCGCGGCAACTTCATCGGCGTGCTCGACCCCGAGCGCCATCGCCATGCGGCGTCGCGACCCGAATTGGTTGATCAACAGAGGCCTGCCCGCGTACCCGGCGGGATTCTCGAACAACAGGGCCGGGCCGCCGCGCTTGCTGACGCGGTCGGTGATTTCGGCGATTTCCAGCAGCGGATCCGCCGGCGCGGCGATGCGCTTCAGTTCGCCGGCGTGTTCGAGCGCAGCGAGAAACTCCCTCAGGTCCGAGAAAGCCATGCAGCCAACAGAATACAGGGATCAGGGTCGCCAGCGGGTGGCGGTCACCAGGCGCGGCCCCAGCGCCGGGCGCGCAAGCAGCCATGCCGCGAACGATTGCAGCGCCTGCGGAGCGCGCACGAGGGCGCGCAACGGCACCGCAGCGGCAAAGCCCAGATCGGCTGCGCGCGCCAGCGCCTGGGCATAGGCATGGGGGCGACCTTGGGCAAGCAAATTGGCCGCGAGCTGCCCGGATAGCATGGCTCGCGCCAAGCCATCGCCGGCAAACGGATCCAAGAAACCGGCTGCGTCGCCGGCCGCCAGCGCGCCATTCCGCATGGCTGCCTGCGGCCCAAAGCTCACTTGCGCAGTGACCACCGTCGGCGTCGCCTGGCGCGCGCCGCGCAAGCGCTCCGAAAGCGATGCGCTGCCGGAGCGACCGCGAACCCATCCGGCGAAATCGCTTGCAGAGGCCAGATCGCCGGCCTGCCGCTTGTGAATCAGCGCGCAGACGTTCACCCAACCGCGCTCGACCGGCGCCAAGCCGCAATAGCCGCCGGGGAACAAATGCATTTCTACGGCGGACCCGATGCCAAGGCCTTCGAACCGGGCCTTGACGCCAACCCAGGGCGATCGCGTGCCGCATCTTCCGGTTGCGTCCAGCACGTGCATCGCCGTGAGGGCCTCGCCGCCAGCCACCTGGAGCCGCCAGATCTCGCCTTGGCGCTCGCGTCCGGCAATCGTGGATCGCGGCCGCAGCTCCGCGCCTGAGGCTCCGGCGCATTCCCAAAGGGCGGCGTCCAGCGCCAAACGCGAAAGGCCGCGCGCGGGGCGGGGCAACGGGAAGCGGCGGCTGCGCCCGCGCGCGTCCACAAAGCACGCGGCGCGAATCTCGGGCGCCTCGGCCAGCAGCGCGGGCGCAAGCTCCTCCAGCACCGAAAGCCCCTCGGCGGAGACAAATTCGCCGCACACCCGGTCGTGCGGCAAACTTCCGCGCTCGAAAATCGCCACGCGCATCCCGCTGCGGGCTGCAACCGCGGCGGCGGTGCTTCCTGCCGGTCCTGCGCCAATCACCGCCAAATCAAGGTTCATGGCTCTTCCAAATCATCAGCCCCAAGCGGTAGGGCCAGAGCCGCACTGCGCGGTAGCGGAGGAATCCGGCGTCGCGGGCCAAGCGCACCAATTCCGGCCGGGTATACGCCTGGCGCACGCTGCGAGCGCCATCGTGGCCGGTGATCCGGCTAAAGCGCGGGCTCAGGGCTTGGAAGGCAAGATACGGCACCCATCCGCGCTGCAGATCGTTGATCAGGACCGCGCGTCGAGCCACGCGCGCCAACTCGAGCAGCAAGCGGCACGCCATCGCATTGCCGGGCTGGTCGTGAAAATGGTGGAGGAAAAGATTGCAGGTGACCAGATCGAAGCTGGCGTCGCGGAAGGGCAAATGGAACGCATCGCCGGCCAGGCATGCCGGCGCGCCCGGGCGTGCGCGGACCCGGAGGTGGCCGGGCTTGCGATCGCACGCGACGGCCCGCGCGGGTGCGCCGAAGTGCCGCAATTCGCCCACCAGGTATTCCGCCATTTCTCCGGTGCCGGCGCCCACATCGAGCAAGGCGAAGTCCGGCGCCGACCACAACTCGCGGTGGCTGCGGACGTCCTCGCGCTGCCAAAGCCGCAGGAGCGTGCGCCACGTGCTCAGGCCGCCAAGATGGCGGTTGATCCACCAAAGCTCGTCGAGGCTGCGGGCGACCTCCGCCGGCGTGCCTTCATCCTCATCGAGCAGCTCATGCCCGGTGCGAAGCCGCATCATTATCAAGCGGGCAGCGCCGACAGCACCAGCGCCGAATTCTTGGATCCGAAAGCGATGCAGTTGCAGAGTGCGTGCCGAATTTCGGCGCGCCGGCCGCGCTGCGGGACGTAATCGAGATCGCACTCCGGATCGGGCGCCTCCAGATTGGCGGTGGGCGGCAGCTCGCCCGCCTGCATCGCCAGCAGGGTGGCCGCGACTCCGGCCGAGCCGCACGCTCCCTGGGGATGGCCGATCAGCGATTTCAGCGCCGACATGGGAATGCGATAGGCGGCTTCGCCGAACGTGCGCTTCATGGCCCGCGTCTCGATGCGGTCGTTGAGCACGGTCGAGGTGCCGTGCAGGTTCACGTAATCAATCCTCTGCGGGGCCAAGCCGGCCGCCGCGAGCGCCATCGCCATGGCGCGCGCCGGCTCTTCCGCGGACTCCTCCAAGCGCACGCGGTGGTACGCCTCGCAGGTGGATCCGTATCCGGAGATTTCCGCGTAGATGCGCGCTCCGCGCGCGCGGGCATGCTCTAATTCCTCGACCAGGAACATCCACGCACCTTCGCCCAGCACAAAACCGTCGCGGTCGCGAGAAAAGGGGCGCGAGGCGCGCTCGGGCTCGCGGTTCCAGGAGGTGGTGAGAATCTTCATCAAATGAAAGGCGCGCAGAATCAGCGGCGATAGGGGCGCGTCGGCGCCGCCGCACAGAATGGCGTCGATCATGCCGCCTTGGATATGCTGGCGCGCGTACCCAAGCGCGTCGGTCGAAGAGGTGCAACCGGTGGAGACCATGTGGCTGAAGCCGCGCAGACCGAAGCGCATCGAGACCTCGCTGGCCATGGTGCCCAGCGTAGCCGAGGGGATGGTGTAGACGCTGCAGCGCCGGTCGTGCCCGCTGAAATACAGCGAAAACTGGCGCTCGACGAATTCCAGAGCCCCGCCGCCGCTTCCGACCAGCACGCCAATGGCGCGGCGCTGGTCGAGGCTCAGCCGCGCAGGCTCGACGCCCGCGTCTGCCAAGGCCTCGGCCGAGGCCGCCAGCAGCAGCGGCACCACCCGGCTGACGTGCGGCACGTCCTTCGCGTCCATGTGCTGGCAGGGGTCGAAGCCGGTGACTTGGCCGCCGATCTGGACTGGCAGTTCGGCTTCGGCGAAGGCGTCCACCCGCCGAATGCCGCTGGTGCCGTCGCGCGTGGCCTGCCAAAAACGGTCCCGCCCGCAGCCGTTAGGGCTCACCGCCCCGATCCCTGTGATTACCGCACGCTTGACCGACATTGCCTTCTTAGGATGTGCGAGAACCGCTCGGCGTGGCGATTTAATTGCAATCGGCGCTACAATCGCTTCGCGATGCGGAACCTCAGCCTTCTGCTTGCCGTCGCGGCCGTTTCGGTCCTGGGCGCGTCCGCCCAGACCCCGGCCAATCTATTGCACGACTACCATTTCCGCTCGATTGGCCCGGCTTCGGCCGGCGGCCGCATCACCGCCGTGCGCGGGCTGGAGCGGGATCCGCGTTTCGCGATTGCGGCGGCGGCTTCCGGCGGCGTGTGGAAAACCGAGGATATGGGACTGACCTGGACCCAAATCTTCGACCGCGACGGCGAAGCCATGGGATCGAGCTCGATCGGCGCGGTGGCGATATTTCAAGCCGATCCGCAGATTCTTTGGGTCGGGACCGGCGAGGCCAACAATCGCAACAGCGTGGCTTGGGGCGATGGCATCTACAAATCCTCCGACGGCGGCCGCAGCTTCCAGAATATGGGCCTGCGCGATACATTCCAGATCGCGCGGGTCGTGCCGCATCCCACGAACCCGGATGTCGTGTATGTCGCGGCGGCGGGAAACCTTTGGGGCTACACCGGCTCGCGGGGCGTTTTCAAGACCAGCGACGGCGGTCGCACGTGGCAGCACCTGAGCAACGGTCTTCCCGAGGATGGCAAGACCGGCGCCACCGATTTGGTGATGGACCCTTCCAATCCCGAGGTGCTCTACGCCGCCATGTACCAGCGCCTGCGCCGACCCTGGCGCTTCGACAGCGGCGGCCCCAACGGCGGCATTTTCAAGTCCAGCGATGGCGGCGCGCATTGGACCAGGCTGACCGCCGGCTTGCCCGCCGGCCCCACGGGCCGCATCGGGCTTGACGTGTACCGCAAGAATCCGAACATTGTGATGGCGATCGTCGAAGCCGACTTCGGGTGGCAGTGCGAGGGGCGCGGAGGCGCCGAGAATTCCGATTGCCAATCGCTCGCCAAGCTGGGTTCGGGCGTCTACCGTTCCGAGGATGGGGGCGCGCACTGGCAATTCCTCAATCGCTACAACAACCGCCCGTTCTACTACAGCCAAATCCGCATCAATCCCGGCAACGACCAGATCGTTTACGTGCTCAGCACCAGCTTTCAGGAGTCGCGCGACGGCGGCCGCACCTTCACCCAGCAGCGCGCGCCCTTCGGCCCCAACTACGACTACCACGCCATGTGGCTCGACCCGAACCAGCCCGACCGCTTTTATCTTGGCGGCGACAAGGGCCTGTGGATGTCGCAAGATGGCGGCCGGACCATGCAACTCTGCGACAACCTCCCCATCGAGCAGTTCTACAAGGTGGCGACCGACACCCGCGATCCCTATGCCATCTACGGCGGCCTTCAAGACAACGGCGCCGACGGCACCATGAGCTTCACCCGCGACGCGCTCGGCATCCGCAGCGACGCCACCTGGAAGATGCACTGGGACGACGGCCAATATGTCGCCGTGGATCCCACCCGCTGGCGCACGGTGTACTCCGAGGGCACCGAGGGCACCTTCCGGGTCGTGGATCCGATCGGGCACACCGACAGCGCGCGCCGAGCCACCCCGGAAACCGTCTCGAATTTCCAGCAAGCCACGGGCCTTGCGCCGACCGCGCCCCGTGCGGCTTCCGCCATTCGCTTCAACTGGACTACCCCCTTCATCCTGTCGCCGCATGATCCCGAGCGCCTCTATTACGGCTCGAATTACTTGATGACGTCCACCAATCAAGGACGCGATTGGAAGATCATCAGCCCCGACCTCTCCAAGCACGATCCCACGAAAAACCAAGTCGGAACCGGCGGCCTCACGCCCGATGCCACCGGCGCCGAGGGGTATGGGACGATCTATTCGATTTCTGAATCGCCGATTCAGGCCGGCCTGATCTGGACCGGCACCGATGACGGCAATGTTTGGGTTACCCGCGACGGCGGGGGGCATTGGACCGAGGTGGACGCGAACATCCCCGACGTGCCCAAGGGCCTTTGGGTGAGCCGCGTCGAGGCCAGCGCCACCAATCCCAACACCGCCTACGTTTCCTTTGATGGCCACCGCAGCGACAACCGCGCTACCTGGCTCTTCAAGACGACCGACGGCGGCAAGAGCTGGGCCGACCTTTCCTCCGGCATGGCGCAGAACGCGCCGATTTATGTGATCTTCGAAGACGACAAGAACCCGCAACTGCTGTTCGCCGGCACCGAGTACGGATTGCAAGTTTCCTTCGACGCGGGGCAGAGCTGGGAATGGATGCGCAACGGCCTGCCGACCGCCGCCGTGTACGACATCATCGAGCAGCCCCGCGACCGCGATCTGATCCTGGCCACCCACGGCCGTGGCATCTACATCCTCGATGACATTAGCGCCCTGGAGCAGTGGCATGTCCAGTGGCATCCGGAAGCCGGCGAGCCTGTCCACATCTTCCAGCAGCGCCGCGCCACGCTCTGGGTGGACATGAGCCGCGACGGCCAAATGGGCTCGAACACCTACGCCGGCGAGAATCCCCCCGACGTTCGCCCGTCGAACCTGCAGCAGCGCGACCGCGAGCACCTGCAGAATACGCCGCTGATCACGCTCGGCTTCAGCGCAGGCGCCAGCGGCTCCGCCACGCTCGCCATCACCGCGCCCAGCGGCCAAACCCGCACCCTCGCGCTTGCCGCGCAGCCCGGCATCGTGCGCTACGCCTGGGATGGACGCATGAGCGCGCCCGCGGCACGCGGCGGACGGGGCGGCCGGGGCGCGCCGCCGGCACCCCTCCAGCCCGGAACATATATGCTCAAGCTGAGCTTGGGCGGCACGAGCGCTTCCGGCACGCTCGAAATCCGCCCCGATCCGATTTTGGGAGCCCATTAAAGGGAAGGCAAATTCATGGCGAAAGTGCTTGGCTTTGGCGGCGTGTTTGTGAAATACGAGGATCCGAAGGCCGTGCAGCGCTGGTACGAAGAGGTGCTGGGCATCGAATTCACGCCGCATATCGGCGCGCAGTTCCAGGCGCCCGGAGGCGCGACCTCGCTTTGGGCGCCGTTTCCGGCAAGCACCAAGTATTTCGAGCCCTCGACCCGCGAGGTGATGGTGAATTTCATTGTGGACGATCTCGATGCCGTGCTCGCCCGCGCCGCCACCCATGGGGTCGAGCCCCTCAGTCGGCAAGAGGCCGATTACGGCCGCTTCGCAAGCCTGCTCGATCCCGGCGGCTTAAAAATCGAGCTCTGGCAGCCTGCATGAGGGAGCAATAAATAAATATTTGACAAGCTACTTAGATCGTGATAGCTGTGTAGTGGAATGAGGAGCAGCCACGAATGACGAGAACCCGCTTGTTGACCGTCGCACTGTTTGCGGGCATTACCTGCTGCGCAACCGCCGTGCTCACCGCAGCTCGCCAGACAACGGGCGCCCCCCCACGAGCAAGCTCATTGCCAACCAGCCGGTTAATCTGACAGGACCACCGGAGGCGGTGTTATACCGCTTCCTGCTCGGCAACGTCGCATTTTCGGCGAAGCGCGCGGCGGAGCGCGAGGCGGCGGGGCTGGACGCCAGCGCGCCGCGCGAGTATCTTGTGCGGCAGGCAGGATTGCAGGAGGGGCAGAGCGCCGCGGTCTTTCAGGTCGCGTTGGAATTCGAACAGCAGGATCGCCAGGATGTCGCCCGCGAACAGGCTCTTGTCGCCGCTTACCGGGCCGAGGCGCGGCAGGCGCGTGCCGAGGGTGCTCCCATGCCTGCATTTCCGGTCGAGCTGGCGGCCATTCAACAACAGCGAGACGCGGACGCCCTCGCCGCGAGGGCGAAGATTGAAACGCTGCTCGGCGCCGATGGGTTCGAGTCGCTCGAGGTTTACGTCCACCGGACCTTTGGCCACGCCAAGCATCTTCGGCTCCCTGTGCCGTCCGGCATGGCGGTCCCAGGCGGTGGACAATGATCAGCAGACGCGCGTGGTTCGTGTTCCTGCTCGTCGGGCTCTGCGGCGCCTGGGGGTGCGCTGCGCAGGAGGTCTGGAGCTCAGCCTACGCTTCCTACGATGCTCAGAACGCCGTCATGTACATGGGCGCCGCGTGCGATGCGGATTATTACGCCGTCACCATGTACGACCTCACCTGCAATCTGAGTTTCAGCGACACGCAGAATACTTTCGACTACTCCCAGGCCGACGCCTATCCGGATTGGTCGGCGAGCCCCAACCCCAATCAGGGCATGGATGGCGCAGCGCTGCCGGGGGACGTTTTTTCCGCCTATGCAGATGTCTCGGGCAATATTGATCTGGCGTGGGAACAATGCACCGAGCCGCCCCCGCCGGAGTGCGGGGACGGCTGCGTGAACCCCGACCCTTGGTCCGGCTGCCCTCCGGGCGAGCTTTCGCCCTTCAGTCTGGAGGCCGACGACAGTAACTCGGCCGAGTTGATCTGCCCGCAAGACGGAGCAACGCCAGGGGAATTCACGCAGCTTGCGGTGGAATACTTCAACCCGTCGAAATTTAATATCACCACGCCGCCCTACTGGAAACCCTCGGGCGATTGCCACGAGATCACGCAAATCAATCCCACCCCCTATCCGAATGGCTGGGCTTTTTCTCCCACTGGGGACTTCACGGATATAGGGGTATTCAGCCCGACGATGCAGCGCGGGCTTTCTTATATCAACACCACGGAGGTCCCTTCCACGGTGCTCAACGGCATGCCCGCGCTTCCGCCTGACGAAGTCATGCCTATCTCGCCGACCACGGGTGTGATCTACCGCACGCCGTCTTTCCAATGGGATGTCGCCAAGCACAACTACTGGGGGATGCATCCCTATGGCTTGGCGTTGGACATGGGCATCAGCCCGGGCATTTGGGAGACGGTCGCCGCCTGGGTGGAATGGTCGAACGGCAGCGGCCCGGCGCACATTCTCGGCAACGTCTGCGTCGAACCGAAGGCGGAGGCAGCAGGGCATGTGCATGTGGACTGGCGGCCAGTGATCGGGTTGGCCTGCCCGACGATTGACCGCTCGAACCAATCTTGGGTCGTGGATTATATCACCTACGACCAGATTCATGAGGGCAACGCCTGGCCGGCACGGTAAACAGCGAGGCAAACCATGATGCTCTTATCCCAGACCGGCGTGCCGAGGCGCGGCTCCAGGCGCTTGGGGGCTTGGCTCGTTTTCGCACTGTTTGCTGCCGGGACGATCCTCGCCGCCCAATCCGCCGTGCAGCTTCCGGGGCTCCTGCAGCAGTTGCAGAGCAGGGACCTGAATACGCGCGTGACAGCGTACAGCGCAATACTCGAAATTCCTCACGCCGACACCAGACCTGAGGTGCAAAAGGCCTTTGTCCAGCTCTTGCTCACCGAGGAGCAGGTGACCGATGCGGCCTGGCTCCAGGATCCAGCGGATGGGCCGGACGGAGTCTACGGGGAAGGCTATGGGGGCGATTACCTCGAGAGCCTGGTGGGGGAGGTCGTCGCCTACGCGGAGTTAACCGATTCGGAGGATCCGGCAACCGTTACCGCGCTCGTGCACACGACCGCCGGCGACCCGGCAAGCCCGAGAGTTGCCTGGCTGGCGTCGCGAACATCGTTGAAGCCGAGCGAGTTGGCGGCAATGATCAAGAGCCCGATCCTGATGGAGAGGAGCATGGGCCGGAGCAACCTTGCCGGGCTGATCATTGCCAACCGGAACGGGAAGCGCAAGCTGAGCGACGCCGACCACGCGCTGGTGAAGCGCGCGCTGATTGCCAGTTTGAAGGACCCAGCCCTCGACGGACGTAATGATGCGGTGGACAAGATATCCGCTGCCGGCGACCCGGACCCGGATTTTATAAAGGCGCTGACCGATGCCGCGGCGTCGGATCCGCAAATGCGCAGATCCGCGCTGCGCGCTGCGAGCGACCTCAAGTCCGTCCATTAGCGAAAGCCATGCCCACTTTCCGCGGCAAAAGTTGGCGCGGAGCCCCAGCGCGGCGAGCCGGCCACGGCTGTGGCTGCGCCGGGCCGGTGCGCCGCGCGTTCCGCTTATGCTCGGTTGCAGCAATCCTGGCTCTTGTGGTGGGCTTGGCTGCGCAGGTCCCAGTCCATCACCCCATCGCGACCGGCAGCCCGACGGCGCAGGCCGCGTTCGACCGCGGCTTGGCGCTGGTTTACGCCTTCAATTTCCGGGCGGCCGAGGCGGCGTTCCGGCAAGCTAGCGCCAAAGACCCGACTGAACCCATGCCCTACTGGGGCCTTGCGCTGGCGCTCGGCCCGAACCTGAACGCTCGCCAGCCCTCGCCCGCTGCTGCCCGCAATGCAACCGATGCCCTCGCCAAGGCCCGCGAGCTTGCGGCCAGCCTGCCCGAGGATGCAGAGGGCGCAGAGGAGCGCGGGTACATCGAGGCGCTCACACTGCGCCTCAGTTGCGACCCGCATCCCGCGTATTTGCACCTCGAATCAGCTTATGGCGAGGCCATGCAGCGGTTGGCCGCCACCTACCCCTCGGATCCGGACGCCGCAACGCTGTACGCCGAAAGCCTGATGGAACAGCGCGGGTGGCGGGCCTGGATCCATGGGGGCGGGTCCAGCTTGCCCAGCGGGGAGGTTCTTGCGGCCCTCGCTCGGGTATTGCAGCGCTGGCCGGACCATTTGGGCGCCAACCACCTGTACATCCACGCCACCGACGGTGCCGGGCACCCGGAACGAGCTTTGGAGAGCGCGGCCGTTCTCGAGCGGCTGGGCGCCGCGTTTCCGGGTGACGGCCATTTGCTGCACATGCCCGCACATGTCTATTTGCGCCTCGGTCGCTTCGCCGAGGCCGAACGCGCAAGCGTGGCCGCGGCCGGCACCGACCGCGCCTACTTGGGTGCGCACCCCGAAGACAGCAGCTATGCCGGGAGCTACTACCTGCACAATCTTCGCTTCCTCGCGTATGCAGCTAGCATGAGCGGAGATTTTCCGGCGGCGCGCAAGGCCGCGCAAGAGTTGGTGTCCGGAGCGCAGCGGTTCGAATCCGCCAGGGGAGAACACGCGAGCGATTCCGTTGCTTTTTTAGCGGTCCTGGTGCGATTCGCGCGCTGGCAGGACATCCTCGCAACGCCCCAACCTGACGATGCGGCCTTGAGCATTTTCCCGGGCCGGTCCGGCCCCCGATCGGACCATCGAGACGCCGATTCCAACTATGCCTACTATTGGCATTTCGCTCGCGCGTCAGCATTGGCCGCTGCCGGCAATGTCAGCGGCGCCCTGGAGCAGACTCAGCATCTGCGAGCACCCGGGCGAAGCTACCCGCCGACGCTCGCGCCTCGCCTGCCCTCGCCTGCAACGTCGGACCTTGCTGCGCTGCTGGCCGCCGCCCGGGTGAACATCGCGCGGCACCGATGGGCCGAGGCGATCGCGGAACTCCGCAACGCCGTGTCGATCGGAGACAGCTTGCCGGCCGCAGATCCACCGCCGTGGTACCCGGTGCGCGAGACCCTGGGTGCGACTCTTCTGTTGGCGGGCAGAAGCGCCGAAGCCGCGCAGGTCTTCCGGGATGCACTCGCGCGGATACCGGGCGATCCGCGGGCTCTGTACGGGCTCTGGCAATCCCTGCTTGCAACCGGTGACGCCGCCGATGCCGCCCGTGCCCGGCAGGAATTTACCGCCGCCTGGAAAGGCGGTCCGCTGGCTGTGCGCGATTTTTAGGCTAACGCAAACCCTAGCGCGGCGGCATTGGCGCGCACCCGCCGGTCGCGGCTGACGACGGTGACGAGCAGGGAGGGCTCGCCGAGGGCGAGCATGGTCGCCAAATGGATTGCGTCAAGGCTGCGCACGGGCTCAAACGGAAATGGGCTTGCCAAGCGCAGCAGGATCTCGCGCGAAATTTCCACCCGCGTACAGCGGCGCTCGAAGCCCTGGATCGCGCCCAGCGTCTCGTGAGCCCGGCTATGGCTTAGCGATCCAAGCGCAAGCAAGCGCACGATCGAACGCGCCGCCTCGGCGAAGGTCAGCGCCGAGCAGACAAAACGCGCCTCAACGCGCAATGCCGCCAGCGCCCCGGGGTCGGCCTCGAGAAACGCCGCGAGCAGCCCGCTGGTCTCGGCGTATCGCCACAGCTCAGCGGCCATTGCGGTCCCAGTTGATCAGTTTGCAGGCCGTGCCTTTGGCCAGATGCAGCGGCCGAACCGCTGCCATCGGATGCCCCTCCTCCTCCGGCGGAAGGAACTTGGTTCCAGATCGGACCTGCGCACTTGGGGCCGGGCTTAGCCGCGCGACTGGGCGGCCATGCGCGGTGACCACGACAACCTCCCCGCCGGCGGCGCGGCGCACGAAGGCGCTCAGGTTGTTCTTCAGTTCGCGGATGCCGACCGTGGTGGCCATAATCCGATTGTAGCCCAATGTGGCCACAATTCGGCGCTATAGTGCCGGAGTGAAAACTTGGCTCTGTCTGCTTGTCGCATGCGCGGCCGCCTCGGCGGCAGCCGCCCAAACCGCTGCGGCGCCGCGGCCTCTTCCCGGCCGCACCCAAGCGCGTTCGATGGTCCTTTCGCAATTGGGCATCGTGGCCGCCAGCCAATCGCTTGCGGCGCAAGCGGGCGCGCAGATTCTGGCCCAAGGCGGGTCGGCCGCCGACGCCGCCATCGCCGCCAATGCGACGCTAGGCGTGGTCGAGCCGATGATGAACGGCATGGGAGGCGACTTGTTCGCCATCGAATGGGACGCCAAGAGCGGCCAGCTCTCGGGCCTCAACTCCAGCGGCTGGGCGCCCGCCGGGCTGACGCCCGAGCTGCTCAAATCCAAGGGCTACACCCGCATGGCCCAGACCGGCATCGATTCGGTCACGGTTCCGGGCGCGGTCCGCGGCTGGGAGGCATTGCACGCCAAGTTCGGCAAGCTGCCGTGGGCGGCACTGTTTCAACCCGCCATCTACTACGCCGAGCACGGCTATCCGGTGACGGAATGGATCTCCGGCCAATGGCGCCTGCAACAGCGCAAGCTCGCCAATGACGTCAACGGGCGCACCGTGTTTCTCATAGACGGCAAGACGCCCGAGGTAGGCCAGGTCTTCCGCAACCCCGCCTATGCCGAAGCGCTGAAGATGGTCGCCGCCCAAGGCCCATCCGCGTTCTACACCGGCGACATTGCGAAGGCCATTCTCGCCACTTCCAACCGCCTGGGCGGGGTGATGAACGCCAGCGATCTGAACGACTTCCGTCCGCAGTGGGTGACGCCGATCTCGACCGAGTACCGGGGCTGGACCGTCTATGAACTGCCGCCCAACACCCAGGGCATGGGCGCGCTCGAAATGCTGAACATCTTCGATCGCTACCCGCTGGGCGAATGGGGCTTTGCCGATCCGCGCACCTTCTATATCAAGACTGAGGCGCAGAAGCTGGCCTATGCGGACCTGCGGCGCTACGACGGCGATCCGCAGCGGGCGCAGATTCCGACCGCCGGCATCATCTCGAAGGCGTACGCCGCCGAGCGGTCGGCCACCATCAACATGGATCATGCCGGATGCAACGTGCCGCCCGGCGATCCCTCGCGCTTCAACAGCGACACCATTTACTTGAGCGCGGTGGATAGCAGCGGCAACATAGTTTCGCTGATCCAAAGCCTCTATTCCGAATTCGGCTCCGGCGTGGTCGTGGATCACTACGGGATCATGCTGCAAAACCGCGGCGCGCTCTTCGTCCTCGATCCTGGGCATCCGGACGAGCTCGCGGGTCACAAGCGTCCGTTCCACACCCTCATCCCGGGCTTCATGCAGAAGGGCGACCTGCACATCGGCTTCGGCATCATGGGCGGACTCAATCAAGCCCAGGCGCACGCGCAATTCGTCAGCGATATCGCAGATTACGGCATGAACATTCAAGCGGCGATGGAGGCTCCGCGCTTCACGAATCCGAGCTTCGGCGGCTGCACCTTCTTCCTCGAAGACCGCATCCCGGCCGCGGTGCGCGA
>DATNED010000145.1:0-10890 GCA_035553115.1 Terriglobales bacterium | reverse complement strand
GTGGCATCGCTGACGCGCAGGTCCATCTCGCCCTGCTTGCCCGCGACGAAGCGGCCTCGGGCATCGAACAGGCCGGCCAGGAAATACAAATCCTGCACGCGGTAGCCGCCGCTGCGGCGAACCAGCGGCACCTGGGTCATGTCGAGGTGTACGGTCACGGTGTCGTGGCCGCCGCCAGCAACCGAGTCGGCGGTTGCCGCCACCCCCGCGAGTGCCTCGGTCGAGCGCATGGCATCGTCCATTTGGTCGTGCAAGCCGGCGACGCTGGCTTCGGGCAGCGGCGCGAAATAGCCGGCGCGCGCCTGCACCGCATCGGGAGAGCGGGGGGTGAGCGCGACCACGAGCTTGTGGAACTTGCCGTCCTGGGGCACATCGCCGGCGGAAAATGCCAAATGGTAGGTCACCTCGGGCATCATTCCGAGCCGCTCGAAGCCGAGCGTAAGATCATTGTTGTCCTTGAAAAACAAGCCGCCGGTGCTCTGGGTGAAGTTGGCCAGGGCTTGGCGCAATTCCTGCTGCTCGGGCAGCTTCCGGGTCTCGTTGAAGATGTAGACGGCGAGCGGCAGAGTGCCCATGTCGTCCTGCTCTGCGAGTGGGCGGCCGGGGCCCGTGGTGTAGACCCCCTTGGCATCCAGCGCGTCGATAACAATGCCGGCGTGGAGCGCCGCGCTGACGATGTGCTCCTGCTGCTGCTCGAGCGCCGGGCCTTCGCTGAGAAAACCGTCCGACGCCAGCACCAAGAGCCGGTTGCCCGGTTGCCTCGCCAGATCGCCGATGCCGGCGAGCAGCGCGCCTTGCGTGGCCTCGGAGACGCCGCGCGCCTGGTCCCATTCGCCGTTGGCTTGCGCAACCACCTGCTCGGAGTTGTTGTCGCTGCCGGCGATGCCGCCGCCGACGTTGCCGCCGGTGTAGGCGCTGGTGCCGTCGTCCACGATTCCGATGCGCCGGTTGCACTCGGCTTTCTCTGCCATGGCGGCATTCAGCGCCGCCGGGTCGAGATGATTCGCGATCAAATACGCCTCGTAGAGCGTCATGCGCGGGCAAACGCCGCCTTCGCCGTACTTCGACTGGCGCGGATGCGGCGCAAGCGCGGCGATCGCCGCCGCCAGCTTGCCGCGGTCGAGCGTGAAGCCCAGCTCGCCGTCGGTCGAAGCGGTGTACACCGCCACCCGATCGCCGGGCGTGAGCGCCTCGCGCGCAAAGCGCAGGGCGGCGTTGCGGGCATTCGCCAGGTCGTTCTTGTCCGAGTTGACGTCATCGAAGAACAACTCGATTGCGCGGGCGCCGGCCGCCCGTGCGGGCACCGCCGCCGGGCGCGCTTCGCCCGGCGCATGCGCAACCGCGGCGGGAGGCGCGGGCGCCGTCGAGACGGAAAAGGCGCTGAGCTCCCGCGTACGCCCGTTGTCGGTGAGGGTGAAGTTCTGCTGCGCCAGGCCCGCGACCGGCCGGCCGTCCCGGTCGCGCACCACCACATCCACCTCGACCAGGTCGCTGCTGGCGGAAAAGCGCGGTGGCGGCAGTCGGTACGGGCCCCCGGTGACCCGAATTTCCTTTTGCGGCGCCTGCGCCAAAGCCGCCTGCGGCGTTTGAGCGATAACCGCTTGCGGCGCCTGCACAAAAGCCGCGCCCAGAACCACGAGGAACACGGTGCGCCGCATCAGTGAACCTCGATGCGCTGGCCGTCGGCAAAAAGCTTGCCGCCATTCTTTTCGCCCACGACCACGCGCAGCCGATAAGCTCCGGCCGGCGCGTCGAGGGTCAGCTTGGCGCTGAATCCGCCGGTCTCGAGTTTCTTCCAGGTCGTGTCGGCGAGGGCCAGATCCATCTCGGCCTGCTTGCCGACCAGGAAGGTTCCCTCGGGGCGAAAGAGGCCGGCGACAAAGATGAGATTCTCGCGGCGGCGTCCCTTTTCATCAAGGAAACCGATTTGATCGGGGTCGAGGCGGATATCAACTGCAAGCCTGCCCTGGCCCTCGGGCCGCGCGCCCACCTGCGCCTTGAAATTCGGCTCCTCGGCCTGGTCCCGCATGGCGTTGTCCATCTCTTGCGACAAGTCCGCGGTCTCCGCGCCTGGGGCGAAGTAGCCGCGGCGCGCCTGGACGATGTCCTTGCCGCTCTGTGCCACTTCGATCCTGAGCCTGTGGTACTTGCCGTCGCGGGGTATGCCGCTGGGCGAGAAGGCGAGATGGTAGGTGGTCTCAGGCAGCATGCCGAGCCGGTAGAAGCCCAGCGTGAGGTCGTTGTTGTCGTGGAAAAACATGCCGCCGGTGCTTTGCGCCAGTGTCGCCATCGGCTCATCCTCGGCCTGGCGCATGGACAGCTTTTCGGTCTCCTCAAAGATGAAAGTCGAGAGCGGGAGCGTGCCGTGGTCGGTGGCTTCATTGAGCGGGCGGCCGGGACCGTCGCTGTAAAGACCCTTGGCGTCGAGGGCGTTGATCACCACATTGGCGCGCAGCGCGGCCTGGATAATCGCTTCCTGCTGCTGCTCGAGCAGCATGCCGCCGCCCAGAAATCCGCCCGAGGCCATCAGCAGCATGCGGCTCCCGGCCTGACCTGCCAGCGCGGCGACGGCGCTCTGCTCGGCCCGCAAGGTATCGCCGGCAATGCCTTCGGCCTGGGTCCAGGTCGCCTCGGCTTGCGCCAGCACGGGCTCGGTGGCATTGCGCGAGGCCGCCAAACCGAGCGCGGCGATGGGCTTGCCGGTGAGATCGTCCTCGGGATTCTCGCCGGGGCAGGAGTTGCGCTCGTCCACCGCCGCCTGCAGCGCCATGGGATCGTGTTGAACGGTGATCTGGAACGCCTGGTACGGGGTGATGCGCGGGCAGCCCAGCATGCTGTCGGAGTTGCGGGGATGGGTGCGGAGTTGCGCGATCGTGGCCAGAATGCGGGCATCGTCGCCAGTAAAGCTCAAGTGCTGCACCGCCGAGGCGGTGAAGACCGCAGCCCGATCATTGGGTTCGAGCGCTTCGCGGACGAACCGCTGGGCGGCAAGGCGGGCGTTGGCAAGGTCGTTCTTCTCGGTATTGACATCGTCGAAGTAGAGTGCGATGGCGCGGCGGGGCGCAGGGGCTGCCGGCTGCGGTGGCGCAGATGCGTTGCCCGATCGGGGGGCATAGGGCGTCGCAGGCGGAGGGGGTGCGGTGGAGACGGCAAAGGCGGTAATCGGGCGCGGCTGACCGTTGTCGAAGATGCGGAAGCGATTCCGCTCCAGACCGGCTAGCGGCTGCCCGTCGGGGGTGCGCACGACGACATCCACCGCGACTTGATCGCTTTCGGCCTGGAAGCGCAGCGGCGGCAATTGATAGGTTTGCGACCGGGTGCGGACTTCCGCTTCTTT
Source organism: Terriglobales bacterium (assembly GCA_035553115.1). GTDB lineage: Bacteria > Acidobacteriota > Terriglobia > Terriglobales > SCQP01 > SCQP01. The sequence continues at coordinate 7,553 of DATNED010000145.1, read as the reverse complement.
CGCCTGCTGCCCCAGAAGCGGTGCGATTAGCAACAGCAGCGCGATTGCAGGTTTCACCCCTTGAATTTACACCGGTTCCTGCGTGCTAGAACGCAAATTCCCCTGTGGGCAAGCAGCGGTGCTATATTGACTCGACATGCGCATCGGGCCCCTGTTTGCCCTCCTAGTAACCGCGTCTCTGGCCGCTCCTTGCCAGCAGTTGGCATCCGAATATCAGCAGTTACTCCACCCCGCCTGGGCCCAGGAAGCCGTGCTGGAGAACGCCGGCGCCAATTGGGATGCGCTGCACTTCACCTTCAGCCAGGGGACCATGGCGCTCGCCGCGCCGGTGGACGGCAAGGAGACCACCGCGGCTTTCATCGGCAAAGGCTCGTTGGATGTGGCCGCGCCGAATGCCATTGCCAAGCAGCAGATGAAGTTCCTGGGCGGCCAGGACCGCATCGCGCTCGCATTCACCGCCGCGGTCATTCGCTTCGGTGATGGCGCCGCCTGGCGGAAGGCCCTCGGCGAAGGAGCGCATTTCAAGCCGGCAGCGGGAGCGCCAGAGCTAAGTTCGATCGCGAAGGACCGCGCGGACGCAATCGAGCGCGATGGATTGAACGGCGCCGCGCGCCAAATGCTGGCGCTCGATTCGCCCATATTGGCCAATGGCTTGCCCTGGCTGCGCGCAGAGTTGAAGACCAGCGATGGCTGGGTCGAGGTCGAGTACGATCCGCTCGATGCCGAGGCGGTGGCCGTGCGCCAATTCCGCCAGCGGGCCGCATTCGGCGCTGCGTATTTCGAGGACGAATGGGCGCACTTCCCCGCCGGCCCCGAGGCCGGCATGGCACCAGGTTCGGGGGCGCCGCTGCCGCCGCCCTGCCAACTCGGCGACTACAAGCTCGACATCACCATTCCCGACAACCTCGACATGGCGATCGAGGCCGGCATGCGGGTCATCGCCAACCATGCCGGCCGGGGATTGATGCTGGCGCTGGACTCGAACCTGCGCGTCACCGCGGCCAAGCTTGCCGGCGGCGAAGCGGTGGAGGTGCTGCAGCCGCGCGACCCGGGGCGCGAGCCCGACCCCGCCTACCAGGGCCAGTGGGTGTACCTGCGTTTGCCGAAGCCGGCGGCGCCGGGTGACGCGGTGCAGTTGGAGCTGAGCTATCACGGCAAGCAAGTCGTGCAACGTGTCGGCAGCGGAAACTTTTTCGCCAGAAGCGCGGGCTGGTATCCGTTGAATCTGTGGGGGCCGCCGTTCGAGCGCGCCAGCTTCACCCTGCATTTCAAGGTGGACCACCGCTACACCGTGGTCGCCACCGGCGAGCGCACCTCGAACCAGCGCCAGGGCGATTTTCAGCTCACCAACTGGACCACGCCGGCGCCGCTCACGGTCGCAGGGTTCGCGCTGGGCGACTACACCGAGCTTTCCAGCCCGGCGACGTTGGGCGACGGACAGAAGGTCGCGGTGAACGTGTTCTCGAACAACAATCCCGACGACATGCTGCAATCCTTCAACCTGATCGGCTCGCTGCCGCAGGCAGCGCCGCCGCCCACGATTCCGATGGGAACGCTCGACACCAAGCGCTTGGCGCCGGAGGCGCTGGCGCAGGTGAGCGGCGCGCTGCGGTTCATGGAGGACTACTACGGGCCGTACCCTTACTCCAGTCTCTCGGTGGTTCCGATTCCGGGCAACTACGGGCAGGGTTGGCCGGGCCTGCTGTACCTGAGCAGCCTGAGCTTTCTCGACGCGACCCAGCTGCACCTGCTGGGAGTGCCCTCGACCGGGCTCAATCAGCTCAGCGATACCTTCCGCGCGCATGAGACCTCGCATCAGTGGTGGGGGCACCGGGTGAGCTGGGCGAGCTATCACGATCAATGGATCTCGGAGGGTTTTGCCAACGCTTCCTCGCTGTTGTTTCAGCAGGCCAGCGACGGCACCGAGGCGGCTCTCGAAACGCTGAAGGAGTGGCGCCGCGATCTCGAAGCCAAGAGCCAATTCGGGGTCGTGCACGACCAGGACGGACCGCTTTGGCTGGGCTCGCGCCTGGTGTCCTCGAAGGATCCAAGCGGCTACGAAATCATCACCTACGACAAGGGCGGCTATGTGCTCTACATGCTGCGCCAGATGATGTGGGACGCGTCGAAGAAGGACCCGGACGAGAACTTCAAGGCGATGATGCGCGACTTCACCTCGACCTACGCCAACCAGGACGCCTCGACCGCGGAGTTCCAGAAGATCGTCGAGAAGCACATGCAGCCGGTGATGGACATTGACCACAACCACTCGATGGACTGGTTCTTCCAGAAGTTCGTCTACGGCACCGGCATTCCGCACCTGAAGTTCCGCTCCAGCGTGGTCCCTGACGGCAGCCACTTCAAGGCCACCCTCGAGATTGACAATCCCGACGGTTGGCACGGCCTGCTGCCGGTGTACCTGGTGCAGGGCAAGCACTTTATCCACGGCCAGGTGCCGGTCATTCAAGCGCATGAGACCGTTCCGATCGAACTCGGCTTCAAGCCCGACAAGATCGTCGCCAACCAGTTCCTCGACATGCTGGTCGAAGTGGACCAATAGCGCGCGGCAACCTTGCCACTAATCTTCGCGCAGCGCGGCGATGGGATCCACGCGCGCGGCGCGGCGCGCCGGCAGCAAGCACGCGGCCAGCGCGATCGCGGCCAGCAGCAGGGTGGCGGCGGTGACGGCGAACGGATCGAGCGCGGCCACGCCGAACAGGTAGCGTCGCAGGAATTGTCCGGACGCAGCCGCGAGCAGCAGGCCGGCGGCAATGCCCGCCGCTGCCGGGCGCGCGCCCTGGCGCAAGACCAGGCCGAACAGCGACGCCCGCGAAGCGCCCAGCGCCAGGCGCAGGCTGAACTCGCCGCGGCGCTGCTGGGCCACCAGCGCCACCACCCCGTAGAGGCCGATGACGGCAAGCGCCAAGGCCAACAGCGCGAAGGCGGCGAGCAGCAGCACGGCAAAGCGCGCCGGTGCGACCGAGTCGGCGATGAGCCGCTGCAGCGTTTGCGGAGACGCAACCGCCGCTTCGGGGTCCACGGCATGGATCGCGGAAGCGACATGCTGGGCAAACGCCTGGGGCATTGCGCCGTCGGGCGCGGGGCGCAAGCGGACCAGGAGCTGCATGGCCAGCATGGAAGGCCACGGGCCTTGGGTCGAAGGGGAGAACATCTCCGGCGTCGCAGCCTCGCCGATTCGATCGTGCTTGAGGTTGGCCACCACCCCGACAATAAGGCGCGGCTCGCGCTCGATGGGCACGTGAATCTGCTGGCCCACCGCGGATTGGCCGGGGAAGAAATTCGCCTCGAACGCTTGGTTCACGACCGCGACCGGTAGCGAGGCCGCGACATCGTCGTCGTTGAAGACGCGGCCGCGCAGCAGGGGTATGCCCGCCGCCTGGAAGAACCCCGCCGAAGCCACGGTGTAGTTGGCGATGATCGGCTTGCGTGGATCGCGGGGGCGGCCGGGGATGATGAGGCCGGTGCTTTCGGTTGCGCCGTCGAGGGGCGCAACTTCGCCGAAGCCCGCGGCGGCGACTTCCGGCAGCGCCGACACCCGCGCGCGCGCCGCCTCAAGAAACCGGGACTGCGTCGCGGAATCCGGATAGCGCAGGGGCGGCAGCGACACGCCGAAGGTGACCGCATGGGCGGGCGCGAATCCCCCGCCGGCGGCGAGAGTGGCATAAAGCGAGCGCGCCAGCAAGGCGCCGGATACCGCCAGCACCAGCGCCAGCGCGATCTGTCCGGCGACCATCGCATTGCGCATCTGCTGCGAGCCGAGCCCGGTCCGGCTGCGCCAGCCGCTGCCGAGCGATGCGGCGGCGTTCGAACGCCGCGCCAGGGTCCACATCGGGGCCAAGGCGCTGAGCACCGCGCTGCACAGCGTGGCGGCCGCGCCGAAGGCGAGCACCCGCCAATCGAGGACCGCGGCACGCAGTTGCGGCAGCGTCGCGGGCGCCCAATCGCGGAGCGCGGCAAGCAAAGCCCAAGCGATGGCCGCGCCCGCAATGGCGCCGCCGAGCGCGAGCGTGAGCGCCTCGGCGAGCACTTGGCGGGCGAGGCGTCCGGCGCCGGCGCCGAGCACCGCCCGCAGGGCAAACTCGCGTCGGCGGCTGAGCGAGCGGGCGAGCAGCAGGCCGGCCACATTCGAACAGGCGACCAGCAGCACCAGACCGACCGCCGCCAGCAGCAGCCAAAGCGGCCCTCGCAGCGCACCCGTGGCCTGCACCGCGATCGGCTGTGCCAGCGCGGTATACCAGCCCCGCGCGGCGGGCGTTTGGGCCTCCAACTGACGGCGGTAGGCGTCGAGCTCGCCCTGGGCCTGAGCGATGCCTGCTCCATCGCGCAGGCGCGCGAGCAGCGCAAGCTCGGAGCTCTCGCCGCGCGCCATCGGCCCCGGCGGCGCGGCCAGCGGCACCCAGATTTGCGGGCGGCTGGCGAAGGCGAAAATCGCCGGCTGGGTGGCGCCAGAGGGGAAATCGAATCCCGGCGGCATCACGCCGACGATGGCATAGGGCTGACCATCCAAGCTGAGGATGCGCCCGAGAGCGTGCGGATCGGCGTGCAGCTCGCCCCGCCAGACTTGGTCGCTGATCAGCACGACGTGACCGCGGTTGGGCTGGTCCTCCCGCGCGGTGTAGGCGCGGCCCAGCTCCGGCTTCACGGCCAGGGCCTGGAACAGGCCGGCGGAGGCGAACACGGTATCGAGTCGCTCGGGCTGCGCGAACCCGGTCAGGTTCATGGCGCCGGGCTTGAACGCGCCGACGCTGGCGAACGCGGGCATCGCCGCGATGTCGCGGGCGGCGACGCGGTCCCAAGGAATGACGTCGGAGCCGAGTGCGACCGCCGGCGGCGTGAGATGCCAGATATAGGTGAGCCGGTCGGCTTGCGGATAGGGCAGCGGGCGCAGCAGGGTGCCGTTGACCACGCTGAACACCGCCGCGCTCGCACCCAGCCCCAGGGCGAGCGAGAGCGTCGCGGCCAGCGCGAACCCGGGCTGGCGGCGCAGCAGGCGCAGCGCATAGCGCAGGTCGGCAAGGCCGTCGCCGAGCCAGCGCGAGGACTTGGCTGCCTGGCTGTGGTCGCGCCAATGCTCGGGTTCGCCGAAGTGCGCGCGCGCATGGCGGTGCGCCTCGGCATCGGATTCGCCGGCGCGAGCGAGGTCGGCGGCTTTGGCCTCGAGATGGAAGCGCTGCTCCTCTGTCAGGTCGCGGTGCAAGGCGGCGGGCGCGGCGGCGTTGCGAAGGCGGGTGAGCCAGGACACGGGGATGCTCCTTGTCAAGCCCTCTGCAGCACCCGCAGAATGGCGGTGTTGGCGCTGCGCCACTGCGCCTCGGCGGCCTGCAGGTGCCTGCGGCCCGCCGCGGTGGCGGCGTAAACGCGGGCGCGGCGCTTGTTTTCGGTGGTCACCCACCGGGCGGAGATCCAGCCCGCTTCCTCCATGCGGTGGAGGGCGGGATACAGCGAGCCTTCCTCGGGTCGCAGCCGCTCCTCCGAGATGGCCTGGATGTGGGTGGTGATGGCGTAGCCGTGGAGCGGGCCGCGGCGCACGAGGACCTTCAGCGCCAGCAGGGGCAGCGCGTCTTGCAGCGAGGCGTTCTTCATGCAGCTGGCTCCCTAAGCCAGCTTAGTATACAACAAGCAAGACGCGCCCGGGGCCGGCAGGACCGGCGGGCGCGGAACGCGGGCTAGAACAGGTACATCGTGAAGAACAGGAAAATCCAGACGACATCCACGAAGTGCCGGTAGTACTCGGCGGCCTTCAGGGACATGTGGTAGTCCTGGTTGTACTCGCCCTTTTCCAGGCGCCAGTAGACCAGCGCCAGCATCAGCAGGCCGACGGTGACGTGCGCGCCGTGGAAGCCGGTCCTGAGGAAGGTAGGCAATGGCAAGCACTTCATTCACGGCGAGGTGCGGTGATCGGGGCCCGCGACAGGGTGCCGGCAAAGATCGGCTTCTGGCCCGACAAGACCGTGGCCAGCCTGTTCCCGGACACGCGGGCCGAGATCGAGCAGAAGTCGCGATTGCGGAGTCAGGCTATAAGCTGCCCATGTAAGATTTTTAGGCTTGACAAATGCGGGGGGGGGGATAGCGTAGTGCAATGCTGTCGCCCTTCGGTTTCGGGCAGCGTCGCCGAGCGAGCTTCATCGCTGCCTTGCTCGCGGCTTCCGCGGCTGCGACCTGGGTGGCAGTTCCCTCGCTGGCCTGCGCACAAGATCCGGAAACCTCGGCCCTTATCTTCGCCCGCGCCAGAGGCGTGGCGCAGCGGGTGGAACGCGAACTGGTCCCGGTGGTGCTTCTGCGCATCGCATTCGACGAGGAACCAACTGAACCAGTAGCCGCCCAAACCGACGCGGCGGCCGCATTTGACGCCGCCGGCGACCTCCTGCCGGCTGGGCCGAGGCCTGACGGAATCGTCGAGTCCGATCCCGCGCTCGGATTCCGCTGGAGCGCGGATGTTTGGGTCGAGACGGAAGCGATTCTGCTCACGACGCGCCGGAGCGGCCGGGAGCGGGCGCTCGCCATGGCACGCCGCGCGCGCTCCCCGCACGGGAACCTCTATGACCAGATCTTGCTGTACCGGACTGGGAGGCTCCCAACTGAGCTGCGAACCCACGCCAAGGTCGAGGATCCCGCGCCCGCATCGCAACTGCTGCCGCTGGCCAAGGAATGCGTTGCAGCGGACGGAACCTTCCCTTTCCGGGCCGCGGCCGGCATGCTGAACGGCGCCTCCGTGGAAAGCACCTGGCGCGCGCCGCTGTTGCGCCTTGGCGCATTGGCCGCGCCACGGGAAGCCGATCCAGCGTCGCTCGCCGCCATCGCAACCTTTTTCGCGGTGGGGCACCGCACCATGCCGCAGCTAGACCAAACACTCGCTGACGCGGCCAGCGCGCTCCTCGAAAACCTCAACCGATTGCCAGCGGACCGGCAGCAGGCTCCCCGATTCGCCTCCGGCGCTGCGCGCGTGCTCAGCGTGCTCAGCCAGCTCGATCCGGCACGGGCGCAGCGGCTGAAGGTTGCGATGCCTTGGGCAGGCGGCTTCCCGCAATCGCCATCTGCCGCAGCGCCCAGACCCGTACCCGTGCCTGCAAGCCCGGCAGCGGCGGCGGCGATCGCGGACCCAGCCGGCAGCGTGGAGTCGGCGCTGGGTTTGCCGGACGCCTCGCGCCGCTTCGCCATCCTGGTTCAAACTGCGCTCGCCCTCGCAGGCACCAACCCTGACCTCGCCCGCCGCGCCGCCGACGGCCTGCCCGCGCTCGCACCCAGCGACTTTGGCGATAGCCTCGCACCCGCCGCGCGCCTGGCGGTGGTCATGTTCCAGAATCTCGGGGATCGAGACAACGCCTTGGCACTCATGGGCGAATGCCTCGACGCTGCGGCTTTGCAAGCGGCCGCCGCCGAGACAAGCCTCACCGGCGCTGAGCCCCAGGTCCGCGCCGCTCGCGAACTCAGGTGGCTGCGCCCCATCCCCGAACCCTGGGTGGCGGTTTACGGCTCCGCCGCCCGAATCGAGCCGCCTACCGCCATCGCCGGCGCAGCTCACGTTCCGTTAC
>DATNED010000144.1:0-3480 GCA_035553115.1 Terriglobales bacterium | reverse complement strand
AGGCTGCCGGCGATATGCGGCAGGCTGACGTTGACCACGGAGGTGTCGAGCACCTCGAGGAAGGTGCTCAACATCACGGTGATGGCGATGATCCAGGGATTGATCGCCGGGCGCGACTGGGCGTCGGAGGACACGGGAGGTTATTTGTTGATGAACACGGTGGCTTCGACCGACATGCCGGGGCGGAGGCGGCTGAGGTCCTGGCCAGGGTCGAAGACGAGCTTGACCGGGACGCGCTGGACGACTTTCACATAGTTGCCGGTGGCGTTCTCGGGGGGCAGCAGGCTGAAGACCGAGCCGGTGCCGGCGCCGATGGAGTTGACGGTGGCTTTGAGCGAGGTTCCGAAGGCGTCCACCGAGACTTTGGCGCGCTGGCCGGCGCGCATCTGGCCCAGTTGCGTCTCTTTGTAATTGGCGATGACCCAAACCTCGTTGACGGGCACGACGACGAGCGCGGTTTGGCCGGGCGCGTAGCTTTGGCCGAGCTCGACGTGCTTGTCGCCGACTTGTCCGTCGGTGGGAGCGGTGACGACGGTGTACTCGAGATTGAGCTGGGCTTGCGCGACGGCGGCTTCTGCCTGCGCCACCCGCGCCTGGGCCAGCTCGGCCTGGGAGCGGCTCTGGGCCAACTGCTGCGGGGCGGTAGCAACCTTGCGCTCGGCAGCGGCGGCCGCAGCGACCTTGTCGCGCGCGACCTGAACGTTGGCGCTGGCGGTGGCGATTTCCTGCTCGGCGGCGGCGACGCGCGCCTGGGCGGCGGCGACCCCGGCGGCGGCGGTCTTGGCCGCGGTGGCGATCTGGTCGTATTGCTGGCGGCTGACCTCTTGCTTGCCAACGAGCTGGGCGTAGCGCTGCTCGTTGGCGCTGGCGTTGGCGGCGTTGGCTTGCGCCTGGGCGAGTTCGGCCTGCGCGGCGCGAGCCTCGGCCTGGGCGCCTGCGACCTGGCTTTGCGCCAGGCTTTCGCCCGACTGGGCTTGCCGCAAGCCGGCTTGGGCCTCGCTCAGCGAGCCCGAGCTGGAGGCGGCGATGATGGGCACGCCGGTCGAGGCGGAGCTGGCGCCGGCGCGGGCGGCGGCGAGGTTGGCTTGAGCCTGATTGAGCGCGGTCTTGTAGTCGCGGTCGTCGAGGCGGAACAGGACCTGGCCGGCGTGGACGATCTGGTTGTCGTTGACGTCCACTTCGGTGACGGTGCCGGGGACGCGCGGCGCGACCGACTCGATGTGCCCCTGCACCTGGGCATCGTCGGTGGACTCGCGGTAGCGGTAATAGAAGTAGAGTACGACCGCGGCCGCGATGAGCAGCACTGCAACCAGGCCGACCGCGAGCTTGGTGCGGGGGCGGCGCGACGGCGGGCCGACGGTGTTTTCGATTTGCTTGGAGTCAGGCGGCGCGGCGGAGGTTTCGGGCGGCATATGCGGTCCTTCCTGGCAGGCGACTACTGCGGCAAGTATTGGGAATAGTTGGTGGCGGCGATGCCCAGCGCCTGGGCAAGCGAGGCCTTGGCAAGGTTGTAGCCGTAGAGGCTGGCAATGTAGTTTTCGTCGGCGTCGGCGACGGATTGCTGAGCTTGGACCACCTCGAGGTTGTCGGCGACGCCGGCCTTGAAGCGGTCCTGCGCCAGGGTGAGTTCGCGATCGGCGAGATCGCGGGCGTCGCGGGCGACGCCGACCTGGTCGCGATTGCTTTGCAGATCGAGGATGGCCGAGCGGACCTGGACATCAATGGCGGCGCGCAGATCGGCGGCGCGGCTCTGGGCTTGGTGCAACTGCGACTCGGCGGCGAGGCGTTCGGCGGCGATCGAGCCGCCGGAAAAGATCGGCATCTGCAGGTTTGCGCCGACGGAGTAGATGGGATGGTTGCTGCCGATCTCGTGGCCGATGGTGCCGTAGTTGCCGTCGAGAGAAACCGTGGGAAGATGGCGGTCCTTGGCGGCGGCGACCAGAAGCTCGGAGGAATGGACAAGGCTTTGCGCGGCCTTGTAGTCGGGGCGGGTCGCGAGCGCCTGGGCGACCGCGGCGTCAGCGGACGGCGGCTCAAGGGCAGCGAAGGGCGTGGCCGAGGTTAGGGTGAAGGCCTGGCCGCCGGGCAGGCCGACGGCGCGGGCCAACTGCAGCCGCTGCTTAGCCAAGGCGTTCTGCTGGGCAGTGAGCTGCTGGCGCTGGCGGTCGCGCTGGACTTGGGCGCGGACCGCGGCGAGCGCGCCGACGGTGCCGGCGTTGAGCATGTCTTGCGCTTGGGTGAGAGCGCTGTCAGCGGTGGCGAGCTCGGCTTGGGCGGCCTCGACGCGGCTTTGGTCGGCGACGCTCAACAGATATTGGTTGGCGACGGCCAGGACCACCAGGTTGCGGGCGGAGTTGTAATCGTCTTTGGCGGCGGCTTCGAGGCCGCGGGCGGCGCGCGCGCGCTGCAGCGCGCTGATGTTCACCACCGGAATGTCGGCGGCGGCGCTGGCCTGGAAGACGTTGAACGGCCCCACCAGCGCAGGAAACCCGGGAAAGCTGAAGCCGAAGGCGGCGAGATTGATCTTCTGGCGCAGCTCGCCGGCGCTGGCGGTGACGTTGGGCAGCAGCGCGGCGACCTCGGCCATGCGCTGGGCGCGGGCCTGGTCGCCGGCGCTGGCGGCGAGCAGCGGGCCGAGGTTGTAGCGCAGCCCGCGCTGGATGGCGTCCTTGAGGCTCAGCGCCAGCGGCTGGGTGGCCGTGCCGGGCGCGGGTGGCACGCCGCCGGCCAAATCGGCGGCGCCGGGCGCGGGCAGCGGCAGCTGCACCGGAGGGGCGACATTGGGCCGCGAAGGCGGCAGCCCCTGGGCCAGCGCCGCGACGCCCAACGCAATTGCGACCAGCACACCACGGATTCTCATGCGCAATCTCCTGCTTTCTCCACTCCCTGCCAGAAGAGGTCAAAGACAAACTGCTCGCCGTCAAAGTCCGGCTGCTGTCCGCGCAGCCCGGTGAAACGCATGGCGAAGACGCTCTTGACCAAGTCCATGAGCGCCATGGCGGTTTCGAGCGCCGGAACTTGGCGCAACTCGCCCGCGGCGATGCCGTCGCGGATCACGCTGGCCAGGGTCTCGGCGCTCTCCAGGTACAGGGCGTGCATGGGCCCGCCCTGATTGCGGCACATGTGCCCGAACTCGCTGATGAACATGCGCACGAATTGCTCGTCGCTGCGGAAGAACTCGAAGCGGACGCGCAAGCCGGCGCGCAGCTTGGCGCGGGTGGTGCGTTCGGCGGCCATGGCGAGCTTGGTGCGCTCGAACATTTCGCGGAAGCGCGAGCTGAGCGCGGCCCAGAAAATTTCCTCTTTCGAGTCGTAGTAGAGGTAGATGGTGCCTTTGGCCACGCCCGCCGCCGCGGCGATGTGATCCACGGTGGCGGCGCCGTAGCCTTGCTCGCTGAAGACCTTGCGGGCGGCCTCGAGGATCTCGGCCTCGCGGAACTCGGTCAGGGCTTGGCGGCGGGTTTTGCCTAGGATGGCCAT
>DATNED010000143.1:0-39986 GCA_035553115.1 Terriglobales bacterium | reverse complement strand
GGACCGCAGATTTCGCTGCTGAAGCGCAACAACGTGGCGATGGCGCTGGAGTGCGCGCGCACGGCGCGCGACATTCTGGGCGCCAACGGCATCGCCGACGAATATCCCGTTTTCCGCCATATGGCCAATCTGGAGTCGGTGAAAACTTATGAAGGGACGCACGACATCCATACCTTGATCGTGGGCCACGCCATCACCGGACTCGACGCCTTCGCATGAGCGGTGTCGCCTAAGCTACGGAACCACCCTATGTCTGCCACGCCTGCCCGGGAGCCACGCACCGCCTTGGAACAAGAACTTTCATTGCAGCTTCTCGGCGTGGTCGAGCAAGCGGCCATTGCTTCGGCCAAGACCATGGGCCAAGGCAATGCCAAGCTCAGCGACCAGGCGGCGGTCGAGAGCATGCGCGCGGAGCTCGACCGGGTGCCGCTGCGCGGGAAGATCGTCATTGGCGAGGGCGAGCGCGATGAGGCTCCAATGCTGTTCATCGGCGAGGAGGTGGGCGCCGGTGGCGCGCCGGTGGACATCGCCGTGGACCCGCTCGAGGGCACCAATCTATGCGCCACGGGCGCGCCCGGCTCCATCACGGTGCTGGCCGCCAGCGAGCCAGGCGGATTGCTGCACGCGCCGGACTGCTACATGGAGAAGATCATCGTCGGCCCCAACTGCCGGGGCGCGGTGGACCTCGATGCTCCGGTGAAGGATAATCTTGCCGCTATTGCGCGGCGCTTGGACCGCAAGACCGACGAGTTGGTGGTGGTGGTGCTCGATCGCCCCCGACATCAGAAGCTGATGCAGGAGATTCGAGCCGCTGGGGCGCGCATCCATCTCATTCAAGACGGCGACCTTTCGGCGGGCATCGCCACAGCGGTGGTGGGCACCGGCGTGCATGCGGTCATGGGCAGCGGCGGCGCGCCGGAAGGCGTGCTGACAGCGGCGGCGCTGCGCTGCCTGCATGGCGAAATCGTGGCCCGGCTGGTGGTGGACAAGCCGGGAATCGCCGAGCGGCTGGCCGACATGGGCGTGCGCGACCCCAAGCGCGTCTACCGCACTGAAGACCTGGCGCCCGGCGCGAGCATTCTGTTTGCCGCTTGCGGCGTGACCGAGGGCAGCCTGCTGCACGGCGTGCGCTTCTTCGGCGACGGCGTGCGCACGCAGTCGCTGGTGATGGCCGGCGGCATGAACAAGGTCCGGTTCGTGGACACCATCCACGTCGCCCCGCGCCCGGACGCGCGCATTCGTTTCAAATAACGCGCAGTCCAGATCAATTCGGCCCGCGCCAACTTCGTGCTAAAGTCCGGGCATGAGCCGCGCGACTCTCGCTTCTGTTCTCTTGTTTTGCATGGCCTCGATCCCGCTGCTGGGGCAGCAGCGCGGCGGGGCCGCGCCTCCGCCGGTGGCGCCGCAGCAAGCCGCGGCGGGCGAGCGCGCCGAATTCCAGGCGCTGCAGAAGACCAGCGACGATGTGCTCTGGCGCCTCGAGCTGGGCGACATCGCGCTGGTGGACAAGGTCTGGATTCCGAGCGATGCCCCCATCCGCATGCGCAACCCCACGGCGCAGGGAGCGGGGAACCCGCTGCTGTTCCACGCCTACACCTTCATTCCCAAGAGCCTGAGCGCCGACGCCAAGGCGCCGCTGCTGGTCTACGTGCACGAGGGCGTACACGGCAATATGGACACCAGCCAGGCGCATATCGTGCGCGAGCTGATTGGGCTTGGCTACGTCATTGTCGCCCCCGAGTACCGCGGTTCGACCGGCTACGGCGCCGGCTTCGAGAACCAGATTGACTACGGAGGGGCCGAGGTGGTGGACGTGCACTCGGCGCGCGACTGGGCGGTGGCGAACCTGGCCCACGTGGACGCGGCGCGGGTGGGCATCATCGGCTGGAGCCACGGCGGCTATCAAGCGCTGATGAACATCTTCCGCTATCCCAAAGACTACGTCTGCGCCTACGCCGGGGTCCCGGTGAGCGACTTGGTGATGCGCATGGGGTACAAATCGCAGGGCTACCGCGACATCTACTCGGGGTTCCTGGGCAAGACCGCCGACGAGGATCCGATGGAGTACCGCCGGCGCTCGCCCTACTTCCATGCCGCCGAGCTGCAAACGCCGCTGCTCATCCACACCAACACCAACGATGAAGATGTGAACGTGATGGAGGTCGAGCACTTGATTGACGCACTCAAGGCGGCCGGCAAGCAGTCGCTGTTCCAATACAAGATCTATCAGAACGCGCCCGGCGGGCATTATTTCAACCGCATTGACACCGCCTTCGCGCGGACTTCGCGGCAGGAAGTGTACAAGTTCCTCGACGGATACCTGCACCCGGGACGGTAGCCGCACCCAATAGTTGACAGAGTCAACTATTTCGTTCATGCTGGCGCCATGCCAGCAAAGGCTGAAGCTCTGTCCGCGGAAATCGGAACTTTTCGCGCTTTCAATCGCGCGTATACGCGTTGCCTTGGCACGCTGGACAAGCGCTATTTGGGCTCGGAATTCTCTTTGGCCGAGGGCCGGGTCCTGTACGAGCTGGCCGAGCGGGGAACCGCACGGGCCACCGACGTAGGCACGACGCTGGGGCTCGATGCCGGATATCTGAGCCGCATTGTGCGGCAATTTCTGGGTGCTGGCTTGATCCTGCGCGCGGCGGCGTCCGGCGATGGGCGGGCGTTCGATCTGCGCCTGTCGGCCAAGGGGCGGGCTGCGGTCCGCAGGTTGAATTCGCTCGCTGATGCCCAGGCCCGGTCCATCCTGGAGCCGATGACGGGCCATCAACGGGAACGCGTTACTGCGGCGATCCAGGCATTCGAAGCGACCGTGCTTGCGCCCAAGCAAGCCCAGCCCGTGCTTCTGCGCGCGCATCGGCCGGGCGACATGGGCACGGTGGTGACGCTCGAGGGCGCAGGATACGCCGAGCAGTTCGGCTTGGACGCAAGTTTTGAGGCCCTGGTGGCGCGCATCGTCTCGGATTTCCTGACCAATTTCGATTCCGCATGCGAGCGCTGCTGGATTGCGGAACAGAACCGCCAACATGTCGGGCACATTTTCCTTGTCCGGCATCCCCAGCGGCCTGGCTGCGCAAAATTGCGGCTGCTCTATGTGGACCCGGCGGCGCGCGGCACCGGCCTGGGGCGGCGCTTGGTGGCCGAATGCGTGGCGTTTGCGCGCGGAGCAGGCTACAAGGCGATCGAGCTGTGGACGCAAAGCAACCTGCTCTCGGCCCGCCGCATATATCAAGCGGCCGGATTCGCGCTCATGCGGGAAGAACCGCACCATAGCTTTGGCCACGATCTGGTCGCCCAGACCTGGGAACTGAAGCTGCAATAGACCTACGCCGGCAGCGTGGCGGCAAAGAACGCTTCCAGGCGCTCCATCACTTCCTCTTCGCTGCGCGCCTCGTAGACCGCCTTGCGCAGGCGGGCGCCGTCTTCCACGCCGTGGGTGAACCAGGAGGCGAACTGCTTCATTTTTCCGAGCGCGCCCGGCATGCGCTCGCGCAGCAAGCGGTTGAAGTAGTCGGTGATGAGCTCGGCGCGGTCGGCATCGGTGGGCTGGTCATAGACGCCGCGCAGCCGGTAGCTTTCCATCTGGCGAAAAATCCAGGGATTGCTCGCTGCCGTGCGCCCGATCATGACGCCGTCGCAGCCGGTGGCGGCGACCATGGCGGCGGCATCTTCGGGGCAGCGAATGTCGCCATTGCCGAACACCGGAATCTGAACCGCCTGCTTCACTTCCGCGATCCACTCCCAGCGCGCCTGGCCGGAGTATCCCTGCTCGCGGGTGCGGGCGTGGAGCGCAAGACCGTTGACGCCGCTGGCCTCGGCCAGCTTGGCGAGCTCGATGTGGACCAAGTGCGCCTCGTCCCAGCCGGCGCGGAACTTGACCGTGAAGGGGAGCGAGACCGCCGAGCGGATGGCCGCGAACAGACGCCCGAGCAGGGGCAGGTCGCGCAACAGTCCGCTGCCGCCGTTGCACTGGACGACTTTTTTGGCGGGGCAGCCGAGGTTCAGGTCGATGCTGTCGAAGCCGAGCGTTTCGACCAGAGCGGCAGCTTCGGACATCACCTCCAGGTCGCTGCCGAAGAGCTGCGCGGCAATGGGGCGCTCTTCCTCGGCAAAGCTGAGATAGCGGCGCGCGACTTGCTCCGAACGCACCAAGCCATCGCCCGAGGTGAATTCGGTCATGATCAGGCCGCAGCCGCCGAGGTCGCGGATGAAGCGGCGGAACACGGTGTCGGTGATGCCCGACATCGGGGCCAGCACCGAGGCCGGCGCGAGGCGCAGCCGGCGCTCGCCATGCGCGATCTCTACCGCCGCGGGCAGCAGCGAAGGCGGCGCGGGCGGGCAGGGAAGCGCAGGTTGGTCCCAAAACTTATGCACCCGTCCATTTTATGCAATGTGGACGACCTTGTTCTCAATCGCCCAGCGCACCAGCAGCGCCTTGTTGTGGATGTCGAGCTTGCGCATCAGGTTGAATTTGTGCGCCTCGACGGTCTTGATGCTCAGGCCGAGCTTGACCGCGATCTCCTTCACTGACAGGCCCTCGGCGATCAGCTTCACGGTTTCGCGCTCGCGCGGGGTCAGCAGCGCGAGGCGCGGCTTGGCCCGGTCGCCGGGTGCGCGCACGCTCAAGTCGCACAGGCGCGAGAGGATGCGGGGGCTGATGTACTTGCCGCCGCGGCGCACCTCGCGAATGGCGGTGATCAATTGTTCGGCCGGGCTGTCTTTGAGCAGGTAGCCGCTGGCGCCGGCTTCCAGGCATTGCTGCAGGTAATCCTCATCGTCGTACATGCTGAGGAACATCACCTTGGTTTCCGGGCGTTGCTTGCGGATCTGCCGCACCGCCTCGAAGCTGGCAATGCCGGGCATGCCGATGTCCATGAGGACCAGATCCGGCTTCAGTTCCGCCGCCTTCGCGATGGCGTCGCCGCCCTCATAGGCTTCGCCCACCACGGCGAGGTCGTATTCGGCGTCCAGCAAGGACTTGAGACCCTGGCGGAACAGGGCATGGTCGTCGGTCAGCAAAATGCGCATTTTCATCATGAAAGTCAAATCAAGAAGCGTGAGCTGCGGCCGCGGCCGGCCGAGCCGAAGGAATATGAATGCAGATACTGAGCCCGGCGCCGCGCTCAGAGACGAGATCCAGCGTGCCTCCGGCCAGGCGGACGCGTTCGCGCATGCCCGCCAATCCAAATCGGGCTGATGCGGCGGGCGCGTGGCTCGGGAGTCCGATCCCGTCATCGCGCAGGCGGATCTCGAGGCCGGCATCGGCGACGAGAATGCGCAGGTCCACGCGTTGCGCATGGGCATGCCGCGCGGCGTTGCGCAACCCTTCAAGCACGACGCGGTACGCGAGGTTCTCCAGCTTGGGATCGAGCCGACCCACGCGGCTGCGAAATTGAAACCGCGTGTGCCACTGCTGCTGCGCCCGCAGACGGCGCAGTTCGAGCCGCAGCGCGGCTTCCAAGCCCAGTTCATCGAGCAACAGCGGCGAGAGCTCGGCCAGCAAGCGGCGCAGCTCGGCGACGCTCTGGTCCACCAGAGCGATGCCCTTGGCAAGCCAGTGGCGCGCGTTCGCCGCCGACGGCTGCCGCAGCCCCATCTCCAAGTACAGCCGCAGCGCCATCAGCGATTGGCCGGTCTCGTCATGGAGGTCACGGCTGATGCGCCGGCGCTCTTCGTCCTGCGCATCGAGCAATCGGCGGGAGAGCTCGGTGACGCGATCCTGCTCGCGGCTCAGCCGCTCGGTCATGCGCGTGCGCTCGATGGCCAAACTCGAGCGCTCCGCCAAGGCGAGCAAGAGTTCGCGCTCCTTGGGCAGGCATTCGTAGGCGCGGTCGAAGGCGAGGCAGAACACGCCCAGCCCCTCGGGCCTCCGATGCGCGGCGCGGCGCAGCAACGGAACCGCCCAAACGGACTTGACTTCCAGCGCTCGGAAATAAGGCTGCGCCACGCGCGGATCATTGGCGGCGTCGAGCAGGAACGCCGGCCTGCCGCGACGAAGAACCTCGTCGAAGAATGATCCGACCCCGGCGGGCTCGAGAATCATGCCCGCTTCGATGCCGAGCGTGGCGGCATGCCGAAGCCGCCGGCCATCCTCGGCCAGCAGGATTTCCGCCCAGCGCAGCGGAAACACGTTCGCCGCGTGGCGCAAGAGCCGTTGCAAGAGCTGATCGAGATCCGCCGCGCTTAATTCCGCATCCAGCACCGCCAGCAATGCGGCCACAGCATTGCCCTGCGCGGCAAGATAGGCCTGCGAGAGTTCGAGCTGGGTTTGCTGTTGCAGCCATGCCACCACCGCCCCCGCGCGGCGCGGGCCGAGTTGCGCGTGCAGGCAAGCGGTCGCCAGGGGGCGAAAATTGGCGAGTTCGGCATGCACCTCGCTCAAGGGCACGCCCAACTTGGCGAGACGTGCGCTGGCGTATTGAATGTGTTCGCGCCAATCCTCAATCGTTGCGGGAGACTGGAGCTTAGGTAATAGGACCTGTTCCATGGTCCGCCGCTTGCCGGATGCGGTGGTGCGGCTCAATCCCAAGTGCTCGGGAATCGAAGCGCTCAGCACGCAGAGAGCGGCTTGCAAGGTCTTGCGGTGAGATGATGAAGATGCTGCCAAATTCCACGCTGCCCGTTATGCCCGCAGGGCGGTGATGCTTTGGCAGCAGTATACCTCAGTTGACCAGCAATCCTAGTGTCTGTAGTGGAGACAATTCGGCTTGTGGTAATTGCTGGCCCTACGGCCAGCGGGAAAACACCCCTCGCGTTGGCGTTGGCCGAGGGACTCGCGGTTGAGGTCGTCAACTTTGATTCGGTGCAGATCTATCGCGACTTTGACGTTGGATCGGCAAAGCCCAGCCCCGATGCGATGCAGCGCGTGCAGCACCACCTCATTGGAGTGGCCGATGCGCATGAGCCCTGGAGCGCCGGGGAATTCGCGCGGCGCGCGCGGCCGGTGATCGAACAGATCGCGCACCGGCGGCACCTGCCCATTCTGGTCGGCGGCACCGGGTTTTACTTGCGCGCGCTGCTGGACGGGCTGTCGCCGCTTCCCGCAACTCCGGTGGAGCTGCGCGAACGCCTGCAGCGGCGTACGCCAGAGCAGATCCACCGCTTGTTGTCGCGTTTGGATCCGGAGTCGGCGCGGCGCATCGCTGCACGCGATGCATCCAAGGCGGTGCGTGCGCTCGAGGTCCGGCTCCTCACTGGCCGCGGCCTGGGCGCAGCCTGGCAGGCGTCCCCTCCCGAGCCGTGGCGCCAGGTTCGGGCGCTGCGGCTGGGGTTGGCGCCGGAACGGGCTGCGTTGTACCAGCGCATTCACGAACGGGCCGCGCAAATGTTTTCCGGCCCGATCCAAGACGAGGCGCGCCGGCTCTTGCCGCAATACCCGCCTGGGCTGCGCATTTGGACCTCGCACGGCTATAAGCAGGCCGCCGACATCGTGCTGCGCGGGGCCGAGCGCGGCGCTGCCCAGGCAGAAGCGGAACTTGAGCAGCGACACTACGCCAAGCGGCAGTGGACCTGGTTCCGGCGCGACCCGCGGGTGCAGTGGCTGGGCGGGTTCGGCGACGACGCAGTCCTCCAGCAGCAGGCGCTGGAACTGGTGCGGGCGTGGCTCTGCGCGCCCTGCACGGATCCGGCTTGACGGTCTTTGCTCTAGGATTTCGCGGGACGCGGATGAAAGTGCAGCGCAGCCGAATTCATGCAGTAGCGCAGGCCGGTGGGCGCCGGGCCGTCATCGAAAACGTGGCCCAAGTGGGCGTCGCAGCGGCGGCAGCGGACTTCGGTGCGGTCCATGCCCAAGCTCAAATCGGAGCGGTCGCTGAGGTTCTGCTGCGCGATCGGAGCCCAAAAGCTTGGCCAGCCTTCATGGGGATCATACTTGGTGGCGGAACTGTACAAGGCGGTTTCGCAGCAGATGCAGCGGTATACGCCGGGCTTGTAGTTGTCGTTCAGGGGGCCGGTGAAGGCGGTTTCCGTGGCCTGCTGCCGGGTGACCTCGAAGGCCAGCGGCGAAAGCTGCGCCCGCCATTCGGCGTCCGTCTTCACAATTTTTGCGACCCTTTCCGTCCCCAGGCGTTTGCCGAAGTCATCGAACCTCACCAGGGTCACCTCGCCCGGCGTGCCCTTGATCGTGGCTCCCAGCCCGGAAAGGCTGCGGAAGAGGCCGGACTCGGCCACCAGGGCCGCGCCTGCCGCCACCGTGGCGGTGCCGAACAAGAAAGCCCGGCGGGTGAAGCTCTCTGAATCCTTGCGAGGTGCGAACATGTCTGGCTCCTGGGGAGTGGGATGCGCCAAGCTCGCTCAGGTTCCATCATAATAGAAAGTTGCCGCCTGCCGTTGCATCCTTGCGGAGCACTTCGCGAACCGATTCGCCGCTCTCCCATCGCGGCTATGCCACCTTGGCCTGGCTCACGCTGGGCTACACCCAAATCGTCATTTTATGGGGCGGCTACGTCCGGGCGGCAGGCGCCGGCAACGGCTGCGGACCGAATTGGCCCCTTTGCGATGGGCAGTTTCTGCCGCAGCACCCGCAACTCAAGATGCTGATCGAGTTCCTGCATCGCGCCTCCAGCGGCCTGGACGGGATCTTGGTGCTGGGGCTGATGGTTGGCGCATTTTGGCTGTTTCCCGTGCACCACCCGGCGCGGAAATCGGCAACGGCCGCGGCGATCTTCCTGGTTGTCGAAGCCCTGCTCGGCGCCGCGCTGGTGTTATTCGGATGGGTGGGGCAGAACGCATCGGCCGCGCGGGTGGCTGCCGACGGATTGCATTTGGCCAATACCCTGCTCTTGCTCGCCTCGATCGGTTTGACGGCCGGATTTGCCGCGGGAATGCCATCGCCGGCCCGATCGGCACCACGCAGGACGCGAGCGTGGTTCGTGGTGGCCTTGGCGCTTGTGCTGGCGACTGGAATTTGCGGTGGGATGGCCGCGCTGGCCGATACGCTCTATCCTGCAACCTCGCTGCAAGCGGGCTTGCGCTTGGACTTTTCCGGCGCCGGCCATGTGCTCGAACGCCTGCGCGTGATCCATCCGGCGATCGCCATGCTCGTCGGCTTGCTGTTGCTGTGGCTGGTGTTCGATGGACTGCCGCGTCCAACCGCCAAGTTGGCGCGCCGCCTCGGTTGGGCGGTTGCGGCGGCGGTGCTGCTGCAATGGAGCACCGGCTTGCTGGATGTGGGCCTGCTCGCCCCGGTCGGACTGCAAATCGTGCACCTCTTTACCGCCGATTTGCTCTGGCTGACGCTCGTGTTTTTTGCGGCTGCGTCCTGTGCTAGCGTAGCGGAATGTCCAAGCTGAATTGCGTTGCCTTGCTGGTCGCGGGCTTGCTGCTTGCGGGCTGCTCGCACGCCGCCGCTCCTGCTGCCGCCCCTCCACCGGACCCGCTCACCGCCGACCTCAACACCGCTGTCGGGCCAGGGGCGGACTTCTTCGCCTACGCCAATGGCGGCTGGCTGGCGAGAAACCCCATTCCCGCATCCGAATCCAGTTGGGGCATTGGCAACGAGGTGCAGGACGAAATCTACACTCGCCTGCGAGCGATCAGTGAAAAGGCTGCAGCCACGCCGGCAGCGGCCGGAAGCGACGACCAGAAGATCGGCGATTTTTGGGCGATGGCCACGGACACCGCCACCGCCGACAAGCTCGGATTGGCCCCGATTCAGCCCCAGTTGGACCAGATCGCGGCCGCCAAGACTTTGGCGCAGATCCTGTCCGTGGCCGATGCGCTCCAGCCGCTTGGCGTGAACACGTTCTATCGCATGGGCGTCGCGCAAGACGAGAAGAACAGCGCGGTCATGACCGTGCGCGTCGGCCAGGGCGGGCTGGGCTTGCCCAACCGCGACTTCTACTTCAATGCGGAGCCCGGCGTCGCCAAGATTCGGCAGGAATATGTCGCCCATCTGGTCACCGTGCTGCGTTCCTTGGGCCTAAACAATGCAGCGGCGGCTTCAGGATCGCAAGCGGTGATGAAATTCGAAACCGCCTTGGCCCAGGCTTCGCGGCCGTTGGCGGCGATGCGCGATCCGTACAAGAATTACAACCCGATGACGCCGGAAGCGCTCACGGCCAAGTATTCCCCAGCCGTCTCCTGGCGGCAGCGACTTGACGCCCAGCACCTGCCGGCGCAAACCATCGTCGTGGGCCAGCCGGAGTTCTTTCGCGGCCTCGACACTGCGCTGGAGCGCACGCCGGTGCCGGTGTTGCAGGAATACCTCTGCCTGCACCTGCTGCAAGCGTATTCGCCCTTTCTTGGCGGCCGCTTCAAGCAAGAGCATTTTCACTTCTTCAATACCGTGATGTCGGGCCAACTGCAGCCGCGGCCGCTTTGGAAGCAGGCCCTGGGATCGGAGAACCAGGCGCTGGGCATGGTACTCGGGCGCCTGTTCGTCGCCGCCTACTTCCCGCCCGCCACCAAGCAGCGCTACACCGCGCTGGTGGAGGCGATTCGCGCCTCGTTCCGCCATCGCATCGAGCAGCTCGATTGGATGAGCCCAGCCACCAAGGCCCAAGCCGTCGCCAAACTGGATGCGGTCACGCCCAAGGTCGGGTACCCCGACCGCTGGAAGGATTTTTCGACCCTGTCCATCGCGCGCCACTCCTACGCCGAGAACATGATGAACGCCGCGCGCTGGCGCTACCAGGACATGATCTCCAAATTCGGCAAGCCGGTGGATCGCACCGAATGGGACATGACCCCGCAGACCTACAACGCCTACTACAATCCTTCGAACAACGAGATCGTGCTTCCCGCGGCGCAGTTCGCGGTTCCAGGCGTTCCCGACGCCGATCTCGACGACGCCATCGCATATGGGTACTCCGGTGCCTCCACCATCGGACATGAGATCACGCATGGCTTTGACGACGAGGGGCGCCACTACGATGCCAAGGGCAACCTCAATGATTGGTGGACGAAGCAGGACGATGAACGCTTCAACCAGCGCGCCGCGCTCATGGTGAAAGAGTTCGATGCGTACGAGCCGATCCCTGGACTCCACATTCGCGGCGCGGCGTGCCTGGGCGAAAATATCGCCGATTACGGCGGCTTGCTGATCGGGCTGGATGCGTTCGAGCAGACCGCCGAATACAAGTCCGGCCGGAAAATTGACGGCCTTACCCCGCTGCAACGCTTCTTCTTGGGCTACGCCTTGGGCTGGCTCTCGCAAGAGAGCGAGGCTTCGCTTCGCCGCCAACTGCTGAGCGATGTGCATGCGCCGGCGAAGTACCGCGTGCTGGGGCCGCTGTCCAACATTCCGGCCTTCTACGAGGCCTTCGGCATCAAGCAAGGCGACGCCATGTGGCGTCCGCCCGACGGCCGCGTCAATATCTGGTGAGCGTTGATGGACTTCAGCAGGCGGCGCTCTGCGCCGCCTGCTGAATCCTGCCGGGAACCCCGAATTCGCTACTGCACGCCGGCGAGGCTGTGGACGAAAGCATCGAAGTCGCGGTGGAGTTTCTGCCGCGGCTGGGTGCGGATGTAGATCATGTGCCCGGCCAGGTAATGCTCGATGGTGATGTTCTTCTGCTCCGCCGGGCTGATGAACAAGTGTTTCATGCTGTAGTCGGCCTCGAACATCGGGGTGGCCTGATCGTAGAAGCCCTCGACCAGCATCAGCTTCATGCTGGGATTGCGGGCAAAGGCCGAGGCCAGCAGCGGCGAAGTATCGGCCGTGCCGCTCCAGCGCCCGCCGAGCTCGTAATTCCAGCCCGGGTTGCCGGCGCCGCCGGCGGCGCGGTCGCCGTATTCGAGCGTGGTCTGGTAGTTGAGTTCGTTCTTCAGGTAGTCAATGAACTCATGCAGATAGGGCGTCGAGAGCAGGTCGCTCGGGTCGTAATCGCTGTTGAGCGCCCCGGGAGTGCGGTTGGTCCCGATCTGGCCGCCGTCATATCGCCCCAGCGTCAGCTTCTGGTCGCGCAGCAGCTCGGTGGCGAACTGGCTCGTGCCGATGCGCAGATTCCAGTTGTCGAGGAAGGCGGAACGCAAGCCGGTGAAGCGCGCCATTTCGGCGACGGCGGTTTGGCGTTCCGGACCCTGCAGCGCATCGCCCAGGTCGAGGTAGTGCTCGTATTTCGTACTGGCCCAGTCCTTGGCCTCCTGCACCACTTGTTCGATCGGTTGCTTCTGCAGCTCGGCGGGCAGCTTCTTGTGTTCGTACGCGATCGCGGTCAAAGTCGGCAGCGCCAGCCAATACGGGCGATCGTCGCTGAGCGAGGGGGAAAGCGTCGAAAGATTCAGAACGCTCGACAGCAGCACCACGCCGCTGACGGGGATGTGGTGCTCCAGCAGCGTGCCGGCCAGCCCGGCCGAGCGAAACGTTCCGTAACTCTCGCCGGCCAGGATCAGCGGCGAATTCAAGCGGTTGTTGTCGTAGAGCCAGAGGCGGATGAACTCGCTGAAGAACTGCAAGTCGCCGCTCACGCTGGCAGCGCGCGCCAGCGCTTCGCGCGATACTGCGCGGCTGTAACCGGTGCCCATCGCATCCACGAACACGAGATCGGTGGAGTCCAGCCACGTCTCTTGGTTGTCCACGATCTTGTAGGGCGGCGGCGGCAGGCTGCCGTTGTCATTGAGCTCGACCCGCCGCGGGCCGAAGCCCCCCATATGCACGTATACCGAATCCGAACCCGGGCCGCCGTTGTAGCTGAACGTCACCGGGCGGGGATGGGTTTTGTCCGGGTTGTCGAGAATATAGGCCACATAGAACATATGCCCTTCGACGTTGCCGGCTGCGTCGGGCACCGGGATCTTGCCGACTTGCGCGGTGTAGGCCAGCTCCTTGCCGTTGACGGTGATGGAGTGGTGCGTGATCACCGGCGGTGGATCGGTATCGCCCGTTTCAAAGGAAAACGAACCGCCACCCCCGCCTCCGGCTTGCGCGCCGCGCCCGCCGCGCCCGCCAGGGGCCTGCGCCGCAACCGGGATCGCTGCGACCGCCAGGCCGACAGCCATGATCGCCAATCCACGCCATGCTCGAATCTTCATGCACACTCCTTGGAGGAATAAGAATGAATTGCTGGCCAAACCGGGATTGTGACAGGTGACGGGCCGGAGTTCAAGCAATTCCCTCTAGAATGGCTCCATGTTGAGCATTTCTCTCGAGGGACAGGTTGCAGCGGTGAGCGGCGGATCGCGCGGCATCGGCGCGGCCACGGTTCGCCTCCTCGCCCAGGCCGGGGCGCGGGTGGCGTTCAGCTACCGAAACAATCATGCCGCAGCCGACGCCGTGCGCGCGGCATGCCCCGATCCGGCGGGCATTGCAGCCCTCGCCGCCGACGCCCGCAGCGAAGAGGCTGGCGGCGCGCTGGTCCACGCCGCGGTGGCAAATTTCGGCCGGCTGGACATCGCCGTGGCCAATGCCGGGATTTGGAATGCGGACGACGTCGCCATTGAAAATCTTACCCCATCGGCGTGGGATGAAATGCTGGCCTGCAATCTTACCGGCGTGTACAGCTTAGCCCGCGCCGCGGTGGCGCAAATGAAGCGGCAGTCGCGCCCTGCCGAGTCGCCGCGCGGACGCGTGATTGCCATTGCCTCGACCGCCGGGCAGCGCGGCGAAGCCTGGCACACCCATTACGGCGCGGCGAAGGCGGGCGTGATTGGCTTCGTCCGCGGCCTGGCGGTGGAAGTCGCGCGCGACGGAATCCTGGTGAACTGCGTTTCCCCTGGATGGGTCGCGACCGACATGGCGCGCCCGGCCTTCGGCGCCCATCCGGAGCGTGTGTTCGGAGCGATTCCGCTGGGCCGGCCGGGGCAACCGGAAGAGATTGCCGGTTGCGTCGCGTTTCTCTGCTGTCCGTGGGCGAACTTCATGGCCGGCTCGGTGCTCAGCGCCAACGGTGGAGCAGTGCTAGCCTAGTCAGAACTTTCCCATGTCCCAGCTTTGGCGCACCAAATCCATTGACAAGCTGATTTCCGATTCCGAGCAGCCGGAGCACCGGTTGAAGAAGACGCTCGGACCCTGGAGCCTCACCGCGCTCGGCATTGGCGCGGTGATCGGCTCGGGCATCTTCACCGTCATCGGCACCGCGATTGCGGGCGAGCAGCTCGACACCTCCTCCATCCTGAACGCGCCGCTGCTGCAGTTCTTGATCCATCACGTCGGCACCAGCGGGCGGCCGGGTGCCGGACCGGCGCTCTCCATTTCGCTCGTTTTGGTCGCGATTGCCTGTGCCTTCACCGGGCTCTGCTACGCCGAGCTGGCTTCCATGATCCCGATCGCCGGGAGCGCCTATACCTATACCTACGCCACGATGGGCGAGTTGGTGGCCTGGATCATCGGGTGGGATTTGATTCTCGAATACGCGGTCAGCAACATGGCCGTCAGCGTGGGCTTTGCCCAGCACATGGTGAATTTGTTCGATTGGTTCGGGTGGCATCCGGCGCTGCAATGGATTTCGCCCGCCTACTTGCCGGAGGGCCTGCAGGATTTCGCCGGCAAGCAGTTGTATGCGCCCGGCTGGCACTTCGGCTTCGATTGGCCGGCGTTCCTGATCGTGATGCTCTTGACGGTGATCCTGGTGCGGGGCATTCGCGAATCCGCCGAGGCCAACAATGCCATGGTGTTGCTCAAGATCGGCGCCATTATCGTGTTCGTCGCGATCGGCAGCTCGTTCATCCACACCGCCAACTGGAACCCCTACGTGCCGAATGGCTGGTCGGGAATCCTCACCGGCGGCTCGATCATGTTTTTCACCTACATCGGCTTCGACTCGGTTTCGACTGCCGCCGAGGAAGCAAAGAATCCTCAGCGCGATATTCCGATTGCGATCATCGCCACGCTGATAATTTGCACGCTGCTGTATATCGCGGTGGCCGTGGTGCTCACCGGGATGGTGCCCTGGAAATCGGTCATGGGCGACGCGGCCCCGGTGGTAAACGGGCTCAAGCGCGTGGCCGACGCCACCGGGTCGCGAACCCTGCATTGGGGCCGCTTGGTAGTGTTGTTCGGCGCGATGATCGGCATGATCTCCTCGCTCCTGGTGTTTCAGCTGGGACAGGCGCGGGTGTGGTTTTCCATGTCGCGGGACGGGTTGCTGCCCAAGCTCTTCAGCCACGTCCATGTCCGCTTCCGGACTCCCGACGCCGCCACCTGGATCGCCGGCGTGCTGGTGGGCGTGCCTGCGGGACTGTTTGACATTGCCACCTTGGCCAATCTTTCGAATATCGGCACCCTGTTCGCCTTCAGCCTGGTCGCCCTCGGGGTTCTGATTCTGCGCCGGCGTCAACCGAACCGGCCGCGCGGGTTCCGGACACCGGGCGGACCGCTGGTGCCGATCTTGAGCCTCATGCTTTGCCTTTTGCTGATGATGGGGCTGGAGATCGAGACTTGGCTGCGGTTTGTGGTCTGGCTCGTGCTGGGCCTGATCATTTATTTCGCCTACAGCCGCCGCCACAGCGAGTTTTACCCGCGTCCGTCGGAACGCAACCAACGCGCCTAGGGCGCAGACCCATCCCAATGGGGGTGGTCCGGTACTTCCTGATCCTTCTAGGCTTGGTTACGGTCCCCCTGGGCGTCGTTCTGGCGCACGAAGGCGAGTGGTGGATCGCAGTCCCGGACGCCCTATTCGGGCTTGGGGTTGCGTGGGTTGCTGCCGCCAGCCTGCGCGCTGATCGCCACCCAGGCTTGGTCGCTCTGCCTCTGCCGGAGGCAGCGCCGGCGGAAGCAGCGCCGGCTTCGGCGCCGCCCAAATTCTCGCCCGGCCGGGTGCCAGCGCCGGCGCCAGCCCGCCAACAGCGCCGCCGCAAGTAGGCTCACACCTCGAGTCCGATGATGCGCATCAGTGCCAGCGCGTTGCTGCGCGTGACCACGCCGGGGCGGAGGCGATGATCGAAGCGGACGTCTTGATCCTGGATCTGATCTTCGAAATGAACATTGCGCACCCGCGGGTCACCCTCGGCCACCTGGGTCAGGGCGAGGTCGTGGGTGGTGATCAACCCCAGCGTGGGAGCCTCCAGCAGCGCTCGGATCAGGCCCTGCGCGCCCTGCACGCGGTCATGCGAGTTGGTTCCCTCCAGCAGCTCGTCGAACAGGAACAGCAGCGGCAGGGGCCCTTGCGCCAGCGCGACAATCTGCCGAAGGCGCAAAATCTCGGCATAGAAGCCGGAGCGGCCGAGTTGCAGCGAGTCGGCTGTGCGCAGCCGGGTGCCAACCGCCAATGGCGTCATGCGCAGGCGCTCCGCCTGCACCGGCGCGCCCATTTGAGCGAGCACCGCGTTGAGCCCAACCGTGCGCATGAGCGTGCTCTTGCCCGACATATTCGAGCCCGACACCAGCAGGATGCGCGTTGCAGAATCCAGTTGCACCGAGTTGGGCACGCTGACGGCGCGGGCCAGCAGCGGATGCCGCAGTCGTTCTGCGCAGAACTCCGGCGTTGCGCCCGCACGAACCTCCGGGAAGGGATCGTCGGGTCGCTCGTACGCCAACGCCGATAGCGACAGCAGCGCTTCGAACTCGGCCACCGCCTCGAGCCAAGCTTGGATTTTGGCGCCGTGCCGCCTGCGCCAGCCGTCGGCCGCGAACGCGAGCTGAAGGCTGTACAGCACGGTGAAGTCGAGAACCTTGCCCATCATGCTTCCGCAGGCTTCAACCCAATCCGAGAGCTGCGCCAGTTGGCGCAGGGCCTTGGGCCCACCTGCCGCGCCAGGCCCGGGCTCGGGAATGCATTCCAGCACGCCGGCAAACAAGCGCAGGCCGGCGCCGTTGCCGCCGCGGTCGGCCAGCGCTGGCTCATACATCGCGCGCGTCCGCATCAGCACCAGCCACTCGAACCCCACGCAGACAAAAAATGGCGTGAAACTCCAGCTGGCCAGGCCGTAAATTCCCAGACCCACGGTCAGCATTCCCACGGCTGCGGCCGCGATTCTGCCCAAGACAGAGCACAAGCGCGTCGGCTCGACCGCCCAGGCTTGGAGCCGCGCTGGATTCAGGCTTTGATTCAGGTCGGCCGCCACCGCGGCTACACGCTCGCGCAGCTCGATATTGGGAGCGAGCAGGCGCACCTGCTCCTGCCGTCGCAGAATCTCGGCCGGGGGCGCCGGCGTCAGCATCCAGGCCGCGATCCGCTGCTGACCCATCCGCGTGGCAGCGCGGCAAATCAGTTCGAACAAGCCGCCGTGCCCGAAAAGATCGAGATCCGCGGAGTAGGCATGGTGAGGGTCGAGGAACTCGTCCCCGGCCGTGCCGGTCCCCGTCCAGCGGTCCTCGAGGCGCGCCACTCCGCCTTGGTAAAACGTGACTAGGCGATCGGCGCGTGTGCGCGCGCGGACGGTGCGATCATGGGCCAGAAACAGCGCGATCAGCACGACGGTCGGCAGCCACAGCCACTGCGTGGAAAAGTAGTGCCCGATAACCGCCAGCCAAGCCAGCAAGAGCCAAGCCAGGACCAGCGCCAGCTTGGCCGCGCCCAGGCGGAAATCGAGTCGTGCTGTACTCGCTGCCAGCGCCTCCTGTTGGCGCAAACGCTCGGCGTACACCGCTGCGGGTCCGGCGGCTTGGGTGCGGTCCGCCGCTGCGCCGCTAGCCGACGGATTCGGGCGCATCCCAGCGGGGCGGCTTTGCGGCGCGCTCCATGGCGCCGGCGATGAGCGAGGCGGCGCGCTCCAGCAGCGCTTGGTCGTGCTCGTTAAAAGCGTTGGGATGGTCGCTGTCCACGTCAATCTCGCCCAGTACGCGGCCTCCACTCAGGATCGGAACCACGATCTCGGATCGAGTGGCAAGCGAGCAGGCCAGGTAGCGCTCGTCCGCACGCACATCCGGCACGATGATCGAGCGCGCCGTGCTGGCGGCCGCGCCGCAAATGCCTTGGCCCAAGCCGATGCGGGCATGGGGCGAGGGCGCGCCCGCAAAGGGACCCAGGCGCAGTTCTGTCCCCGCCAAAATGTAAATTCCCACCCAGTGGTAATGCGGAACCCGAGCCTTGAACAGTCCCACCAGGGCGCGCATTAAGGAAGCGGCCTCGCGGTCCTCGGCGATGCGCTCTAAATCGGCCGAGAGCGCCTCGACCCGGTCCAGATCCATGGCCAACGTAATGTGGGGGGCGGAGTTGATGGCGGCCATCCTTCGATCATACTCGCCCCAAGGGGCCCTTGGATTTCGACGGCGCTTGTGGTACTCTAATGGTGGCGCGCGAGCCGCAGTCGTTTTTGCCGCGCGCGATTCGAAATTGCCAGATCGGTTGCAACCCTGCGCGCAGCTTGGCTGCTATGATTCCTTCGCAGTTGTCAGGTTTGCCGATGCGACATTCGCTTGCAGGCGGAGCGCCGAGCACTGGCCCATAATGCCGTGAACGAAGAAAAACTCAAGATTGCCGTATTCATTGATTTTGACAACATCCAAATTGGCGTGCGCAGCACGCTCAGCCGTGATTTCGATCTCGCTCTGGTCCTCGAGGCCCTGAAAGAGCGGGGCGAAGTCGTCACCAAGATCGCCTATGGGAACTGGAAGCGGGCCGGCGAACTCACCCGCACGCTCACCCAAAACGCCGTCTTGATGGTCCAGCGCGATCTGACTCCGCGCGGCGACAAGAACGGAGCCGACATCAATCTGGCGCTCGACGCGCTGGAGATGGCGATCAACCATCCCCACATCAATGCCTTTGTCGTCGTGGGCGGAGACAGCGACTTCATCGCCTTGGTCGAGAAGCTCAAACAGTACAACAAGGCGGTGTTCGTGGTCGGCGGGCGCAGCTTCACCAGCAGCGTGCTGCAGCGCAATTGCCGCGAATTCCTCGCCTATGAAAATTTGGTCGAAGCCACCGCGCCCCCAAGCCGCCAGCGCGACGAAAACATGCGCCGGCGCGAAGTGTATCCGCTCTCGCGCGCGGTGCCGTTGATCTACCGCGGCTTGAAAATGCTTGCCGACCGCGAGGTGCAGCCGCAATTGGGACTGCTGAAGAGCACGCTGATTCAGCTCGACTCCACCTTCAACGAACGCGACTACGGCTCCAGCTCATTCCGCGCCTTCGTTCAGAAAATGGCGGACTCCCAATTGCTGACCGTGCGGCAGCAAGGCAACAGCTTCTTGGTCGAACCGCTCGATCGCGAGCCGGTGGGCTCGACGGATTCGGCGAGCGAACCGGCAATGGCGACTGCCGAGGGCGGCGAAAGCTTCGTGCCGCGCCTGGAGAGCGAGGGGGGAAGCGAAAGCGCCGAGGCCGAGCAGCGCCCCTCGCCCCCAGTTCCGTATTCGGCGCCGCCGGTCGTTCCCACGCGTCCGCCCGAGGAAGCGCTGGAATTGCTGCAACGCATCCTGGTTCCGTTGCGCGGCACCAATCCGCGGCCGCTGTATTTGCGCAACGTGAAGCAGCTCTTGCGCGCCGAGGCGCCCAGCTTCGACGAACAGCAGCATGGCTTTGCCTCGCTGGTGGATTTGCTGCGCGCCGGCCAGTCCCAGACTTGGTTGCGGCTCCAGCGCGACCGGCGCGGGGCCTTGCGCGTGTTCATTCCGCCCGCTCCCGGGACTGCTGCCGCCGCCTCCGAAGGCGCCGGCCCGTCCGTCGAGCCAGGCAATCGCGCCGAGCGTTCGGTTCCCCGCGAGATTCCGGAAGATGACGATCGCCAGCCGATTTTTTCCGACGACGGCAATTCCGCCGCGGTTGCCGTGGGCGTCGCTGCCGCTCCGGTCGCCTCCGGCGAGCCCGATCCCGAGGATTCTCAAATTGCCGTGCTGGGGTATTACCGCGGAATTCACGGAGAGGATAGCGGCGAGGCTCAGCTCAGCATTGCTGAAGCGATTGCAGACGGCGGCGGGCGCAAAAAGCGCGGCCCGCGCAAGCCCAAGTCCGATGGCGGTCCTCCGTCGCGGCGCCGCAAGCCCAAGCATTAGGTTTCGGCCGGCACGAGGCGGCGAGCAGAGGCGAAAAAAAAGGCCGGCCCTCGGGGGCCGGCCTTGATTTTTGCTCGGATCGAGTTCACTGAGCCGGGCTGACCACGCAGTTGTCGCACTTCGTGGCCTGGTGGACCACGATGCCC
This sequence comes from Terriglobales bacterium, assembly GCA_035553115.1. Classification (GTDB taxonomy): domain Bacteria; phylum Acidobacteriota; class Terriglobia; order Terriglobales; family SCQP01; genus SCQP01. The sequence continues at coordinate 20,021 of DATNED010000143.1, read as the reverse complement.
GTCACAACTGCCGCAGCGGCCGCAATGCCGATTGCAACCGGCACTGCCAACCCTGCGCCGCCAGCGGACGCTGCCGCAGGAGCTTGGCCATCACTGAACGAAACCGCCTCGCCGGTGTGAACCGTGTAGGAGCTGTGCGCTGCCTTCACGCTCACAGTGCCGGCCAGCGCTTCGACGTATACCTTCCCTGAAAGGTCGTACACGTTGAAGCGGGTCTGCGCGGTGGCAGGAACCACGGTCCGGGTGCTCAGTTCAACCGGAAGCATCCCGGTGACCTTGACCAAGCCGTTGTTCAGCCGGATCTGGTTCGCGTTGTTGACGCTCACCATCCGGAAGTTGGTGTTGGAAGCGGCGATAACAGAGCCGCCGGGAAGCACCATGCGGGCGCTCCCGATAGCACTGGTCGAAACCAGATCGCCTGCGACAATGGCCGAGCCAGCAGATACCGGCAAGCCATTGACGGCCACCGTGCCAGACATCGGACTCAAAATCGCGCCGCTGGTACCGAACAAGGGCAGGCATGCCATAGCGGCAACCAGCCCCATCGCCAAAAAGGAACGGCGAATGTTCATCAGAAACCTCCTTACGCGGGCAGAAGCAACAGCACTACCGCTAACCTTTGTACCATCGGCGGGAACCGGACGCAAGCTTAATAACCAGTGACTTTTCGGTGGACGCCCCAGTTGGCCGTGCCGCGTGCGTGCAGCCCCAATGGATTGTGGCTCCAGGAAGAAGGGACCCTACCGATCGGTAGGGCCGGGTTGACGGGTCGGGTTCCGGGCGTACAATCGCACCATTGGATTGCCCATGGATTTTGCCAAATACCACGCCGCCACCGTCACCGCACGTCAGGATCTCAGCGATGACCTTTGGACCATGCGAGTGCGTCTGGAGGCGCCGTTTCCGTTTCAACCGGGCCAATACGCGACCTTGGCGCTCGAAGATGACAGCGGCGTGCACGAGCGCCCGTATTCGATCGTCTCCAGTCCGGCGGAGGCAGAGCTGGAGTTTTTTTTCGAGTTGGTGCCGCATGGCGAGGTCACGCCGCTCTTGCATCGCCTGAAGACCGGCGACTCGGTCTGGGTTCGACGCTCCGCCAAAGGCCTCTTCGTGCTCGACCGCAAGCGCGGCCATCGGCAGCATCTGATGGTTTCCACGGTGACCGGCGTCGCGCCGTTCATGAGCATGCTGCGCAGTTGGACTCGCGACCCGGCCTGGGCGCCCGAAGGGACGCGCATGCTGCTGGTGCACGCCGGCAGCCGCAGCTGGGAGTTCGGATACGCCGACGAGCTGCGCGCTTTGGCCGCGCAGTTGCCCGGCGTCGAGCTGGTGCTTTCGGTCTCGCGCCCGTGGGAAGACGCGCAATGGGCGGGTGAGCGCGGCCGTGCTGAGGATGTGGTGCGCAAGTATGCCGACGCATCGGGATTCCACGCGGGCAGCACAGCGGCCTATTTATGCGGGCATCCCCAAATGATCGAGAACGTCAAAGGCATTCTCACCCGCTGCGGCCACACTAAACTGGACTTGCACGAGGAGATTTACTTCATTCTTCCCAAGGCCGCGAGCGGCAGTTAGCGGCGTGCGGAGGCGATGCAAATCCCATCCAGCGTGGCGCGGGCGGATGCGAGGTCCGCATCGGCGGCGAGGCGCGCAGCCGGAAATTCCGCTGCTGCCCGCAGTCTTCCGCTCATAGTTCCGCCCGCCGCGCGCAGCGCCGACGCGAATTCGGAGCGCGCAAGTCGCGGCGCGCACAGCACCGGTGCGGATCCCGGCGCGAAACGCTGGATGGCCCGCAGCAGCGCTGCAGCATCGAGCCGCCCTTCGCGGTAGAACAGCGGGCTGTACAGCATCGCTTGTCGCGCTTGAGGTGAACGCGCGTGCAAGGTCTGGGCAACGCCATTCCAGCGCGGAGCCGTCGGATCGCGGCCATTGGAGAAATCCAGGAGCAAGGGCGTGGCTCCATGGCCAAATCCGTGCGAGGCCGCGCCGGCGGCCGACAGGAACTGGCTTACACCCTGGCTGCGTTCCGCGGATGCGGGCCAATCAAACCAGCCGAAATGCGCCCCATCCAGCCATGCCAGCCAAAGATCGGCGCAGTGGGCGTTCGCGGATTCGGGCTCGATGGATTGCCATGCCTGAGCAGTGAGAGGGTCGGCTTCGTCGAGCACGGCCGCGTCCGCCTGCCCGTCCTGGACCAGGAGCAAGGCTCGCATCGAACCGGACCGAAGCGCCGCCTCCGCCTCGGAGGCGGAGCTGCCGTGCCCGCGGCAATGCTCGAGCCAGATCCGCTGCAGGCGCGAGTCTTCGCGGGTAGCCGCTTCGCTTCTGGGCGCATGGGCCGCAACCAGCCGGAACGGGCGGACCGAACCCTGCGCGGCGCCCTCGAGCCGCGGCAGCAGCGTGTCGGGAATTGCGATGCGCGTCACCGCGGCGGAAGGAGGCACGAGGCCGAGTTTACAACACCGCAAGGCACCCGGCTGCCGCTCCAGCCGGTTGCCGCACCTCGCCAATGCAGGGGGCTGGAAAGTCTCGGCCGGGCGGTACGCTCACCAGCAATCCGCCGCTCGTTTGTGGATCGAACAACAGGCTGCGCAAATCCTCCGCGATGGACGCTTCCCAGCGCACATCGGCCTCGGCAAACGCGCGATTGTTGTGCAACCCTTGCGACTGCTGGGTCAAGGCGTAGGCGCGCGCGCCCTCCAGCAACGGCACCGCATCCGCGTGGATCGCGAGCTGCACGCGGCTGGCACGGGCCATTTCACGGGCGTGTCCCAGCAGCCCGAAGCCGGTGACATCCGTGGCGGCGTGCGCGCCGCAGGCGAGCGCGGCTTCGGCGGCTTCACGGTTGAGGCGACGCATGGATGCGACCGCCGCCGCCAAGTGTTCCGGCGCGGCCTGACCCCGCTTTTGAGCGGTGGTGATGACCCCGGTTCCGATCGGCTTGGTCAAATACAGCCGATCGCCTGGCCGCGCAGCCGCGTTGCGCAGCACGCGCTCGGGATGCACCACGCCCGTAATGCTATAGCCGACCTTCAGTTCCGGGTCGCGCACGCTGTGTCCGCCGCCCAGCACGCAGCCGGCGGCTTCCAGCATTCCCAATCCCCCGGCCAGAATTGCTCCCAGCAGTTCCGGTGCTTCGCCGCTCGGGAACCCCACGATGGAAAGCGCGATCAAGGGGCGCCCGCCCATGGCATACACGTCGCTGAGCGCATTGGCCGCGGCGATCGCGCCGAAATCGGCGGGATCGTCCACGATCGGGGTGAAGAAATCCACCGTTTGCACCAGCGCCAGTTCAGGCGACAGGCGGTAGACGGCCGCATCTTCGCTTCCCTCGAAGCCCACCAGCAGGTTCGGATCCTTCGAGCGCGGCAGCAGGGGAAGCACGGCCTCCAAGATCTGGGGCGAAAGCTTGGCCGCGCAGCCGCAAGCCGCCGACAATTCTGTCAACTTGCGCATTCCGTATTATCCTCGCGGGCTTGTTAGAATGAATGCTGCAGTCGTACTTTGGCTGACGCGCAATGCTTGAACCCAAAATTCGCCACATTCGCAAAGCCGTGTTCCCCGCCGCTGGGCTCGGCACCCGTTTTCTGCCGGCGACCAAGGCGCAACCCAAGGAAATGCTGCCGCTGGTGGACAAGCCGATTATTCAATACGGCGTCGAGGAGGCGGTGGAATCCGGCATTGACGACATCGTGATCGTGACCGGGCGCGGCAAGAACTCGATCGAAGATCATTTCGACGTGAGCTTCGAGCTTGAGCGCATGCTCGAGGAAAAAGGCAAGACCGATTTGCTGGCGGTGGTGCGCGAGGTCAGCGACCTGATCCACGTCTCCTACGTCCGCCAGAAGGAGGCGCTCGGGCTGGGGCATGCGGTGCTCGCAGCCGAGAGCTTGGTCGGCGATTATCCGTTTGCCGTTCTTCTAGCCGACGACGTGATTGATGCGCCCGTTCCCGTGATGCGCCAAATGCTGGAAGTGCACGCCGCCACTGGCGCAAGCGTGGTGGCGGTTGAGAAAATTCCGGGAGATGCGATCTCCAGCTACGGGGTCATCAAGTTGAGCGAGCAGAGCCCCGGGTTTGAGCCCCATCGCTTCTTGGGACCTGTCTTCCGCATCGCGGACGTCGTCGAAAAGCCGAAACTGGCCGATGCTCCCTCGGATTTGGCGGTGGTCGGACGCTACATCCTGACACCCGCGATTTTCAAGCATTTGAAGCGCACCGGGCGCGGAGCCGGAGGCGAGATTCAGCTGACCGACGCCATGCGCGCACTAGCCCAGGAGGAGCCGATGTACGCGCTCCAATTCCAAGGCCGCCGCCATGACACCGGCGATAAGCTGGGCTTCCTTCAAGCCACGGTCGAACTCGCGCTGCAGCGCGAGGATCTCGGCGCCGCGTTTCGCCAATATTTGCATGGGCTGCAGTTGTAAGCCCCTTCCGCGCCGATTTTTCCTTCCTCCCCCCGAAGAAGTTGCGCCGCAGCTGCTGGGCAAGCTCCTGGTGCGCCGCACCGAAGGCGCCCGAGGGGAACTGTTGGCTCGCATCGTCGAAACCGAGGCCTACCTGGGCGCGGGCGATGCCGCTGCCCACGCGGCACGCGGGTTGACGCGCCGCACTGCGCCCCTCTTTGGCGAGCCCGGCCACGCCTATGTCTATCTGATCTATGGCTTGCACTTTTGCCTGAACGTTTCGACCCTGCCCGCCGGGCAAGCCGGCGGGGTGCTGTTCCGCGCCGCCGAATGGATCAAGCCGAAGCACGAGCCCTCGCGCAGTTTGCGCGGGCCGGGCCGGCTGTGTGCTGCACTGGGCATCACGGGGACGCAAAATGGCCTCGATCTGACCCTGCCGGGGACGCTGTTCCTGGCCGATGATGGCTGGCGGCCTGGGCAGATCGCAGTGACGCCGCGGATCGGCATCCGCAAGTCCGCGGAATTGCCGCTTCGTTTCTTGATCGCCGGCCATCCCGCAGTTTCGGCCTCGCCCCGCTCCCGCGCTGCGCAGCATTGCTGATTGTCACTGCGGCACCGACGCGGGTATACTCCGGCATACTACCGATTGGGATTTGCAATGGCCACCGAAACTTTGCCCAGTGTGCTTGCCGGCGAGGGATGGGACGATTTCCTCGAGTTGGAAACCAAGATTCAGCATGTGGCGGATGCCTTGCAGTTGGCCCGCGCCGAGCGCGACCAGGTCCGCCAGGAGGGACTAGCCGCGCTGCGCGCCGCCCAAGCCAATGAGAGCAAGCTCCAGCGAGCGCTCGCCGAGGCCGAGCACGAGTTGGTGGCCTTGCGCAAGGAACGCATCGAGGTCCGTCAGCGCCTGATGCGGCTGGGCAAGCAATTGGAGGCGGCCGGGGCTTAGCCCGGCGCGGCATCGCATGGCCCCAGCCTCGTCCACCCGCGTCGAGATATTCGATCAGGGATATGCCATTGGCGGCGATGATGCCGCATATATCCGGAGCTTGGCTGCGCGCGTGGATGCCAAGATGCGTCAGGTCGCCCGCGAAACCCGCGTGGTGGATTCGCTCAAAGTTGCGATCATGGCAGCCATCAACTTGGCGGACGAAAGCGAATCCCTGCGCCGGCGGGTGGAACAACTGGAGCGCGAGGTGGGGGAAAGGGCCCGCGCACTGAGCCGCGATCTGGATCGGTTGCTCGATCGCGCCGGTTAGCGGCACGCGGGGTGGGGCGAAACGCCCGTTGGCGGCAATGCGAATCCTGTTCATTGGCGACATCTATGGCCAGCCGGGCCGACGGGTCGTCCGCGACCACGTGGCCGATATCGTCACCACGCGGCGCATTGACCTGGTCGTCGCCAATGGCGAAAATGCGGCCGCTGGATTTGGAATCACGCCGAATCTAGTGGAAGAACTGCTCGCTTGCGGCATTGCAGTGCTCACCAGCGGCAATCACATCTGGGACAAGCGCGAACTTGCCCCTTGGTGGACGAGTGGCGTCAAGCAGCCCGGCCATGCCTGCGAGCGCTTGCTGCGTCCGGCGAATTTCGGCGAGGCGCTCCCTGGCGCAGGCCTGTTTCAGGGACGCACGCAAACAGGTGAACCCTTCGCCGTGATCAACCTCCAGGGCCGCGTGTACATGACACCTTTGGCCTGCCCGTTTCGCACCGCCGACGCGCTGCTGGCCAAGATTCCAGCCCACTGCCGCACCATCTTGGTGGATTTCCACGCCGAGGCCACGAGCGAGAAGCAGGCTTTGGGCTGGTATCTGGATGGACGCGTGACGGCGGTGCTCGGCACCCACACCCATGTGCCCACCGCCGATGAGCGGATTCTTCCCAAGGGCACGGGGTTTCAAACCGATGTGGGCATGACCGGATCGTACGCCGGCGTCATCGGCAGCCGGGTCGAGGACGTGCTGCAGCGCCTGCTGCAGGGTTACCCCGCCAAGCTCGAGCCCAGCGACGGGGATGTCCGCATCTGCGGCACGCTCATCGAAACCGGTGCCGGCGATTTCGAGGGTCGCGCCCTCAGCATCGAGCGCTTCCAGCTTCGCAAGACCGACTAAACCCCGGCCTCGGCGGTCGTGGGATCAATCATCCGCCGGACCGCAATCACGGAGTCGGCCGGGAAGCCTCCGCGGCGAGCGTGCTCCCGCACGGCGTCTTCGCTGGGGGCCACATATACGCAAAGAAATTTGTCGTCGGTGACGTAGCTCTCGACCCATTGCACCTCCGGCATTCCGCGCAGCACGCTGCAGGATTTCTGCGCGATGGCCTTGAGTTCCATTGCGTTCAGCCTTCCCACGCCGGCGATATTGCGTTCAATCAGAAATTTGGGCATAGCCCATTATAGGTTCCACCATAAATCTAAGCGACCGGCTCCAAATCGCGCCAGTTCGGCCCGGCGCCGACTTCTACCCGCAAGGGAACGCTCAGCTCGACGACGTGTTCCATCTCCTGGCGCGCCAGCGCGCTCAGGGCTTGCACCTTCGCCTCCGGCACCTCGAACACGAGCTCATCGTGCACCTGAAGCAGCATCCGCGCGCCCAGTGCGGGCAAGCGCGGGTGCAGGCGAATCATGGCCCGCTTGATGAGGTCGGCGGCGGTGCCTTGCAGCGGCGTGTTGACCGCGGTGCGCTCGGCGAAACCGCGCAAGGTCGGGTTGCGCGCATCGAGGTTCGGAATCGGCCGCACGCGCCCGAACATCGTGCGCACCGAGCCCTGTTTCCGGGCATCGGCCAGCATGCGCTGAATGTATTTCTGCACGCCGGCATACCGTTCGAAGTAGCGCTTGATGAATCTTGCCGCTTCGGCCTGCGGAATCGCCAGTTGGCGCGCCAGTCCGAAGGCGGAAAGTCCATACACGATGCCGAAATTGACCGCCTTGGCGCGGCGCCGATGCTCGTCGCTGATGAGCAGCGGCGGCACGCCGAACACCTCGGCCGCGGTGAGGCTGTGAATGTCTTCATTTCTGCGATAGGCCTCGCGCAGCAGCGGATCGCCGCTGAAATGCGCCAGCAGACGCAGCTCGATTTGCGAATAGTCGGCCGAGACCAGCACGTTGCCGGGGTCCGGCACGAACGCCGCCCGGATCTCGCGCCCCAGTTCGGTTCGGATCGGAATGTTCTGCAGGTTGGGGTTGGTTGAGGCCAGCCGCCCGGTGGCCGAGCCGGTGATCACGAAATTGGTGTGCAGCCGCCCGGTCTCCGGGCGCAGCAGCGGCGGCAGCGCGTCCACATAGGTGGATTTGAGCTTGGCCAATTGCCGGTACTCGAGAATGGGGGGAATCACGGGATATTCGGTCAATTCTTCCAGGACATCCTGCGCGGTCGAAAGCGACTTGGTCTTTCCCCTGCGCGCGGGCGCGGGCAGCGCCAGCTTGGTGAACAGGATCTCGGCCAATTGTTGCGGCGAATTGAGATTGAAGCGCGCTCCGGCCAGCGCGAAAACTTCCTCTTGCCGCTGCATGCAGCGCCGCTCCAATGCGCGCGAGAGCTCGGCCAGCGGCGCAGGGTCGAGGCGCACGCCCGCAGATTCCATGGCTTCCAGCACCGGAATCAGCGGGAGATCGAATTCCGCATAGATTCCTTGCTGGCCGCTGGCGGCCATGCGCTGGCGCAGCACCGGGGCGGCGGCAAGCGCGGCAGCGGCAGCTTGGCCGGCGTCACCGCGGGCGACCGCCGAATCCGGAGTCACCCGGCGCAAGACTGCATCCAGGGTAAAGCTTGCCGCGGTGGGATCGTCCAAATAGGCCAACAGCGAAAGATCGCTGATGAGCTCCGGGTCGAGCCCTGGCACGGGCTGCGCAGCGGCGCGCAGGCGCGAGCGCACCGCCTTGGCGTCGGCGAATACCCAGGCCTGGGCCGCATTCCCCAGCGCGGCGCCGAGTCCGATTTCTGCTCCGTGCGCGAGCGTCGCCATGCCCTGGGCGCCTGCCACGCCGGCGGCGTCCTCCCAAATAAAACTCAGCGGCCCGATCGCGCCGTTCGCCAGCCGTTCCGCGGCTCGGGCATCGAGCACGTCAGAAGCTGGCAGCGCCGGCGCCGGCGCGCCGGCGTCAAGCGTCCGCAGGAGATTGTGAAACTCGAGTTCGGTGTACAGCGCCCGGCAGGCCTCGACATCGGGATCCTGCAGCCGCCAATCGCCCGGAGAAAATTCGACCGGCGCAGCGCTCGAAATTGTCGCCAGGGATTTGCTCATGACAATTTGCGCGCGGTGATTCTGAAGAGATTCCCGATAGGTCTTCCGCTCGACTTCGGCGGCGCGCTCGAGGGCAGCTTCCACCGAGCCGAAGCGGGCGATCAATTGCTGTGCCCCCTTTTCGCCGATGCCCGGTGCTCCAGGGATGTTGTCCACCGCGTCGCCGCGCAGCGCCAGCAGGTCCGCAACTTGGGCTGGTCGAACCCCGAGGCGGGCCTCAACCCCGGCCTCGTCGAGCAAGAGATCGTGGCTGGGGTTATAGACGCGGATGCCGGGACCGACCAGTTGCAGCAAATCCTTGTCGCTTGAAACCACGATCACCCGCCAGCCCGCTGCCACCGCTTTCCGCGCCACCGTGCCGATGACGTCGTCGGCCTCGAATCCGGTGGCCTCCAAAATCGGCACGCGCAGGGCTTCCAATGCCTTGCGGATATAGGGCAATTGGGGCACGAGCGTATCGGGCATGGCGGGCCGGTGGGCCTTGTAGGCGGCAAAGTCCTGGTCGCGAAATGTGGGCCCGGCCAAGTCAAATGCCGCCGCAAGTGCCGCCGGCTGGGCGTCGTGCACCAGTTTGCGCACCATCTGGATCACCCCCAGCACCGCCGCGGTCGGCAGCCCGCGCGCATTGGTCAAGGGCGGCAGGGCGTGATAGGCGCGGAAGATGTAGCCCATCGCGTCAATCAAGTACAGTTCGCCGGACGGCAATGCGGGCGCGGCTGGAATGGATGCGGAGGGCGGCAATTCCCAGAATTCTAGCACCCGCCCAGCCACGCAGCCGCGAGCTCCGCCAATCGCGCATTGCCTTACATCCCACTACGACCTATAATGTTTCCAAGGGAGCGGGGACGCATTGCTTCGTGTTTCCGCTTTTCCGCGCCCGTGCCTCGATCAGAATGAAACAGCCCTCCCCGCCAAAATCCTCCGACCGCTTGATGATGATGTCGATGCTGGGAATCCTGGTCGGCCTGATCGGCGGCTTGGTGGCCGAATTCCTTCTCCGCGCCATCGCCTACATCAACAATCTGGTGTTTTTCGGCGTGGTGTCGGGAAATTACCTCACCCCCAATTCCTCGCACATCCATGGCTGGGTGGTGCTGGTTCCCGCGGTTGGCGGCTTGGCCGTCGGATTATTGATTCACTACTGCTCGCCGGAGATTAAAGGCGATGGCATCCCCGAGGCGATGTCGGTCGTATTGACCAGCGGCAGCATTGTGAAGCCCCGGGTCGGGTTTTTCAAGCCGCTGAGCGCCGCGATCACGGTCGGCACCGGCGGACCGTTCGGCGCCGAAGGCCCGATCATCCAGACCGGAGGCGCGCTCGGTTCCATCCTGAGCCAATTTCTGCCGTGCTCGCCCTCCGAACGGCGCATCTTGCTGGCGTGCGGCGCAGCCGCCGGGCTGGCGGGAGTGTTCAAGACTCCTTTTGCCGGCGTCTTCATGGCGGTGGAATTGCTCGTCTTCGAGTTTCGTGCCCGCTCGTTCATCCCCATCGCTTTGGCCTCGGCCTGCGGCACCATGGTGGCGATGGCGTTCCGCGGCGCGCAGCCGGTGTTTCCCGTCGTAGCCAATTTTTCGCTGCGCGGCACCGAACTCCCGTTTTTCATCGTCCTGGGAATTGGATGCGCCGGCTTGGCCTGGGTCATGACGCGGACGCTGTACGCCTCCGAGGACTTGTTCGAGACGATCCACCATCGCTTCCACTTGTGGTTCCCGATCATTCCAGCGATGGGCGGCTTGATCGTGGGCGGCATCGGCTGGTTCTATCCGGAAGTGTTCGGCATGGGCTACGGCGTGATCGCGGATTTGCTCAAGATGCCCCATACCACCGGGCACTTGATCGGGGTTGGCGTGGCCAAGCTCGGCGCCTTTGGCTTGGCGCTCGGTTCTGGAGCTTCCGGCGGAACGTTTGCGCCCGCGCTCATGATTGGCGGAAGCCTGGGTGCCGCATTCGGGAATCTCGCGCATAAATTGCTGCCCGCAGCCTCATCGCCGGGTCTGTACGGCATGATTGCCACCGCCGCCTTGTTTGGCACCATCTATCGGGCCACGCCCACGGCGATTCTGTTCATGCTGGAAGTCACGGGCGCCTACCGCGCCATGTTCCCGCTGTTCCTGGTTTGCATCATCGCCGACTTGGCGGGCCACTACTTGATGGACACCACCATCAACACCGAACGCCTGGTCAAGCGCGGCATTTTCGTCCCCGATTCCTATTCCGCCGATCCCATGCGCATGTTCCGCGTTCGGCAGATTATGACCACCGGCGTGGAGAGCGTGCCGCAGGACGCGCAGTTGCCGCAATTCCTCGATGCCGCGGTGGTGCATGATGCTTTGCCCGTGGTGGACGCGAATCAGCGCTTGGTGGGCGTGCTTCATCGCAGCGACCTGCTGCAAGCCGCGTCCGATGCCACCGCGGGCAGCCTCGCGCGCAAGCAATTTCCCATTGCCTACGCCGATGAGAGCCTGCACGACGTGGCCGTGCGCATTCTTCAGCACGGCGATCATAACTGCCCGGTGCTGGACCGCGAGAACGGCGATCTGGTCGGCATCATCACGCCCTACGATTTGCTGAAAGCCAAGCAATGGGAACACCGGCAGGAAATGCAGGAGCCGGGTGTGATGTCGGTCTTCAGCCTGCTCCGTTTCCGCAGCCGCGGCGTGCACTCCAGCGCCGAACAGGCGGAAAAGGATGCGGCCATCGAACTCGACGCCCGCAAGTAAGCTCCGTCGCCAGTCAATAGTACGATTCAGCGGCCGGGGCGCATGGGGGCGATCTCCTGTGGATATAATGAGATCGCCATGAAACTGTGCGTCATCGGCACCGGCTATGTCGGCTTGACCACCGGCGCCTGCTTGGCCGCGATTGGGCACGATGTGGTGTGCACCGACTCTGATGCCGGCAAGATTGCCGGTTTGCGTCAGGGCCGCTTGCCCATCTTCGAGGAGCGCTTGGACGAGGTGATCGCTACCGCCGTGGCGGCGGGCAAGCTGCGCTTTGATGGCGACACCAACGCGGCACTGGCGGCATCGGAGGTGATTTACATCTGCGTCGGCACTCCGCCCGACGCCGACGGCAAGGCCAATCTCGCTGCGGTGGAGGCGGTGTCTCGCCAAATTGCTTCCCATGCGCGCGGCCATTGCCTCGTGGTGGGGAAGAGCACGGTTCCGGTGCATACCGGAGAGCAAATCAAACGGGTGCTGGCCACGCACCGGCGCGCGCAGTCGCAGTTCGATATCGCATCCAATCCGGAGTTCTTGCGCGAGGGCACGGGGGTATACGATTTCTTTCACCCCGACCGGATCGTGGTCGGCACCGACACGCCGTCCGCCGCGGCCACGCTGAGAGCCATTTACGCACCGGTTCTTGACGGCACCTGCACCTGCGGTTGGCACAATCAGCCCGCTCGCGATTGCGGCTGGAAAGCGCCGGCCTGGGTGGCGACCAGCATTCCCAGCGCCGAGCTCATCAAGCACGCCTCGAATTCCTTTCTTTCGCTCAAGATCTCCTATGCCAACGCGATTGCCGATATTTGCGAGCTGGCAGGCGCGGATGCCTCCGAAGTGCTGCGCGGGGTTGGCCTGGATAACCGTATCGGCAAGGATTTCCTCAAGCCCGGATTGGGGTTCGGCGGGTTCTGCTTCCCCAAGGATCTGAGCGCCTTCATCGAAATGGCCAGCGATTTGGGCTACGATTTCCGTCTGTTGCGCGAAGTCCAGGCGATCAACGCGCGCCGGGTCGAGCAATTCCTGCGCAAATTGCGAGATGAGCTTTGGGTGCTCCAGGGCAAGACGCTGGGCGTCTTGGGCCTGGCCTTCAAGGCGGGCACCGACGATATCCGCTTTTCACCCGCCGTTGCCGTCGTGCGCGAACTGGTTCGGCAAGGTGTGCGCGTCCGCGCCTTTGATCCCCAAGCCATGGCACGCACCCGCGCCGAGCTCGGCGACTCGATTGAATACTGCTCGTCCGCCGAGGCGGTCGCCGAAGCCGCCGACGCGGTGTTGATCTTGACCGAGTGGCCCAACTTCCGCGCTGCCGACTGGGCTGCGATGTCGCGGCAAATGCGGTCTGCGCTCGTGCTGGACGGCCGCAATCTGTTCCGCGCCGAAGAACTCGCACCTCTCGGCTTCCGCCACCGCGGCATCGGTTTGCCCGCGCCCGCTCAGGACTTGGCCGCAACACGCTAGAAGCAAGCTGCCCCTGTCGCGCGGGTTGCATTGCTTGGCAGGCACGGTTTGCCTATATTGGCAGTGGCGCCCTATGCCCTCGCTGTTCACCACCGGCCTGCTGGCATTCGCCCTGTGCTTGCTGCTCACCCTGGCACTGCGCGCTTGCTTGCGCAAAGTGCCTCAGCATCGTTCGCGCGAGCGCGATTTGCGCGCAGCCGAAGCATCGCCTTCGCTGCCCCGACTTGGCGGCGTAGCCGTTCTTCTGGCCGCCGCGCTGGCGCTCGGCCTGCCACCGCTGCTGCACTGGCACCTCGCCATCACCGGAGGCCGCGATTTGCTGCGGCAGTGGGCCGGTCCGGTGGGGTTGGTGATGCTGCTGGGCGCCGCCGACGACCTCTGGAACCTGCGGCCGCATTGGAAATTCCTGGGCCAGCTCGCTGCGGCGTTGTGGGTGGTCGCGCTCGGCGTGCGGGTGCACAATATTTTGTTCCACCCGCTGCCCCTCTGGGCCTCGGCTTTGGTGACGGTTCTCTGGCTCGTGGGCTGCAGCAACGCCTTCAATCTCATTGATGGCCTGGACGGGTTGGCCACGGGTTTGGCGCTTTTCGCCACCGGCACGGTGCTGGCGCACGCGGTGCTGATCGGCGAGCCCGGCCTTGCGCTCGTCATGGGAGCGCTGTTCGGCGCGCTCGGCGGCTTTTTGCTCTTCAATTTTCCTCCGGCTTCCATTTATTTGGGCGACGCCGGCAGCTTGGCGATTGGATTCTTCCTGGGATGCATGGCCTTGGCATGGGCCAACAAGGCCAACACCGCCGTCGGCCTGCTGGCCCCGTTTTTTGCATTGTTGGTTCCCATGTTGGATACCGGCGTGGCCATCGTTCGACGCGGGCTCACCGGCCAGCCGCTGCTTTCTGGAGATCACCGCCACATTCACCATCGTCTGCTGCGCCGGGGCCTGACCCCGCGCGGCGCAATGCTGATGCTCTATGCGGTGGCCGGCCTCGGAGCGGTGGTCGCTCTGGTGCTCGCCGATGTGCAGCAGCGGCACACTTTCGAGTTGGTGATCTTGTTGTTCGTCGCTCTTGCCGTCGTCGGAGTGCAGCAATTGGGTTACGTCGAATTTTCCGAAGCCAGCCGCCTGCTGCGCCGCGGCCTGCTGGATCCACGCCCTTCGCTTCAAGCCCACGTGCTGCTTCGCCAATGGAGCGAAGAGATCGCGCGCGCCCCCGACCTGGACCGCATCTGGACCTGCGTCCAGGCCGCCGCTCGCGCCCTGCACTTTGACGGTGTGGAATTGAGCGTCGGCGCGGCTTGGCGGCAAACTCGACAATGGTCGGATGCCCCGCCGAATTCCGGGGCGTGGGCGCTGCGGCTACCGCTCGGGCCCGAGGCCGCCTTGGGCGAGGTGACGCTCTGGCGTCAGACTCGCCCCTCGGCATCTGGGCTGGTGGACGACATCGCCGCCGAGCTGGGCGCAGCCCTGGCTCCGCGTCTTGCTGCCCTCGATTCCGCCCACCTGGACAGGGCTCATGCAGCGACCTCGGGGAGGAGCTGAAGTGCCCAAGCTTCTGCGGATATTGCTTGCGCTGCTGGTTTTTGCCGCGGTCTTTTACGTCCTGTACGCCAGCCTGCACACTGCGAAGTATCGCGTGGAAGTCTGCCTCGAGTATCAAGGGCGCTCGTCCTGCCGCATCGCCGAAGGTCGAACCCAGGACGAGGCGTTGCGGGCGGCGCATGACAATGCCTGTGCGCAGATCACCTCGGGCGTCACCGGCACGCTCGGCTGCCAAAACACCCCTTCCACCTCGGTTCAGTGGCTGACGAAGTAGAGCACCTCGCGGGCGCCCCCGCATCAACTTTTTCGCCGAATTCATGTAAGCTTTGCAGCATGAACTCTGTTCATCGCTGCCTGCTGTCGGCGTCATTCTTCGCCGCCGGCGCTCTGGCTCAATCCGGGTTCACCATCCAGCAGGTCATGGACTCGCCCTTCCCGACTTCGCTGGTCGCCGCGGCCCAGGGCGAGCACGTTGCCTGGACGGCCGATCTGCGCGGCGTGCGCAATGTCTATGTCGCCGACGGGCCGAACTTCACGCCCCGCCAAGTCACCCACTACACGCTGGATGACGGCCAGCCGATCGCGGCGGTGCGCATCAGCCCGGATGGCAAGACGGTGGTCTACGCCCGCGGCAGCGAGCACAACGCGCTCGGCGACACCGCCGATCCCGACAGCAGCGTCAGCAAGCCGGAGCAGGAAGTTTGGTCCGTGCGGGACGGCGGCGCGCCCAAGCTGCTGGGCGAGATGGGATGCGGCAATGAGGATTGCGAGGACATCGAAATGTCCCCCGATGGCGCTTGGGTGGTCTGGCCGGCGCGCAACACCCTTTGGATCGCTCCCGTTACCGGCGCTTCCGAGGCCAAGCCCCTGACCTGGTCGCAGGGCAACAACGTCCAGCCGCATTGGTCGCCCGACAGCAAGCACGTCGCCTTCGTCAGCCAGCGTCCCGGCCATTCCCTCATCGCCATTTACGACCTCGGCGGCGCGTACCTGCGCTACGTGGCGCCTTCGGTGGATCGCGATTCCGATCCGCGCTGGTCGCCGGATGGACGCGAAATCATCTTCGTCCGCCAGCGCGGGCTGACGAAGAATCCTCCGCTGCCCGACGGCCCCGAGCCGGCTGCGCTCGCTCCGCCAACCGATCCCCAAGTCACGCTGCCGGGTTGGGAACTCTGGGCGGGGGATGCCCAGACGCTGCAAGCGCACCGCTTCTGGCAAAGCGGCACCCGCCCCGAAGACGCGCTCTACGGCACCACCATGGGAGAAGCCCTATTGGTCGGCCGCGATCATCGGGTTCTGTTCAGCTCGGAGATGGACGGTTGGAACCACCTGTACGCGGTGTCCGACGCGGTGTCCGGCAGCTCGCTCAATGACGCGAAACTGCTCACTCCGGGCGATTTCGAGATCGAAAATGTGGCGTTGCAGCCCGGCGGAGCCTCCGTCCTCTTTACCTCGAATCAAGACGACATGGACCGCCGGCACATCTGGCGCGTGCCCCTCGATGGCAGCGCCCCGCCCACGGCCGTGACCCATGGAGAGACCATCGAGTGGTCGCCGGTGGTGACTGCGGACGGCAAGCGCATCGTCTGCCTGGGTTCTGGTCCGACCTCGCCCGCCATGCCCTTTGCCGTTGCCGACGACGGCGCGCGCACGATGCTGGGCAGCTTGCCGGCGGATTTCCCCTCATCCCAACTGGTCGCGCCCAAGCCAGTGGTTTTTCCGAGCACCGACAATTTGCAGATTCATGGGCAATTGTTCGAGCCGCGCGGCGCGGCGGCGGGTCCGCGGCCGACGCTGATCTTCGTCCATGGCGGCTCCCGTCGCCAAATGGTGCTCGGCTTCCACTACATGGACTACTACCACAACGCCTACGCTGAGAACGAGTACCTCGCCAGCTTGGGCTTCAACGTGCTTTCGGTGAACTACCGCACCGGCATCATGTACGGTCGCGCCTTCCGCATGGCGCCCCATACCGGTCGTCAAGGCGGGAAGGAATACGACGACGTGGTGGCGGCTGCCAAGTACTTGCAGACGCTGCCCGAGGTGGATGCCCAGAAAATCGGCATCTGGGGAGGCTCCTACGGCGGCTATCTCACCGCCATGGCGCTCTCCCACAACTCCGATATTTTCAAGGCTGGCGTGGATTTCCACGGCGTGCATGATTGGAGCACGATTTATGCCGGCGGCGGCCCGCCCCGCGCCCCGGCGGCGGGCGCGGGCCGCGGCGGCCGCGGCGGCAATGGTGCCGCGGCAGCGGGCCCTGCGGCTGGCGGCGATCGCGCCAACGTGGCCTTCGATTCTTCGCCCGACGCCTACGTGCGAAATTGGCGCTCGCCGGTGCTCCTCATCCAGGGCGATGATGATCGCAACGTAGACTTCGGTCAGATGATTGATCTGGTGGATCGCCTCCGCGCGCAGCAGGTGCCGTTCGAGCAAATGGTGATTCCGGATGAAATCCACGGCTTCCTGCGCTGGATCAGTTGGGTGCGCGCCTACGCCGCCACCGCCGACTTCTTCCAACGCGTGCTGCAGCAGGGCCAAACCATCTCGACCGGGAATTAACGGATATGCGCGTCGCCGTGATTACCGGTGCGGCTCAAGGCATTGGCCGCAAGACCGCGGAATTGCTCGCCGAGCGGGGCTACGGATTGGTCCTGCTCGACACCCAGTCCTGCGCCGCCACCGCCGCCGCGGTTCGCGACCTGGGCACGCCCGAGCCGGCGCTCGAGTTGCGCGGCGATGTCGCCGACCCGGCATTCGCAGTCGACTCCGCGCGCGCTGTGGCCGAGCATTGGGGCCACGCCGATGTGTTGGTGAACAATGCCGGCGTCAGCTTCATCCAGCCCTTTGAGCACCTCGAAGCCGCTGCCGCCCGCCGGGTGCTCGAGGTTAATCTTCTGGGCCCCATGCTGCTGTGCCAAGCGTTCGGAACCATGATGATCGAGGCCGCCAGCGGCAGCATCGTCAACATCGCCTCGGTCGCCGGCCTGACTGGCATTGCCGATCGCGCCGTGTACAACTCGACCAAGCACGGTCTGATCGGCCTCACCCGCACGCTGGCGGCCGAGTGGGGCGCGCGGGGCGTGCGCGTGAACGCCGTGTGCCCCGGCTGGGTCAAGACCGAGATGGACGACAGCGCGCAGGGCTCGGGCCTCTATCGCGACGACGACATCACCGGGCGCGTGCCCATGGGCCGCTTCGCCCTGCCCGAGGACGTTGCCCGCGCCATCGCCTTCCTTGCCGACCCCGAAGAAAGCGGCTTCATTAACGGCGTCGCTCTGCCGGTGGATGGCGGCTGGACCGCCGACGGAAGCTGGCAGAGCCTGCGCATGGCCCACCGCTAGTTGGGGGAAGCGGTCGGCGCGATCAGCACGGCCAGAAAGGCCAATGCGAGCACGAAGAGCCCGACCTGCGGCGCAAGGCCGAGCGGCGAGGTCAAGCCCGATTGCAGTCTTTTCCAGTCCAGCCCGTTCAGAATTCCGCCGAAGCTGTGCTGCGCGCGCGCGAGCGCCTGGTCCACAGCGTTGCGCGCGGTGCGGGTAAGCCACCAGCTTGCCGCGATGGCGTAGAGGGAACCGAGCAGCCCGAGGATGGCGCTGGCGTGCAGCAGCAATTTCCGCCCAAGAGCGGTGGCCAGGAAGCTCAACAGCGCGCAAATTCCAGCCAGCAATGCCGCGATCGGAATCAGCAGCGCCAACTCGATTGCGTGATCGAGCGCGGCCTTGCCCTGGGGCGACCCTCCGGGCCATTGCTGCCGCAGCGCGCGCGCTTGCTGCAGCAGTCCCCGCAAGCTGGTCGGCGAGTCTCCGGCGCCATTACCTGCGCGCGTGCTCGCGGCTTGGGTGATCTCGCCCGCCAGCCCGGCTATGCTCCAGCTTTGGGCGGGGCTGAAGGGCGCTGATGCTTCCAGTGCGGGCAAGAAAAACACCGCTGCCACCGCCACCGCCGGCGCGGCCCATCGTAACCATCGCATGGCAATTAACTGTTCACTGTCAACTGCCAACTGTCAACTCCACCGGCTATGCCGCCGAACGCCGCTGCTGGTTGCGCAGCGTGATTAGGTCGCGGCGGGTGCGGTCGAGTACCGCCATCGCCTCCTGCAGCTTGCGTTCGGCATCTTGGCGGCGCTGTACCGAATAGACATGGCGCGCCAATTCGATCTGCAGCGCCTCCACTTTACGGAAGGCGGAGCGATAGGCTCTCTCTTGGGGGGTCTCCACGCAGCTCCGTTGCGGTATTGGATGCAGGATCCTGACGCGGGGGTCGCGCCGCTTTGCGGCGATGGCAGGATAGCGATAGTCTGGAAAAATGAGCGATCACATCCGCCTCAGCCTGTGGTTCCGCACGCAACCGGCCGCGCAGGTGCTCCCGCGCCTGGCGCAAGCTGCAGAGCAGCTGCCGGTTGAGGCGCTCGAACGCGGCGTGCGGCGGATTGCAGTTACCGCGCTGGAGTGGCAGCAGGCGGCATTGGTCGAAGAAGAGTTCGAGGAGGGCATCCCGCTGGATGCGGCTCTGGCCCAGATGCGGGAATTCTTCCAGCCCGATTGCGCCTGCCAAGTGGATTTGGCGTGGATGCTTTGGAAATTTGACCATGGCGAATGGAAGCAAATGCCCCATCCACTGCAGATGGCAAGCGTGGGCCCGGGGTTCGGCGAACGGGACGGCAGCGTCCGGGAGGAGGGCCACGTCATGGTGGATTTCGGCCTTGATGAGGCATTCTTGGCGGAACAGGCCCCCTGGAGCGTTGAGACGCGGCGCCATTTGCAGGCCAACATCCTTCAGCTCTTGGCCTATTGCCACAAAGCCCAGCAACGACTGCAACCCGCCAAGCGATTGCTGTGGTCGGAAGACGAGGCCGATTGGACGCAGAAGCTGATGCGCCGCTTGGCCGCCGCAGGAGCCGACAGTGGCGAAGCTGTCCAATAGGCGGGTGCTCGCCGGGATGGCCGCCGTGCTGGCGTGCGCCCTCGCGGCGCACGCGCAAGATCCCGCCGGCAGCGCCGATCGCCCCGCCGGCAACGTGAACGAGCTCACCCTCGCGGCCCTGCGACCTGGGGTCGCCACGTTGGCCTCGGCCCAGCGACGGTTGGGATCGCATGGAACCCACCCGTCTCCGGACGAAAAGGATTTAAGCATTTGGTGCGATGCCCGCCAGCACCTGCAACTCAGCCTTGAGGCCAACCAGCAGGGCACGGTCCAAGTGGTCATGGTCGAGCGACCAAAGCCGCAGTCTAACTGTTCGGCCACGCTTCCGACCTCGACGCCGGGTACGGGTCGGGGCCTGAAATTGGGAGACGGCATCGCTCGCGCCAAGCAAATCTACGGCAAGCCGTTTTTTGAGGGCCCTTCGCTTTGGCAGGGCCGTGACGTCCAACTGGTGGTCTTCAACTTCTCCTGGGCCGGAAGTGATAAGCCGCAAATCCTGGAATGCAGCTTTCTCGATGGCCGCTTGGTGAAGCTCACACTCTCGGCCGCATATTACTGAAGGAGCCAACATCCAACACCCCATGCTCCCCACCGGCCATGGTTGGCTTGCCGGGCTTTTTTATTTCTTCGTGGCCATGGGCGCGCCCGGGCTGTTCCTGCTGGGCGTGCTCGACTCGAGTTTCCTGATGCTGCCGTTTGCCAACGATCTGGCCGTCGTT
>DATNED010000142.1:0-15131 GCA_035553115.1 Terriglobales bacterium | reverse complement strand
CTGCTTGGCCCCGGTGAAGCTGCGATAGCCGGGGCCTGCGCCCGTCCAGTCGAAGCCGAACGGCGTCAGATGCGTGGTCGAGAGCAGCGTCCGGCTCGGCGTCGAGCTGACGATGCCGCTCCCCAGCCAATCCGGGTGCCGGTAGTACTGCAGCCCGGCCGCGTTGTACACCGCCGCCCCGCCGCCCGGCAGCGGCACCTCGATGTCGTATGGCGACGTGCCCGCCATCAGACCCAGCTTGCTCCCGTCCGGCGCGTACAGCACCTCGTTCGCCCCCGCCTGCGCCTCTCTCCCCAGCGCATCATACACCGCCGCCGTTCCCCACAGGCTCACCGGCCGTCCTTCGGCGTCGAACTGGTTGTTCGCGCCCGCTAGCAGCGGGTCCTGCAATAAATTCCCGTCGCCGTCGTAGCTGCCGCCCGAGATCTGGTTGTTCGGGAACGTGAACGTCGTGACCAGGCCGCTGGGCGTGCCGCTGCTGTTGTGGTTCCCAAACGGGTCCCAGGAGAACTTCTCGTCATAGACGGTGTGGCAATTGGCCTCGAGTATCCGGCTCAGGTCATCGTGCGTGTAGTTGCAGTTGATGCCGCCGTCGGTTTCACCGGAAATGTAGTCCACGATAGAGAGCGAGCCGAGTGTTCCGTTCGCGTTCCACCCGACCGTTCCGGTGTCGGTCGCACCGCCCACCGTGATCTGGTATTGCGTCATGCGCCCTGCGTTGTCCCACTGGTAATTGTCGCTGTCGGTCGAGCCCAGCGTCAGCGAGGTCAGCCCGAAGGCCGAGTAGGTGGCCGCGGTCGCGGGCGGCTGGCCCGAGCTCGCCCCCGCCGTCGTCCACCGCCCCTCCCCGTCCAGCCCGTAGCTGATCTGCGGGATGCCTGGCGCGCCGGGCACTGCCAGGCTCGACACCGCGCCGTTCGGATAATATCCCTCCGTGACGCTGTTGTAGGCGCTGCCGGTGACCGGAGCCATCTGCCAGGCCCCGACCGCCTGGCCCAGGGTGCTGTAGCTCAGCACGTCGTCGGTGATTTTCGCGCTGCCCGCATAGGTATAGGCCTCGACCATCCGCCCGATTCCGTTCGCGGCGCTGAAGCCCGAGACCGATTGCGGGTTCGCTGAGCCATAGACGAAGAATTTGCTCGGCGTGGCCCCCGAATTCGGCCCCGAAGGGTAGTTGATCTCGGTGACGCGGTGGGCCGAGTCGCGCGTGTAGCACGTAAAGTTCCCGGCGTTGTCCTGGCGCATCACCAGATCGCCCTTCGAGGCGATGCTGCCGCAGGGCGAGCTGGCGTTGTCGTAGGTATAGAGCGTGGTCCCGTTCTCGGGATTGTTCTCGTAGGTCATGCGCCCGAGCCAATCCTCAGTGTACTTCCGCACCGCGCCTGCCGTGGCCTGCGCGTTCTGCGCAATCGTCAATTGGCTCAGGCCGCTCGACCCGCTGATGCCGCTGAAACTGTAGGTGGTCCAATAGCCGGTCTTGGCGTTTCGCTGCCCGCAGGTTCCACCCGGCCAAGTGCCAGTTCCCGTAGTCTCCTCGCAAACCGACGAAAGCCTTCCCAGGCCGTCGAATTCTTCCTGTTTGACCTTGGCGCTCTCGCCGCTGGGCGCCGGGCCCACCGTGACCTCGGTGTCGTTCTGGACATAGCTGAACCCTTGCGTGCCGCCGTCGGCGTCGGTGATCAGCGTCGGCCGCGAAAGCGCATCGTACGCGGTCGAGGTCCCCGTGCTTGTCGCGCACGAAACCGTCACCCCATCTGAGGCGGTGTAAGGCGTGGTGACAAGAATCGGCCGCGAAAGCTGGTCGTAGCAAGTTTCAATCGTGTCGAAAAGGTTGTAGCCCGGCAGGCTCGCGTTGTCGCGCGGCGCCTGGCGCGTTTGCTGCAGTTCGGGGCGCCCGATCGAGTCGAGCACGGTCAAGGTGTCGCTGGTCGAGGTGTCGCTGTTGAAGATCGTCCACCGCTCGCGGTACGTGAACGGGTTTGGATCCGACGCCGACGGATAGGTGAAGTTCGTGACGTCCCCGGCGGCATCGGTCGTCGTGGTCGGCCGCCAGCGCGCATCGTAGGAAATCGACGTCGGCTGGCTGTTGTAGTCGCGCGTCTGCGTGGGCAGACCGCCGTAGCAGTCCCAGGCGAGCGTGGTCGTGCCCGCCGGGTCGGCAATCGAGGTCGGAAACAGGCCCGTCCCGCAGCCGCCGGTGTAGCCATAGGTAGTGCCCGCGCCATTCGCCTCGGTCATGGTCGCCACCGTGCCATTGTTGTTGAAGGTATATGCCGTGCTCAGCTGAGTCGAGGCGTTTACGAACTGGTTCACGGTCTGCGGATTGCCATTCACGAAGTTCGCGTAAGTGGTTTTCGCCGCGATGTTTCCCGCGCCATCCTCGGTGACGCTGCTGGCCAGCGCCTCGCCGTACCCTGCCGGCGTGTAGGTATTGGCGACTTGGCGCAGGATCGGGATCGGGCTGGTCCCGGCCGTGTACCAGTCGCTGTCGCTGCTGGCGGTCAGCATGCCATCGGCATCGGTGGTCTCGGCGTGCTGCTGGAAGAGGTTCGTTGCTCCATAAAGCTCGGTGGTGGTGGTGCGGGTGCCGTAGGAAGTCGCCACGGTGCTTGAGCGCAGCAGCGTGCCGCCGGAGCCGTTGGGCCCGCTCCAGTCGTCCTCTTCGGTCGAATTGCCGCTGGCGTCAAAGTTGAACACCGTCACGTTGCCGTTGGGATCGGTCTGGATGGTTTGGTCGGGCGAGGGCGTGTGCTCCCACTGCCACTCGTGGCTCATGGTCGGGTCCCATTGGCCAAGAAAGGTGGTGAATGTACCGGCGGCGCAGTTCACCGGCTCGAGCGAGTGCACGTAGCTGAATTTTCCGCCGCTCGGCAGCGTCACCGATGCCAAGCGGCCCTCGGGGTCATAGGCGAACGTATAGGTTGCACTGTCCGGGTAGACAAGCGTGCTGGGCAGGTTGATGTAGCCGGCCGAACTCGTATAGCAGCCGAAGTTGCCCTGCACGTACTCCTGGGCGTAATTCACGGTGATGGTTTCGGTCACGCCGCCGGGGCCGGGGTACGTGTACTGGACGGGTGAGGTCGGCGTCCCAAGCCCCGAGATCGTGAGCGCTGTGCCCAGCGGATCGGAGATCACACCGCCCGAGCTCGTGAGCGCGTTGCCATTCAGATCGGTGAGGCCGTTGGTGACGTTATCGCCGGCGGCATCATAGGCTGCGCCATTCACCGAGCTATAGCTGCCGCTGGCAACCACCGTGAACCCCTTGCTATCGCCGGAGACGAACGTCTCGGGCAGCGAGTCGCCCGTCGGGCAGTCCCAAAAATAATCCACGTCGTGGCGGCCGTGCGGCGGGGACGCCTCCATCACCTCGCCAATCGGGACGGCGCTGCCATCGGGCTCCTCGAGCACGAAGTCGTAGTAGTAGATGTCCCCGCTGCCGTCGTCGCCGTCCCCATCGCTCCAGCCGCAAGCGCCGCTGTCCACCTGCTCGGTTCTGACCAGGTGGCCCTGTCCGGTGCGCAGCCACCAGCCCGCACCCGCCGCAGGCTGCCATTGGCCGCTCACCGGACCCCAGAACAAACTATCGTAGACCAGCGTCGCTTGCACTTGCGCGCGGTTGGGCACGGCGCGGTTGAAGATCGGGAACTCGAGATGCAGATCCGCGCCCGGCCCGCTGCCGGACTGCGCATTCGCGGCCTCCACGGTGCCGGATTTCACGCGCTGGGGGCCGCAGCCCCAGGTTGGGCAAATCTTGGTCTTGCCCCAGCGCGCCAGGTTCACCTGGCCGAGCGCGGGCAGCGCGGCGAAGCTCAGAAGAGCGGCGGAAAGTAGCGCACGCTTCGTTCCCCTCATTGCTGACCTCCCTTCCGCAGAGCCGCCGCCGGACGCGGAGGAATTGGGAAATCGCTCTCAGCAAACGTCTGGGTTGAGGCGGACTCCAGCTTGACCACCAGCCGCACTGCGCCGTCGGCGCTTTCGGTCATGGTCCGGGCCAGTTCGGGACCGTCGGCCGTTGAATAATCCGCGTACGCCAGCGACATGGCGCGGCTGCCTGCGGTCCAATTCAAGCGGGCCGGGCGCGAGGCGGCATCAAGCGCCAGCGTGCCTCCGGCAGCAGCAACCCGGTCCGGCGCGATTCCGGCGGGCAGCAAAGGGCACCCCACGGCGCCGCCGATCGGCAGCGGAACCTCTGCCGCCAGTTCCGCGGCCCCGGTGATCGAAACGCGCTTGCCGTTCGCAACGGCCGTGTAGCTGCGCCGCAGCGATGGCGGGCCCAACTGGATCGTGATGCGGCAGTGATCGGTGCCCCACGCCGAGACCGTGATGGTCCCGGTCTCGGCGCCCTGCGGTCCGTTCAGCGTCGCCGTGCCGCGCGCGACGATTCCCTGCGCAGGCGGCGCCGAGCTTTGCGTTTGGGCGATCCCGCTAACGGCTAGGAGAGAGAGAGAGAGAGCAATTTGTGGTCCATTGGCTTCAACCTCACTCTGCGATCCAGTTATGACCGATCACGGCGAGTGTATGCCTCAATGTGAGCCAATGTCAACAGAGGAATATTCCGCGGCGGATATCTACAAAATCTCTACAAAATTGTTACAAAAAATCTACAGTCGCCCTGGCGGCGCGACCGGCGCCATTGCGAGGCATCCTAAATGCGTCCCTGCCCTACGGCATTCGCCCTAGTCTTGGTCGGCGCCGCTTTTGCCGCCCTCGCCCCGCCCCAAGCCGCGCGGCTCGCGCACACGGACCTGTTTCATCGCGGCGA
This sequence comes from Terriglobales bacterium, assembly GCA_035553115.1. Taxonomy (GTDB): domain Bacteria; phylum Acidobacteriota; class Terriglobia; order Terriglobales; family SCQP01; genus SCQP01. The sequence goes on along the minus strand of DATNED010000142.1, from coordinate 10,369 downwards.
CAATGGCGTCAACACCTATCGCATCCCGGCGCTGGTGCAAACCAAGCACGGAACGCTGATCGCGGTCGCCGATGCCCGTTACGACTCACCGCACGACCTGCCTGCCCGCATCGCGCTTGTCCTGCGCAGGAGCTTCGATCGCGGCATGCATTGGGAGCCGGCGCGCACCATCGCTGCCGTTCCCGCAGGCGGCGTCGGCGATGCCTCGGTGCTGCTGGACCATTCGAATGGTCGGGTCTGGTGCTTCTTCAACTACGGGCCGCCCGGCATCGGCTTCCCCAACGCCCAGCCCGGCACCGTCACCGGCCCCACCACGCTCCATCTCCACGCCATGCACAGCGACGACGCTGGCGCGACCTGGTCGGCCCCCGTGGATCTGACCCCGCAGGTCAAAGACCCCGCCTGGCAGGCCATGTTCGCCACCTCGGGCACCGACATCCAGACTCGCAACGGACGCTTCCTCGTTCCGCTCGACGTCCGCTTTGCGCAGGGCGTGATCCATGCACTGAATGCCTACCGCGACGATCATGGCCAAACTTGGAAGCGCGGCCAGTTCATCGGCACCGGCACGCACCAATGAGAGCCACAATGTCGAATTGGCCGACGGGACCATCCTGCAGAACATGCGCGACGGCAGCACCCGCGAGATCGCCCGCTCCCGCGACCGCGGCATTTCGTTCGGCCCCGTAACCCATGACTGTCGCGCTTCCTGACCCCAGTTGCAACGCCGGCATCGTGAGCTACCGCCTCGGCAAAACGGACGCGCTGCTCTTCACCAATGCGGCCAGCACCCGCCGCGAGAACCTCACCCTCAAAATGAGCTTCGACGAAGGCGCCACCTGGCCCGTGCAGCGCGCCATCAACCCCGGCCCCTCGGGGATACTCGACCGTCATCGCGCTCGACGACGGCTGCATCGCCGTCCTCTATGAACGCGGCGCCAAAGACCCGGCGGAGCGCATCACCTTCGCCCGGCTCCCCTCCACGTGGGCGCGCCCGTAGCTCCTAGCTTCTTGCGTTCCGCTGCTGCGCCAGCTGTGCGAACTCGCGGTCGCTCTCGTCGGGCATCAGCACCCACAGCGTGTAGATCCCAACCGCCGTTCCAAACGGAATATTGACCAAGCTGACAATAGCCACAATGATGGTCAGCATCCGCGCCCAGCTCTGCAGCGTCAGCAGCCCCACCCCCGCAATAATGCGCAGCACGGAAAAAATCAGCAGCGCCACCCCGATGCCGCCCAGGATTCCGCTCACGAAGGGCGGCATGCCCGTCCAGGGGCCGCCCCACTGATCCCAGCCGTTGAAGCCGCGCCCATGCGCGCCGGAAATGCCCAGTAGCACCGCCGAGCCGGTCAGCCCGAGCATCCCTAGCACGAGCCACAGAATCCCCAGCACGTTTCGGTGCCGCACCACGCGCCCCGCCGCGCTGTTCGCCATCATCGGCGCGGTTCCTGGGCCGGCTGCCGTCGCCGGCATCGTTCCCACCGCTTTGCCGCAGTGGGTGCAGTACATCACCCCCGCCGGCAGCCCTGATCCACATTGATTGCAATACATAATTTTGCCCCAATCATGCCACCACTCCATGGGTACGCAAAGCCGGGCGGACCGGTTCGGCCGCCCGCGCCCCGTCCGGCGCCCAGCGTTCCTTGAACGCCAAGCATGGCGCCTCGATCCACCGCCACGAGGCCGCTGCAATGCCCATCGCTAACCCCAGGCTGAGCACATCCCGCCCCGCAATGCCCCAGCCGCCTGCCCCCCACGCCACCCATCCGCCCACCGCCAGCAGCACCGGATAGTGCACCAAATACAAGGTATAGCTGATTTTCGCCAGGTATTGCGCCGGCCGCAGCCGCAGCCCGCGGCATATCCACCCGCGGCTGCCCGCACGCACCACGCACCACCCCACCACGCCCGCGAACAAAATGCCCAGCACGCTGTACCCGCAAGCCGCGAACGCCGCGCTCGCCCGGTCGCCGCCGGTTGCAAGCCACAGGACGGCGAAGCCGCCCAACGCCGCCGCGCACCCACGCCCCAGCCACGGGGCCAGCGCTTGGTTCGAAGCGGTTCGCGCCCGCCCGTGCGCCAACAGCACCGCCAGCAGCGCCCCCCACGCCAGGCTGTCAATCCGCGCCGGAAAGAACCGGTACTCGGGAAAAGCCGCCGTGTGCAGCCGCCAGCGCATTGCGGGCGCGGCGACGACAATCCCGCCCAGCACCCATCCCAGCGCTCGCCTCGGCACCCACCGCACCAACGGCGCCCAGAGCAAATAGAATTGCTCTTCAATCGAAAGCGACCACAGCACGGTCACGCCCGCGTACACGAACCCGGGCGCGGCGAAGTTCCAGGAGCGGTAAAACTCCACCGTGCTCGATAGAAACGCCGCATGCATCCCCCAATACGCCAGCGGCTGCGCTCCGCCGCCGATCCGCGCGGCGAAGAAATAGAACCCCAGCAGCAGGTAATAGACCGGGAAGATCCGCAGCGTGCGCCGCGCGTAGAACGTTGAAAAATACCGCTCGCGCTCGCGCGCCTTCAAAAGGAGGCCGGTGATCAAATACCCCGAGAGCACGAAAAACAGGTCCACGCCCGCCCACCCCAGCGCGCTGGCGCGGTTCTCGAGCGGCGTGCCCAGCGTGTAGTGAAAGCTGATGACCCCAAGCACGGCAAGCGCACGCAGGCCGTCCAGCTCGCGGATGCGACCGGAACCCATAAGCTTGTCCAAGCTATCATTAAATCTCTCCGATGTTGAATCTTGCGACGGATGCATTCCGCGACTCCGCCTGGGAGCCGGCGGCCCTTCGCCGCCTGGGCCGTGCCTTCAGCGATCTGGCCGTCGCCGAGCTCACCCAATCCGGTTCCGGCCCGGTCCGCCCTCCCGAGTTCCTTCGCCGCGCCCGCCGCGCCCTCGCCTCTCCGCTCGCGGCCCAATCCGCCGCCGCTTGGACCGCCGCGCTCGGCCGCGCCAGCCTTCGCGTCAATCACCCCTGCTTCATGGCGCAGCAGATCGCCGCCCCTGTTCCGCTAGCCGCTCTGGCCGAGACCTGGGTCGGGGCCATGAACCAGAGCATCGCCGTCCACGATATGTCACCTGCCGGAACGCTGGTGGACCGTGCCGTGATCGCCCGCTTCAAGCGCTTGGTCGGCTTCCCGGCCGCGGCGGAAGGCTCGCTCGTGCCCGGAGGCAGCTTCGCCAACCTCACCGCCCTCCTCGCCGCCCGCGCCGCATCCTCCGGCAAATTGGCCATCCTCGCCGGCGCGCAAACGCACTACTCGATCGCTCGCGCCGCCAGCATCATGGGCCTTGGCCCGCAGAGCGTCTTCTCCATCCCGTCCGACGCTCTGCATCGCACCGATCCCGCCGGTGTGGCGCCTGCCGCGCGGGCCGCGCGCCGCGCCGGCTTTCGCCGCTTCGTCCTGGTCGGCACCGCCGGCTCGACGCCGACCGGCAGCTTCGATGATCTGGAAGCCCTGGCGCGCGCCGCCCGTGCACTCCGCGCCTGGTTCCATGTGGATGCCGCCCACGGCGGCGGCATGGCCTTCAGTCCGCGCCTCCGCAAGCTCTTGCGCGGCCTCGAGCGTGCCGATTCAGTTGCTTTCGATCCCCACAAGATGATGTTCATGCCCCTCGCCGCCGGCTGCGTGCTGGTGCGCAGCGGTCGCCGTCTCCGCGCCGCCTTCGAGCAGGACGCCCCCTATTTGTTTCACCGCCGCACCCCATCCCAGGCGGCGCCCGGCGACGTCGGCCCCTTCACCATCGCCTGCTCGCAGCGCTTCGACGCCCTCAAGATCTGGCTGGTATGGCAAGCCTATGGCCCGCGTTTCTTCGCCGCGCTCGCCGAAGGCGTCTGCGCCACCGCGCAAGCCGCCTACGACTACTGCGCCGCCTCCTCCGTGCTGGTGCCGCTGCATCGCCCCGGCAGCAACATCCTTTGCTTCGCGCTCCGCAATCCGCCGCGCTCCATTGCCGCCGCGGACCGCCGCCATGCCGCGCTCAAAGAAGCCGTGAACGCCAGCGGCCGCGCCTACATCAGCTCCACCGTGCTCGACACCGGCGCCGGTCCGCGCCGCTGCCTGCGCATCGTGGTCATGAACCCCCGTTCCCGCCCCGAGCATGCGCGCCGCGTGCTTCGCGCCGTCGAGGCCCTGGCGGAGAAGCCGATGGCATGAACCCGACCCAGCGCTTCCTTGCCGCCTGCCGCTCCCAGCCGGTGGTCCGCCCGCCGGTCTGGCTCCTGCGCCAAGCCGGCCGATACATGGCCGAGTACCGCGCCCTCCGCGCCCAGCACTCGCTCCTCGACCTCTGCACCACCCCCGCCCTCGCCGCCGAGATCACCATCACCGCCGCCGAGCGCCTTGGCACCGACGCCGCCATCATCTTCGCCGACCTGCTCTTGCCCGCCCGCCCCCTCGGCCTCGCGCTCGAATTCGCCTCCGGCGAAGGCCCCCGCCTTTCGCCGCCGCTCCGCACCCCCGCCGATATCGCCCGCCTGCCCCGCACCTGGCGGGGTCAGCTCGACTTCGTCGGCGAAGCCATCGCCCGCGTCCACCGCCATTTCGCCGACGCCATGCCCGTCATCGGCTTCGCGGGCGCGCCCTTCACCCTCGCCAGCTATCTCATCGAAGGCGGCGGCTCGCGCAACTATCTCGAGACCAAGCGCCTCCTGCATCAGCATCCGGCCGCCTGGGCCGAGCTGATGGACAAACTCGCCTCCGCCCTCGCCGAATTCCTTGCGATGCAGATCGCCGCCGGCGCCACCGCACTCCAACTCTTCGACAGTTGGGCCGGCGCGCTCAGTGAACCCGACTACCGCACCCATGTCCTTCCAGCCACCCAGCGCCTGGTCGCCGCCGTGCGCGCCAGCGCTGTGCCGGTGATCTATTTTTCTACCGGCACCAGCGCCTACCTCGAAGCCACCGCCGAAACCGGCGCCGACGTCCTCAGCCTGGATTGGCGCATGTCGCTCGCCTCCGCCTGGCAGCGCCTCGATGCCTGGTCCGCGCACGTCGGCCGACCCGTTCCCGCCCTGCAAGGCAACCTCGATCCCGTGCTGCTGGTCACCGGCGGCGAACCGCTCCGCGCCCAGGCGCACGATCTGCTCCGCCAGGCCCAGGGTCGCCGCGGCTATATCTTCAATCTCGGCCATGGCATTCTTCCCGAGACGCCGGTCGGGAACGTCGAGGAGTTGGTGCGGCTCGTGCAGCGGAGCGCGCCGTGAGCGCCGCCGAGTTCCTCAGCGTCCACGGCGCGCGCCTCCACAATCTCAAGAACTTGAGCGTGGACATTCCGCTCAACGCCCTCACCGTCGTCACCGGCGTCAGCGGCTCGGGCAAGAGCAGCCTCGCCTTCGATACCATCTACGCCGAAGGCCAGCGCCGCTACGTCGAGTCCCTCTCCGCCTACGCCCGCCAATTCCTCGAGCGCATGGAAAAGCCCGAGGTGGATGCCATCGAGGGCATCGCGCCCGCCATCGCCATCCGCCAGAAATCCTCCAGCCGCAATCCCCGCTCCAGCGTCGCCACCGCCACCGAAATCTACGACTACCTCCGCCTCCTCTTCGCCCGCGCCGGCCGCATCTACTGTCCCGACTGCAACCTCCAGGTCGAGCGCAACGACGTGGATTCCGCCGTCGCCGCGCTCCTCGCCCAAGCTCCCGGCCAGCGCTGCTTGCTGCTGTTCCCCGCCCATCTCCGCGGCGGCGAGCCCGGCATCAAGCCGCGCCTGGCCGAGCTCCGCGCCCGCGGCTTCAACCGCCTCTGGCAGGCGGGCAAATTGGTCGAGTTCTCAACCCCCGAATCGCTCTTGGACCTCGATCTCGACCAGCCCGTGTTTGTGCTGGTGGACCGCCTCCTGCTCGAAGCCGATGCCCCCGAATTGCGCACCCGCCTGGTGGACGGCATCGAGATCGCCTACCGCGAAGCCGGCGAAGCCGTCTTCGAATTCCCCCCTCCGGCCGCGCGCGCCCCCCTCCGCTTCAATCAGCGCTTCGAGTGCAAGCGCTGCCGCCGCAGCTTCGAATCCCCCGAGCCCAGCCTCTTCTCCTTCAACAATCCTTTCGGCGCTTGTCCGCACTGCCAGGGCTTCGGCCGCGCCAGCGAAATCAGCCTCGCCCGCGTCGTGCCCGATCCCGACCGCTCCCTCGCCCAGGGCGCCATCGAGCCCTGGAACACGCCTCGCGGCCTGCGCTGGCGCAACGCCCTCAAGCGCGTCTCCGAGGCCACCGGCCTCCCGCTCGATCGCCCCTGGCGTCAGCTCACCCCCGCGCAGCAGAAGCTGGTTTGGTCGGGCGTGGGCAAATTCCCCGGCGTCGAAGGCTTCTTCGCCTTGCTCGAGCGCAAGAAGTACCGCGTCCACGTGCGCGTCTTCCTCAGCCGCTTCCGCGAGTACACCCTCTGCCCCGCCTGCCGCGGCGCGCGTCTGCGCCCCGAAGCCCTCTGCGTTCAGCTTCGCTCCCATGCGGTCCCTGGCGAGCGCTTCTCCATCTCGCAAGCCACCGCGCTCACCGTCGCAGCCGCCCGCGACTTCTTCGCCCAGTTGGTGCTCTCGCAGCAAGAGACGGCGGTCGCGCAAACCGTGCTCCTCGAGGTCCAGCGCCGCCTCGACTTCCTGCTCAAGGTCGGCCTCGAGTACCTCTCGCTCGGCCGCGCCGCAGCCACCCTCTCCGGCGGCGAGGCGCAGCGCATCCAGTTGGCCACCTGCCTGGGCTCGCAGCTTGTCGGCGCGCTCTACGTCCTCGACGAGCCTTCGATCGGTCTGCATCCGCGCGACACCGCCCGCCTCATCGCCATCCTGCGCGAGCTGCGCGATTTGGGCAACACCCTGCTGGTGGTCGAGCACGACCCCGACGTGATGCGCTCCAGCGACCACCTCCTCGACCTCGGCCCCGGCGCCGGCGAGCAAGGCGGCTCGCTCGTCGCCGCCGGACCCTGGAAACTCGTCGCCGCCGAACCCGCTTCGCTCACCGGCCAATATCTCTGCGGTGCCCGCGCCATTCCCGTGCCCAAGCGCCGCCGCCCGCCCGGACGCCGCATGCTCACGGTTCGCGGCGCAACCCTCCATAACCTGCGCGGCCTCGACCTCGAAATCCCGCTCGACCTGCTGGTCGCCGTCACCGGCGTCTCCGGCAGCGGCAAGAGCACGCTGGTGCATGATGTGCTGCACCGCAATCTCCGCTTCCTCCTAGGCCGCGAAAGCGTCGCCGATTCCAACGGAGCGGACGCCTCCGAGGACGCCGTCGCCGGCCTGGTCGGCTGCCGCTCCCTCGAGGGCGCGGTCCATCTCCATGAAGTCGTTCTGGTGGACCAATCCCCCATCGGCCGCACCCCGCGCTCGAATCCGGTTACCTATCTCAAGGCCTTCGACGGCATCCGCGACCTCTTCGCGCAGCAACCCGCCGCCCGCAAGCGCGGCCTCCGCGCCGGCCACTTCTCCTTCAATGTCGCCGGGGGGCGCTGCGAGACCTGCCAGGGCGAGGGCGTCGTCACCGTGGACATGCAGTTCCTCGCCGATGTCGAGCTGGTCTGCGAAGAGTGCAACGGCACCCGCTACCAGGCTTCGATTCTCGCCGTCGAGCTGCAGGGCAGGAACATCCATCAGGTGCTCCAGCTCAGCGTCGCCGAGGCGCTGCACTTCTTCGCCGGCCACGAAAAGATCCTTCGCCCCCTCCGCCTCCTCGACGAGATCGGCCTCGGCTATCTCCGCCTGGGCCAATCCGCCACCACCCTCAGCGGCGGCGAGGCCCAGCGCCTCAAGCTCGCCTCCCATCTCGCCACCCCCCGCGCCGCCGCCGGCACGCTGTTCTTGCTCGACGAGCCCACCACCGGCCTCCACTTCGACGATATCGCCAAGCTCCTCGCCGCCCTCCAACGCCTCCTCGCCGCCGGCGGCTCGGTGGTGGTGATCGAGCACAACCTCGAGGTCATCAAGGCCGCCGACTGGATCGTGGACCTCGGCCCCGAGGCCGGCGACGCCGGCGGCCGCCTCGTGGCCGAAGGCCCCCCCGAAACCGTCGCCGCTTCGTCCGCCTCCCACCTCGCCCCCTTCCTCCGCGCCGCATTAAAGTTGTAGGGATTGTCACCCCCACGTCCAGAGCGCATCCTTAAGGGGATGGCTTGGCGTCGAACCCTCGCGGCCCTGCTCGCCCTCGCCCTGGTGGGATGCGTCTCCGCCTGCGCCGCCGCCCAGGCGGCTGACGCCTCTGCCACCCAACTGGACCGCGACTACGCCAATCTCACCCAAAAGGCCGCGCGTCAAAAGGGCGCCGACCGCGCCGAATCCTTGGCCAAAATGGCCGAAATCAACGCCGACTACGCCCGCCTCAGTTTTCGCGCCAACCAGGTCCAATCCGGCGAACAAAGCCTCGACTTCCTCGCCACCAACGTGGACGAAGCCTGCTCCCTGCTCCAGGACGAGGCCGACCGCGGCAAGACCGGCGGCATGAAAAGCGTCGAAACTTCGCTCCAGAAAATCGGCTTCGCCTTGCACGATCTGGCCCAACAGGTGCATTATGTGCAGCGTCCCAAAGTCGAGGCGCTCGCCGGTCATGTCGCCGATCTGCGCTCGAAGCTGCTAGGGTGGATGTTTGCTCCGAAAAAGCATTAGCGCGCTCCTGCTCTTCCTCTGCGCCTTCGCAACCGCGGCCGGCGCCCAAGCCCGCGATCCGCTCACCCCCCACGAGGCGGATTTGGTCCGCGGCACCGCCGGCTTCCTCGACCGCCGCGTCCCCCTGCTGCTGCAATTTGCCCAGGCCCGCCTCGAACGCTTCGAGAGCGTCCGCACCGCCTCGCCCCGCCCCCCCGATCGCGACAACATCCTCTACCAAATGCTGAGCGAGTACCGCCTCATCCTCCCCGAGTTCGACAACGCGGTTGCTGATCTCGCCTCCGCGCCCCCCAAGCAGTACAAGGTTGCCAAGGTGCTCGGCAAGGCGCTCACCCAATTGCAGTCCATGAACGCCGCGCTCTTGCGCATCCAATCCGAGTCCACTCCCGCCGATCTCGCCACCTACCGCTTCGAGCTCCAGGGCTGCCTCGATGTCACCAGCGACAGCCTCGACAACACCCGCGCCGCCGCCCAAGCCGCCCAAAGCCCCCCCGGCCTTTAGCCCGTGCCTCGAGATCTCGAACCCACCTTCCTCGCCGTCTTCCGCGAGCTCAAGCCCCGCACTCCCCTGCCCGCGATGGAGATCGGCTTCTACCCGTTCGCCCACATCAACAACACCATCCGCCTGCGCCAAGGCCGCCTCCTGGTCCGCTTGAGCGACCTCCTGCAAACCGCTCCCGAGATGGTGCTCGAAGCCCTCGCCCACATCCTGCTCCGCAAGCTCTACCGCCGCCCCATACCCCAGGTCTACAATGCCCGCTACCGCCGCTTCATCGGTCAAAAGGACATCGCCGCCAAAGCCAACCTCATCCGCCAAATCCGCGGCCGCAAACTCATCGCCCCGCCCCAGGGTCGCCACTATCATCTCGAACTTCTCTTTGATGACCTGAATCAGCGCTTTTTCCAGGGCTGGATGGCTCGCCCCAACCTCGGCTGGTCCCCCGCCGCCGCCCGCCGCAATCTCGGACACTACGACCCCGCCCATAATGCGATCCTGATCAGCCGCATCTTCGACTCCCCGCGCGTGCCGCAGTTCCTGCTCGAGTACGTGCTCTATCACGAAATGCTGCATCTGCGCCATCCCGTCCGCCAGCGCGGCAGCCGCCGCTGCATCCATTCCGCCGAATTCCGCACCGAAGAACGCCGCTTTCCCCAGTGGAAGGAAGCCGAATCCGCCCTCAAAGCCCTTTAACTCCGCAACCCGCGGCTCCCTTCGCCCGTCTGTATTAGCATTAGGAATACCTCGCCCCCGATTCCACTTTCCTCATGCAGCTCCGTCGTTTCAGTTTTCCCCTCCTCCTCCTCCTCCTGGCCGCGCTCTCTGCCGCCGCGATCGCTCAGGGTCCGCCCCAGCAGCAAAAGCAGGGCCCGGTCATCATCCCCAAGAAGCCGCCCACCGCGCCCACCCCGCCCACCCCGCCCCCTCCTCCGCCCCCGCAAGAGCAGAAGCCGCAATTCAAGTACTCCATCACCGTGCCGGAGGTGCAGATCCCCGTCACCGTCCAGCTCAAGAACAACGGCCAATTCGTTCCCAACCTCACCTCCAAGCAGTTCCGCATCTACGAGGACGGCGTCGAGCAGCAAATTGAAAAGGTCTCGGTCACCAACGACGCCCCCATGACCGTCGTCATGCTGCTCGAGTTCAGCAACGGAACCTTCTACCCGATTGAGTACCAAGTGCTCGAGGCTTCGGCGGTATTCACCAACCAGCTCCAGCCGCAGGATTGGATGGCGCTGGTCACCTATGACCTCAAGTCCACCATCGTCACCGA
>DATNED010000141.1:0-6658 GCA_035553115.1 Terriglobales bacterium | reverse complement strand
CGGGCCATCAGCGCGGCTTCGAGCGCGGGCCATTCGCTGCGCAGCACCTCCGGCCGCACTTCCGCTCGCACCTCGACAATGTCCCGCGTCCCCGGCTGCTGCACGGCCACTTGCCAATCGTCAGCCAACTCCAGCGCCAATGCCGGGTCGCCGGTGAGCCATTTTTCGAACATCCAGGGGCTGATCATCCCCATGCCGCAGGAGATGATCTCGTCCCCGCGCCCCTGAATCTTGTCAATCCGCCGCAGGCTTTGCAGCAGGCATCCGCAGGGCTCGTCCAGGAATCGGGTGATGTCGTTCGAGCGGTATCGCACCAGCGGCATCACCTTCCGGGTCAGGGTGGTGAAGACCAGCTCGCCGAATCCGTCGGAGTTGGGGTTCAGGATCTCGAACAGGAAGTTCGGCTCGTTGAGGTGGTATCCCTTTTGCAAAGGGCATTCGATGCCGCTCGCTCCAAGCGATTCGGTTTGCCCGTAGGCTTGATACACCTTCGTCTGCCAGACGCCTTCGATCCACGCCCGCGTCGGCTCGCTCATGTTTTCGCTGCCCGAGAGGATGAACTTCACCGGCCACGCCCCCTGGCGGTCGGCCAGCTCGGTCAGCGCCACCAGCCAGGCGGTGTCCACAACGAGCACGTTGAACTGGTAGTCTTTGACGCGGCGGTAAAACTCCGCCGGTTCGAGCTTCGAGCCGATCATATGGAAGCATCCAACCGCGTTGAGCGAATGCATCAGCGTGATGCCGGCGTTCCAGAAGGCGTAATCGAAGGCATCCACCACGCGGTCGCCGGGGCGCAATCCAAGGTTCCAGAGTCCGACCGCGCCCTCGAAGCCGATGTCGTGCACCTCTTCGTTGGAAAAATAAATTCGTTTGTTCTGCGCCGTCGTGCCGGTGGTCTCGAATCCGGCCTGCGGCGGCGAGCAGACGAACTCGGAGGTGTCCCGGGCGCGCAGATCAGCCGAAGTGGTGTAAAACTCGCCCAGATCCCGCGGGGTTCGGACCCGGGCCGGCGAAATCCCCGCCGCCGCGAAGCGCTCCTTATAGAAGGTGCTGTGCGCCCCCGCCCGCTCGACGGTTTTGCGGAACTCGGCCAACTGCACCCGCTCGATCAGCGAGTGCGGCACGCGCTTGGCCAGCGCGGCACGGCGGGCAATGTTGGAACCGAGAAACAGCCGCTCAAGCAGCGTGGGGAGGCGATCCAGCATAGGCGCACGCGGGCAGTGCCCGTTGCGTACATGATAACGCCGTCCGGGGCACCGGGCGCTGCCAATGAGGACAACGCCAGACGCCCCGTATCGCCCCGCGCCACTCCGCACGGCGGGCTCCTGCCGGGGAGCGACTCTCCGGAAGGGGCGAGACGGGGTGGTTGGCTAGGACGCAGGGAGGCGCGAACCGCAGCGTGGCTCAATGCCTGTGCGCAGCACGGGTGAGGATTCGCGCCCGACCGAGGACAACGCCAGACGCCCCGTATCGCCCCGCGCCACTCCGTTACCAGCGGGGTTCGCGCGGCTGCCGCACGTGCCCGCGGTAGTCGTCCTGCTTGCCGCGGCCGCCTCCCGCGGGACGATTCCCGTAGCCGCTGCCGCCGCCTGGGGGACGATTGCCGTATCCCCCGCCGGCCGGGCGCTCGGCCCGCGGGCGCGCTTCATTCACGTTGAGCGTGCGCCCCCCAAGGCTGCTGCCGTTGGTGCCGGAAATGGCCGACTCGGCCTCTTCGTCGTTGGGCATCTCGATAAACGCGAAGCCGCGCGAGCGGCCGGTGTCGCGGTCGAGCATGATGCTCACACGGCTGACGGAACCGAAATTCTGAAACAGAGTGCGAAGCTCGTCTTCGCTGGTGCTGAACGCAAGGTTGCCGACAAAAATACTCTTCAATCCATTTCTCCTGCCCCGCCCGATTCTGGAAACACAGTCAAGGCGCTGCGAGCTTAGATTACAACAAACCCGGGCGCAGCGGGCGGCCTCCTCCGTTTGGGGGATTCAGCTTTCCAGCTCGATCTGGCGCAGGGTGACGCCGGCCTCGGCCAGGATGCGCGCCGCAGTTTCGCCGAGCGGGTAATGGGCGTTGAAGACCACTTCTTTGATGCCGGCATTGATGATCATCTTGGTGCACTGCAGGCATGGAGAAAGCGTGGTGTATAAGGTCGAGTCTTTGATGGAAATTCCGTGATACGCGGCCTGGACGATGGCGTTCTCTTCGCCGTGGCTGCACACGCACTCGTCCAGGCGGGTGCCGCTCTGCGCCAGCGCGTTGCAGCGCGGGCAGCCGCCCTGGCTGCAGTTGGTGACCCCGCGCGGGGTGCCGTTGTAGCCGGTCGAGATGATGCGGCGGTCGCGCACGATGATCGCGGCCACCTTGCGCTTGACGCAGTTGCTGCGCAGCGCGACGATGCGGGCGATGCGCAAGAAGTACTCGTCCCAGCCGGGACGGGGGTCGCTTGCGGCGCGCTGCTCGAGCCAGCCGCGGATGATCTCCTCGGCGCGCGCGGTGAGAGCCCCGACCGTGCCGTCGTTGACAAGCACGATGTCGGCTAGCGCGGCGCAGGCGGGGAGGTTCTGCGCGTCGGAGTCGGTGCCCGCGGTCTCGCGCTGCTCGAGCGCGACGAACTCCTCGAAGCTCGCCGGCGCGCGGGCGTCGCCGCGCTGGCGCGCGCGCTCGTAGCGCACCGCCAGCGGAGCCTCGAGGTGGATCAAATGGAAGTCGGGAAGGGCGCGCAGGGCGCGGACTTCATCCGGATGCCGGATCGAGTCCACGATCGAGTTGCGCTCGGACGAGAGCCGGGCGCGGGTGCGTTCGGCCAGCACCGCGCGGCCGAATTCGCGGCGCAATTGGTTGCCGCAGGCGATCAGGTTCTCGCGCGTGGGCGGGGTGCCGGAGCGCTCGAGCTCGAGCCGGATTTCGTCCGAAAGCGAGCGGTAGTCGAAGCCGACCGCCTTGAGGTGCTCGGCGAGGGTGGTCTTGCCGCTCGCGTTCGTTCCGGTTAGCCCGATCACCATCCCAGCAGTGTACAGTGGAGTCCGATGCCGACCGACGAAATGGTGCTGGCGATTCCCGTCCGGCATCTGTTCCTCCAAGGCGGGTTCCAGGGCTTCGCCTCCGAGCCCGGGCCGTGGCTGCCGCGGCTGTTTGATCCTAAGCAAACGAAATTTCTCCCGCGCGCCCAGGCCGAGCAGGATCCGGATTGGAAGCAGATCATCCCCTATGTTGTGCTCGAGAGTGGGGGTGCCGTGTTCGTCTACCGCCGCGGCCAGGCCTCGACCGAGGCGCGGCTGCGTGCGCTGCACTCGGTGGGGCTGGGCGGCCACATCCGGCCGGCGGACGAGAGCATGTTCGAAGCGCCCGGCCGGGGCGCATATGAGGCTGGGACGCGGCGCGAGCTGGGCGAAGAGGTCGCGTTGGGCGCGTCCGTGATCGAGGAGCGGCTGATCGGGCTCATCAACGACGACTCCACCGAGGTGGGGCGGGTGCACGTGGGGGTAGTGCATCTTTGGCGCATGGCCGCCCCGCAGGTGCGGGCGCGGGAGAGCAAGATTGCGGCCGGGCGCTTCGCAACCCCGAAGGTGCTGCTCGGGCCCGAGGGGCCGGAGCTCGAGTCGTGGTCGCGGCTGGTGCTGGAGTGGTGGCCCGTTGACGCACCCGGCTGAGCCGAGTGTCCCCCCTCGGCATCGGGTTGCTGTAGCATGGAAGCACGATCCGAGAAGGCAACGACTGCGCGTTCATTTAATTAACCCCAGCCACTTGGCCTTCGGAGTGGCAGTGATCACGCCGCGCTGGCTGTATGTGCTGGCGGCGGCCACCCCGGTCGAATTCGGCGATCCGTTGCTTTGCGACGAGACCCTGGAGCAGCTCGATCTCGAGACCGTGGCGGCTGGCGATGTGGTGGGGATCGGCATCCACACCGGCAATGCGCTGCGTGGGTATGAGCTGGGGCGAAAGGCGCGGGAGCGCGGCGCCTGGGTGGTGTTTGGCGGCATTCACGCCACGCTCTACCCCGACGAGGCGCGCCAGCTGGGCGCGGCGCACGCGGTGGTGTTGGGCGACGGCGACGTGGCCTGGGCGCGGGTGCTGGCGGATTGCAAGGCTGCGGTGCCGCTCGCCCACTACCAGGGCGGGCGCATCGCGGGCGGGGAGTTCCTGGAGGCGCGCTGGGATTTGCTGCCGCCGGGGCGGTACATGTGGGGATCGGTGCAGACCGTGCGCGGCTGCCCCAAGCACTGCTCGTTCTGCTCGGTGTGGCGCACCGACGGGCAGCAGCCGCGGGCGCGCGCGGTGGCCAGCGTCGTGTCCGAAGTGGTCCAGCTGCGCCGCAGGGGATACCGCTTCATCGCGCTTGCCGATGACAATTTTTATCCGGTCTCGCTGACCGACCTGCGCTTGGCCGAGCGCCAAGGCAACACGGCACGGTTGCAGGAGCTGCGGGCGATCCGGGCCGAACGGTTCGAGCTGATGCGGTGCCTGGCGCTGCTGCCGCGCGATCTGGTGTTCTTCACGCAAATCACGATGGAGTCGGCCGAGGACCCCGAGTTCCTGGACGCGATGCGAGCGGCGGGTATCCGCGGCGCGCTCGTGGGCGTGGAGGCGGTGACGCCGGAGGGGCTGAAGGACGTCTACAAGGAGTTCAACGCCACCGGCGAGGCGCTGGTGGAGCGGCTGCGGAGCTTCCGCGAGCACGGGCTGCATGTGCTGGGGTCGTTCATCTTCGGGCTGCCCAGCGATCGTCCGGCGACGTTCGCGGCCACGCTGGAGCTGGCGCAGCGGGCGGAGGTGACGTTCGCGCAGTTTGTCATGCTGACGCCGTTTCCGGGCACGGTGGACTTCAAGCGCTGGGAGGAAACGACGGCGCGCGCGGCGCCGCCGGTGGCGGGCATCCCGATCGCGCGGCATTGGCTGATCCCACAGGCGCTGCGCCCCAAGGTGTATGTGCCGCATCCGGTGATGGGGGCCGAAGAGATCCGCGAGCGCACGCAGGCGGTCTGGGACCGCTTCTACAGCATGAAGGCCGTGTGGCGGCGCTCGCGCTGCGTGCCGGGGTGGAGGGGGCGGCTCGCTTTCTTGTTCATCTCGAAGCTCTATCGGCAGATGTACGCCAATACCGGCATCGCCACCGACAGCGCGCGCGTGAGCCGGTCGGCGCGGTGGGCCGCGCTGCTGGCGCGTCCGTGTCGGCGGCTCTTCACCGCGGCGCCGATGCCGGAGCTGCAGGTTCCGGACAACTATTAATTCTCGCTAATTAGAAGTTGGCGCGGGCCCCTGGCGGCAGGGCCCGAGTTGCCCCCCGCAGGTCGGCGAGCGACTCTCGAGAAGGGGCGGGACGGGGTGGTTGGCTAGGACGCAGGGAGGGCGCGAACCGCAGCGTGGCTCGATGCCACGTGAGGATCCGCGCCCGACCGAGGACAACGCCAGACGCCCCGTATCGCCCCGCCCCGCTCCATACCTTGTCCAGCCGCAGGCCGCTGCGGATGGCCTCGGCCAGCACGCGGGGCCCCTCCAGCGCCAGCAGCGGCGGCGGCCCGGACTTGAAGGCGCGGCGGAACTCGGTGAGCAGCGCGTGATGGCGGCCGATGAGGTGGGGTTCGACGAGGGCGGAGCGGGGCACGCTTCGAGTCTAGCGGATGGGCAGGGCGAGCTGGACAATCCCGGCAGCGGCGCGCGCCAGCCGCCCATCGGTGGTCAGCAGCGGGCAGCCCAGCTCCGCCGCCAGCGCAACGTAGCTGGCGTCGTAGGCGGTCATGGTGTGGCGCAGATCCCAGATTCGGGCCTCCAGCCCGTGGTGGGCATGGCGTTGCAGGGGAAAGCGGGAGAGCGAGCCGCGCGCCTGTTCGGCCCGCTCCAGCTCCAGCCGGCCCGCCAACACATTGCGACGCAACACTTGCAGCACCTCGAGGTCGAGCAGATGCGGAGCGTGCAGATCGCCGGCGGCGCACGCTAAGAGTCCCCGCACCCGCTCCGCCAGGGGTTGCTGCAGCAGGAGGTCGGCCATCGCCGAGGCATCGAGCACCATCAGCGGCGGGCCCGCTCGCGCCGGATGGTGACCGCAGCGGGCTCCACCAAGGCAGCCGGGGGCAGGCCACGAAGCCGTTCCAAGGCCTCTTCCAGCGAGTCTTGCCGGGCCCAAGCTTCGACGCGCAAGCGCAGGTAGTCCGACAGGGTTTGGCCGCGCTGGCGCGCGCGCCGCCGCAACGTCCGGTGCACAGCGTCAGGCACATGGCGGATTTGAATCATCTTGGCCATCTGCCCTCAGTGTATTTGCATGCGCAGCACATGTCAATTTGTGGCGCGGGCCTCAGCCCGGCCGACGGCCGGGCGTCCCGCTCGTAGGCGGTAACAGCGCTGGCCCGGTGCTCCGCCCGGACCGCCTGCGCCCGGCAGAGCCGCGCCTAGCGATCGGCGATGAGCATGCAATCGCCGTAGCTGAGGAAGCGGTAGCCGCTGGCGGCAGGGCCCGAGTTGCCCCGCAGGCCGGGGCAAGATCGCAGGGCCAGGCCCGCGAAATTCGGAACGGCGGGCCCCTGCCGGGGAGCGACTCTCGGGAAGGGGCGAGACGGGGTGGTTGGCTAGGACGCAGGGAGGGCGCGAACCGCAGCGTGGCTCGATGCCACGTGAGGATTCGCGCCCGACCGAGGACAACGCCAGACGCCCCGTATCGCCCCGCCCCGC
>DATNED010000140.1:0-5888 GCA_035553115.1 Terriglobales bacterium | reverse complement strand
GCGGCGCGGTCTCGTAAAATGAGATGCGGGGTGGTGCGGGGCCATAGCTCAACGGTCAGAGCAGCGGACTCATAATCCGTTGGTTCCTGGTTCGAATCCAGGTGGCCCCACCAGGCTGGAAGTCGGGACGCGCGGAATGTTCTCCTATTCGGCCGCAGATATCGTCTTGATCGTGATCGCGCTGGGGGCGGTGGCGCTGGTGCCGCTGGCGGCGCCGTGGGTTCTGGCGCTGCTGCTGGTCCGGCTGGGGTGGTCGTACCTGTGGCGACGGGGCATTGACCGGGCGATCGCGCGCGGGTCGGTGGCGACGGCGGAGGCGAAGCTGCGACGGGCGCGCGTCATAGCCCAGTGGCTGGTGCTGCCTGCGCTGCAGCGCAGCGCGTCCATGCAGCTCGGGAACCTGCTGCGGCAGCAAGAGCGGTTCGAGGCCGCCATCGCGGTGTACGAGGAAGCGCTGGCCCGACCGGGGCGGGGACGGGCTGCCAGCATCCAACAGGCGGTGCTGCGCAACAACCTGGGGCTGGCCTTGCAAGCGCAATCGAAGTTCGAGGACGCCGAATGCGAGTTCCTGGCGGCCGAGGCGATCTGGAAAGAGCGGGGAGCGCGGCAAGCGTCGCGGGCGGTGACGCTCGAGAACCTGGCCGAGCTGCGGCTCGAGCGCGGCCAGGGTGAGCCGGCCATCGCGGCGCTGCGGCAGGCGGCCGAGGTGCGCGCGGAGCTGCCCGAGCGAAACCGATCGAAGGAGATTGAGGTCGCAACCCGGCTCGCGCGCGTGCTCGAAGGGCAGGGCGGAACGGGCGGACACGACGCCGAGCTGGAACGGCTTTGGCGCACGGTGCTCGAGTTTCATACCGAATCGAAAGGGGTGACGAGCCCGGCGCGGATCGAATCGCTGGCCGGGCTGCTGCGGCTGTGCGACCGGCAGAAGCGCGAAGACGAGTACCACGAGCTTTTCGGAGAGTGGATAGCCTGCCGGCTGGCGGCGCCGCGCACGGACGCGATCGAGCTCGCGGGCGAGCGGCTGCGGCATTGCGAGCGGCGGCTGGCGCTTGGATTCAGCGACGAGGCGGAGGCCGCGGCGCGCGCGCTGCTGACGGAACTGCCGTCGAGCGCGGTCGAGGAACGGGTCTGGGCGCATCAGATCAGCGGCAAGGCGCGGGCGGCGATGCGGAATTGGAACGAAGCCGAAGCGGCCTACCTGCGCGCACTCGAGGCCGAACATGGCGGCCAAAACCTGAGCGGCGGGCGGCACGTCGAGGTGCTGATCGGGCTGGCGGAGGCGCGAACGCAGCGGCGGCAACTGCTCGCGGCGCAGGAGACGTATGAACAGGCGCTGGCGTTCCTGAAGGCGAATGCGCCGCCTGATCATCCCTGGATCGGTTGGACCGAGGCGCAATTGCAGCGCCTATGGATGCCCGGCATCGAAGAACGCCCGAATTAGCTGGAGCGGGGCGGGCGATAGGGGGCGTCTGGAAGTGGTCTCAAAAAGCCGCAGGCAGGCACTCCGGTCCTGCGCGGTGGGGCTTTTCCTGGTGTCCAAGCCCCATGCGAGACGGTCGGGAAAGGCGGGTTCACCATTTTTGAGACCACTTCTGGCGTTGTCCTCGGTCGGGCGCGAATCCTCAGGTGGCATCCAGCCACGCTGCGGTTCGCGCCCTCCCTGCGTCCTAGCCAACCACCCCGTCTCGCCCCTTCCGAGAGTCGCTCCCCGGCAGGGGCCCGCCGTTCCGAATTTCGCGGGCCTGGCCCTGCGATCCTGCCCCGAACTGCGGGGCAACTCGGGCCCTGCCGCCAATGGATTTTGGATACAAAAATGTTGGTGGCGCGGGAGGGTGGATTTGGGGTATGCTGCGCCGGAGCGCTGCATTTCCGGCGCAGGAAAGGTACGCGGGATGATGAATTATCGTTTTGCTGCCGCTGCGATCACCGCCGCTGCATGTGGCCTGCTTTTATCCGCGGGGGTTTCGGATCCGACCACGGTGGCGGAGGCGCCGATTCCGGATGCGACCGGATTGGTGCAAACCGTAAGCACGGCGGGCGGAGTGGATACGAACAATCCGTTCTTTCTCTCGGAGGGGACGAATGGGCGCACGTGCGCGTCGTGCCACGTGCAGGCGACGGGGTGGGGAATTTCACCGCCCGAAGTCGCGCTGCGGTTTCTGCGCACCGCGGGCACGGATCCGATCTTCCGTCCGGTGGACGGAGCAACCTGCCCGAGCGATGACGTTTCCACCGTGTGGGCGCGGCTGCGCGCGTACCAGCTGCTGCTGACCAAGGGCTTGATCCGCATCGAATTGGATGTGCCGGCGAATGCCGACTTCCAGGTGACGGCGGTGGACACGCCGTATGCCTGCAAGGACCTCAACCACATTTCGATTTACCGGCGGCCGCTGCCGGCGACGAACCTACGCTTCCTCACGACCGTGATGTGGGACGGGCGCGAGTCGCCCGCCGGGCGGAGCCTGCACGACAATCTGTTTTCGCAATCCTTCGATGCGATCGAGGGGCACGCGCAGGGGGATCCCGCGAACCCGCCGAGCGCGGCGACCATCAATTCGATCGTGGCATTCGAGAGCAGCCTGTACACCGCGCAGGTCCGCGATTTCCGCGCGGGCACGCTCGACCACGCCGGGGCGCAGGGCGGGCCGCTGCCGCTGGTCGCGCAGCCATTCGCGGTCGGGGTGAACAACCTGGACGCGAACGGCCAGCCGCCGGACCCGGACGTGTTCACCAACTATGCGGCGTGGACGCACAGCACGGTGGCGCGGCGGGCGGCGATCGCGCGGGGCGAAGCCATCTTCAACCGGCGGCCGATCACGATCACGGGGGTGAACGGGCTGAACGACGCGCTGGGGCTGCCGGCGGTGGCGGGCACCTGCACGACCTGCCACAACACGCCGAACGTGGGCAACCACAGCGTGGCCGGGCCGCTGAACATCGGCATCGCCGATGCCTCGCGCCGGACGCCCGACCTGCCGCTGTATACGGTGAGCTGCAACAACGGCGAGACGGTGCAGACGACCGATTTGGGACGGGCGCTGGTCAGCGGCAAGTGCAGCGACATCGGAAAGTTCAAGGGTCCGATCCTGCGCGGGCTGGCCGCGCGGGCGCCCTATTTCCACAACGGCTCGGCGGCGACGCTGGCGGATGTGGTGGATTTCTACAATACGCGTTTCAACTTAGGGTTGAGCGCGCAGGAGAAGTCGGACTTGATCGCGTTCCTCGAAACGCTGTAGCGAAAGTTGGCGCGCGACGGCCGCGAGACGGGCATGCGTACAATGGGGCATGCGCGGACGCTTCAGCCCGAAGGGGATGACCGAGGTCGAGGAGATGGCGGGCCGCGGGGTGGGGGCGGCGGTGGATTTGCGCAGCGACACCGTCACCCGGCCGTCGCAAGAGATGCGGCGGGCGATGATGGCGGCCGAGGTGGGCGACGACGTGTACGGGGAAGACCCCACCGTCAACCGGCTGGAGGCGCGGGCGGCGGAGCTGTTCGAGCGCGAGGCGGCGATTTTCGTGCCCACCGGCACCATGGGGAACCAGATCGCGGTGCATGGGCACACGCGCCCCGGGCAAGAGGTCGTGTGCGAGGCGCGCTCGCACCTGTTCAACCTGGAGATGGGAATGACGGCGGCGTTCTCCGGCTGCCAGTTCCGGACGTTCGACGCGCTCGGAGGCTTGGCCAACTGGAACATGGTGCAGCCGCTGCTGCGGCTGGAGGATCCGTACAACAAGGCGCGGACCGGACTGATCGTAGTCGAGAACACGCACAACTGGGCGGGGGGAACGATCACGAAGCCGGCGGCGACCGAGCATTTGTGCATGCAGGCGCGCGAGCGGGGCGTGGCGGTGCATTTGGACGGGGCGCGGATCTTCAACGCGGCGGTCGCGCTGGGCGCCACCGTCGCCGAGCTGAGCCGCCCGTTTGACTCGGTGATGTTCTGCCTGTCGAAGGGCCTGGGCGCGCCGGTGGGATCGGTGCTGGCGGGAAGCCGGGAGTTCGTGCACCGGGCGCGGATCACGCGCAAGATGCTCGGCGGCGGAATGCGGCAAGCGGGGGTGCTGGCGGCGGCCGGATTGGTCGCGCTCGAGCGCGGTCCGGCGCGGCTGGCCGAGGACCACGCGCTGGCGCAACTGCTGGCGCAAGGATTGGCGACCATCGCGGGGGTGGATGTGGCGACGGTCGAAACCAATATTGTGGTCTTCAAGGTTGCGCGCACGGAGTTCGCGGCGGCGCACGTGATTGCCAAGCTGGCCGAGCGCAATGTGCTGGCCAATGCGCTGGATGGGGAGACGATCCGCATGGTGACGCACTGCGATGTGAGCCGGGAACAGGTGGAGGAGGCGCTGTTCGCCGTTCGGGCGGTGATTGAACGGGAGTGATGATGAGCGCGTCATGTTCCTGACTTGTGACCCTTGCGCTGGCGGAAAATCCGTATAATCTAAACGGTTCGCAGCACTGGCGGAGTCAGTGGCATTGGAAGTGAAACTAATCCTATCGGATTGGGCGGAAACCCCGGGCCGCCGGCCCGGCCGCACCGCGTTGCAACCAAGCACAAGAGAGTTGATCGAATGTAGAGGCTCGGCCGATAGGCGAAGTGTGAACCGGTGCCAGGGGGTGGCGGCGGTTTCGGTGCCCTGTTGAAGCAAGAACAAAAGAACGGAGCATGACCTTCATGACGAATAGGGCCCCGAACCCCTTATCGCGCGCAGTGCGCGTGATCGCGGCAACGATGGGCGGCGCCGCGGCGCTGCTGGCCGCGACGCTCAGCCACGGCGTATTGGCGCACGTGAAGCCGGCGCTGGTGGCGAGCGTAGACACCCGATACAACTTGCAATCGCAGCGGCTGAACGCGAACCGCGACCTTTACTTATTCACCGCGAGTGACGGGCGCACCGATGCGCAGATCCTCAGCGAACTCAAGACCGACCCGGTGGTGAGCGGGGCGACGCTGAACACAGTAATTCGACTGAATGGGCAATCCTCGGCGTCGGTGCTGAACGGGCAATCGTCGGCGAGCGTGCTGAACGGGCAATCATCGGCGTCGGTGCTGAACGGGCAATCGTCGGCGAGCGTGCTGAACGGGGAGTCCTCGATTCTGGAGCAGAGCTCGGCCTCGGTGCTAAATGAGGACGTGAACTACTTCGGCACGCGCGCGCCGAGCGAATACGTCTACCAGCCGCTGGTTTCGCAGGTGGCGGCGGGCGAGCGGACGCACGAGCGCGCGACCGGGCGGGGCATCACGGTGGCGGAGATTGACAACGGCATTGACCAGTTCAATCCGGTGCTACGCAAGGTGCTGCTCGAGGACGGCTGGAACTTCTTCGACAACACCCCGAACTGGTCGGCGTGGGCGGATCTGGGACAATCGTCGGCTTCGGTGCTGAACGGGCAATCGTCGGCCTCGGTGCTCAATGGGGGGCTGAACGGCGGCAGCCAACCGATCGTGCTCGACCAGAGCTCGGCCTCGGTGCTGAACAACCTATGGGAGAAGCTCTTGGGGCAGAGCTCGGCTTCGGTGCTGAACGGATGCACGACCTCCTCGGGCGCGACCGCAGGGCTGAGCGCGACGCTGCCGAGCGTGCTGACCACGCTCGATCAATCTTCGGCGTCGGTGCTGAACGGGCCGGGGCGGGTGCAACTGACCAACCTGCTGCTGAAGCTGATCAACCAGATTTTGCAGTGCGACCCGGATTTCGGGCACGGGACTTCGGTGGCGGGGATCATCCACTTGATCGCGCCGGAGGCGAAGATCCTGCCGATCAAGGCCTTCGGGCCGGGCGGGGTGGCCGACGCCTCGGTGATCTATCAATCGCTGACCTATGCGATTGACCATCACGCGGATGTGATCAACCTGAGCTTCAGCTCGGGCGCGCTCGATCCGCAT
>DATNED010000139.1:0-8865 GCA_035553115.1 Terriglobales bacterium | reverse complement strand
GCTATTGGTGAAGGCCGCGACGCTGATCGTGGATGCGACGCAACCGCCGATCCAGGGCGGCGAGGTGTTGATCGAAGGCGGCCGCGTGACCGCGGTGGGCACGGATCTGGCCGCGCCGGCGGGGGTGCGGGTGCTCGATTTGAGCGGCGAGACGGTGATGCCGTCGCTGCTCGACGCGCACACGCATTTGGCCACCGGGGCGCGCGATACGCAGCCGTCGGATGCGCTGGCGTCGCTGCTGGCTTCGGCGGACGTGAAGTACGCGCTGGAGAGCGGGGTGGCGGCGATGCGGGTGCTGGGCAGCGGCGGATTCATTGACGTGGCGCTGGAGCGCGCCATTGACGAGGGCGTGATTCCGGGGCCGCACCTGGTTCCGGCGGCGCATGCGATTTCGATACCGGGCGGGCACGGCGACTTCCTGACCTTGCCGCCGTCCATGCCGCTGGAGGGGTACTACACGCCGATGAACGGCTTCATCAATTCCGAGGCGGATGCCGAGGCGGCGGTGCATGAGCAGGTGAAGTACGGGGCGAAGGTGATCAAGATCATGGCCTCGGGCGGGGTGCTCTCGCCCTCGGATCTGTTCACGAGCGAGCAATTGACGCCCGAGGAGATGGCCAAGATCGTCGAGGTGGCGCACGGGGACCATTTGAAGGTGGCCGCGCACGACGAGAATTTGAAGGCGATTCTGGACGCGATCCACGCCGGCGTGGACTCGATCGAGCATGGCTCGGACATGAACGCGGCCGCGCTGGAGTACATGAAGGCCCACAACCAGGTCTACGACGCGACCATCTATGTGGTGGACAACATTCTGGAGAACGGCGAGCGCATGCACATGCCGGCGTTCTCGCTCGGCAAGGCGCGCGAGCTTTCGGTGAAGCACTTTGCCAGCTTCCAGATGGCGCTGCGCTCGGGGGTGACCATGGGCGCGGGCTCGGACCAATCCTACGGGCCCGGCACCGGAACCATCTATAACGAAGTGGTGTCGGAGGTGAACCACGGCGCCACGCCGCAGCAGGCGCTGACCGATGCCACGCTGCACAATGCGGCGCTGCTGGGGCTGGACGATCTCGGCAAGCTGAGCAAGGGCGCGGAGGGCGATCTGGTGGCGATGCGCGGCAATCCGCTGGAAGACATTCACGCCGTGAGCCACCTGGACGCGGTGGTATACCGAGGCCAGGTAGTGAAAAATTCCAAGGGCGCGAGCTCGGGCAGCAGCAGCCATTAGGGTTACGAAATGGCCCCCGGCGTGCATCACAATTGAAGGAGGAGGCACACATGCGCTGGAAGACAGGCATCGGAATGTTGGCGTTGTCGGCAGGATTGGCCCTGGGCCAAAGCCCGTCGAACCAAGCCAAGATTGCAAGCGGGACCCAGGTGGATGCGCAGCTCAAGTCGAAGCTCGATACCCAGCACGCCAAGGTAGGGGATACGGTGGCGGCGCAGACGACCGCGGCGATCAAAGAAGATGGCCGCACGGTGCTGCCCAAGGGAACGAAGCTGACCGGCCACGTGACCTCGGTGACGGCGGCGGAGAGCAAAAAGTCGCCCTCGCGCATCGGGGTGCTGTTTGACCAGGCGACGCTCAAGAACGGCGCAACGATGCCGGTTCATTTCGCGATTGCCAGCGTGGTCCAGGCGCGCGCGGACGCGGGCATGCAGGCAGGAATGCCGGCGATGGACATGCCGCCTCCGCCGCAGCCGGTACCCGAACAGGGCGGCGACGGCGGAGGCATGGGCGGCACGGGGCGCGTGCTGGCGCCGATCGGGGGAGGCATGACCGTGCCGGGCGCGGTGACAGGCGCCAGCCCCGAGATCGGCGCGGTGATGCGGGAGACGAACCAATCGCAGATCGCGGTGTCGCTGCCGCAGCCGGAGGTTGCGGGCGCGAGTTCGGCCAGCGGCGCGGCCGCGGCCGGCAGCGTGCTGAGCAGCTCGCACGGCGACCTGAAGCTGGACGCGGGGACACATGTGAAGCTGGTGGCCCAGGGCGGAACGCGTTGACTCAAGGGGCGGGGCGATACGGGGCGTCTGGCGTTGTCCTCGGTCGGGCGCGAATCCTCACGTGGCATCCAGCCACGCTGCGGTTCGCGCCCTCCCTGCGTCCTAGCCAACCACCCCGTCTCGCCCCTTCCTGAGAGTCGCGCCTTGCAGGTGCCCGGGGTGCGGCGCGGGGCGATACGGGGCGTCTGGAAGTGGTCTCAAAAAGCCGCAGGCAGGCACTCCGGTCCTGCGCCGTGGGGCTTTTCCTGGTGTCAAAGCCCCATGCGGGACGGTCGGGAAAGGCCGGTACCCCATTTTTGAGACCACTTCTGGCGTTGTCCTCGGTGGGGCGCGAATCCTCACCCGTGCTGCGTACAGGCGTCGAGCCACGCTAAAGTTGGCGCGGGCCCGAGCGCGGCGAGCCGGCCACGGCTGTGACTGCGCCGGGCCGGTACCCGGCCACGGCTGTGACTGCGCCGGGGCCGCGCCAGCGTTGTTTCCCGGCGGCGCAGCACGCGCCACTGGCGCGTCCTGCCCATTCCGAATTGCCGCCCCCGCTGTGACTACTGGGGCGGCTTTCGCAGCCCTTCGCACCGATTTTTCCCATGGGGCAAAGCGGCGCGACCCCCGCGAGCGGCAGGGGCCCGCGGTTCCGAATTTCGCGAGCTTGGCCCTGCGATCTTGCCCCGACCTGCGGGGCAGCTCGGGCCCTGCCGCCGGTTGACAGTGGACGCTTCCCAAGTGACAGTGGAAGCAATGGAATTGGAAGCGGTCTTGCGGGATTGCGCGCCCATGCTGGTGGCATACTCCGGCGGGGTGGATTCGGCCTACCTGGCCTGGGCGGCGGCGCAGGCCACGCCCGGCGAGATCCTGGCCCTGATTGCCGATTCGCCCAGCCTGCCGAGGGCGGCACTGGCGGCGGCGCTGCAGTTCGCCGCGCGGCACGGGATCCCGTGCGAAGCCATTGCGAGCGCCGAAATGGACCGGCCGGAGTACCGCCGCAACGCCCCCGACCGCTGCTTCCATTGCAAGGACGAGCTTTTCAGCGCGATGGAAGGCGAGTTGGCGCGGCGACCGCGGTTCCGCACCCTGGTCTACGGCGTGAACGCCGACGACCAGCTCGATTTCCGCCCCGGCCACCGCGCCGCCGCCGCGCACGGCGTGCGCGCGCCGCTGCTTGAGGCGGGACTGGGGAAGGCCGAGATTCGGGCCCGCGCGCGCGCGGCTGGGCTCGAGGTTTGGGACCGCCCGGCGGAGGCCTGCCTGGCGTCGCGCGTGGCCTACGGCATCGCGGTGACGCCGGAGGTGCTGGCGCGGATCGAGGAAGGCGAGGAGGCGCTGCACGGGCTCGGTTTCCGGCAGGTGCGGGTGCGGTTCCACCAGGAGATCGTCCGCATCGAGATCGCCCGGGGCGAGCTTGAGCGCGCGCTCAACCAGGAAATGGCCGAGCGGCTGGCCGGCATTTTCAAGCGCCTGGGGTTCCGGTACGTGACGCTCGACCTGGAAGGCTATCGTACGGGATCGCTGAACGAGATTCTGCCCGCCCATGCGGATTTTACTGGTCAGCGACGAGCCTGACGACGCGAGCATGGGCGGAGCCAAGGTGGCACTGAAGGTGCAGGCTGGGCTCGGCGGCCTCGGCCACCACTGCGACGTGCTGCTGCGGCCGCAACTGGGCGCGCGCCCGCGTTCGCAGCGGATGCGCCTGGCTGCCGGTCCCTGGTTGGCCCGAAAGGCCGTGCGGCGGGCCGAAGCCGCGGGCGGCGCCTACGACATTGTGGACGCGGCCAGCGCCGAGGGGTGGATGCTGGCGCGGGGGCGCGCGGTGGTCGCCCGCTCGCACGGCCTGGAGCACCGCTACTACCGGGAACTGCTGCAAGACGCGCGCGAGGGCTTGCTGCGCAAGCCCTGGACGCATCGGGCTTGGTACCCGCTCACCCGGCTACCGCAGGTCGGGTGGGCGGTGCGGCGCGCGGCCGGCGTGATTCTGCTGAGCCAGGCGGATCGGGACGAAGTGGTGGCGCGGGGCTGGGCTGCGGCAGAGAAGATCGAGGTGATTCCCCATGGCGTGGATCGCGCGCAGTGGGCGCGCGCGCCGGAGAGCGACGCCCCGCGGGGCCAGGGGCTCCTCTTTTGCGGCTGGTGGACGACGAGCAAGGGCGTGGCCTACCTGGCTCGGGCTTACGGGCTGCTTTGGGCGCGCGGAGTGCGCCCCAGGCTGACGCTCCTCGGCGTGGGCAGCGCGGGGGCGGGCTGGAAGGCGATGGAAGCCGGCATTCGGGCGAGCTTTCCTGCCGAAGCGCAGGCGCTGCTGCAACTGGTTCCCAGAACCAGCGACGAAGCCGCCGTCTACGATGCGTACCGCCAGCACGATGCGCTGGTGTGTCCTTCGACATTCGAGGGCTTTGGCATGGTTGTGATCGAGGCTCTGAGCCAGCGACTCCCGGTGGTGTGTTCGCAATCGGCGGGCGCAGCGGAGCTGCTTCACGACGGCCGCGAGGCGCTGCTGGTCGCGCCCCGGCAGCCGGCCGCGATGGCGGCCGCGCTGGAGCAACTTCTCGCCAACCCCGGCCTGAGGCGCCAGCTGGGCGAGGCCGGCCACGAGCGCACCCGCGCGCTGAGCTGGGATGCGATTGCGGCGCGCACGCTGGCTCTTTACGAAAGGACACTGCAGCGATGATCCCTAGGGCCCTGCACGATTTCCTGGTTGGCCAGGTGCACAATGCGGCGCTGGCGCGGCGCCTGGCTGCGCCCGGCATCGCTGCGCTGGTTCTCGCCAGCCAAGCTTTTTGGACCTGGGAGCTCTGGCGCCGGCTGCCCAAGCGCGCGGGTGCATGGGCGCGCCTCGCGGTCGCAGCGGCGGCAGTGGCCTGGTACGGGATCGGTTTCGCGTACACCTTCGGCATTCACCGAGGGGCGTATTCGGCGGTGGAACTCACGCCGGGCCAAGCGGTGTTCGCGGCACCGTTCCAGGTGTGGCTGCTGGGCTCAATCCTGGTGTTCCCTTTTCTCGCGGCCTATCGGATCGCGCATTGGCTCCGGCTGCGATGGCATCCGCGCGCGAGCATGGCTCCCTCGCGGCGGCGGTTCCTACGGAGCATGGGGCGCGCGGCGGTCGCGGCGCCGTTCACAGCGGGCGCATACGGGGTGGTGCAGGGGCGGCTGGAGATCGAGACCACGCATCAGCGCATCACGCTGCCGCGCCTGCCGGCGTCGTTTCACGGCTTCCGCATCGCTCAACTCTCCGACCTCCACATCAGCCCCTTCATGAGCCAGACGCAAATTCGACGGGTTGCGGAGCAGGTCATGGCGCTGCGCCCCGATCTGATCGTCCTCACCGGCGACTTCGTGACTTGGGATGGCTCCACGCAAAATGCCGTAGTGGACGCGCTTGCGGGTTTGCGCGCGCCGTTCGGGATCTACGGCTGCCTGGGCAACCACGAGCTCTACACCGGGGTCGAGAGCTCGATCTCCCGGCTCTTCCTGGAGTCCGGCGCGACCATGCTGCGGCAGGCGGCGGCGACGGTCGAGGTTCCGGCGGTCGGGGGGCTGGGCCCACCGGCTCAACTGCAACTTCTCGGCGTGGACTACCCGCGCAATGAACATCGGGCGCATGCCGAGGCCATCCGCGCGAGCGTTGCCCGCATCGCTCCGCTGATCCGACCCGACCTGGTCAATGTCTTGCTGGCGCATCACCCCAACTGCTTCGATCCCGCCGCAGGGTCGGGCATCGCGCTCACGCTTTCGGGCCACACGCACGGCGGCCAGATCGCGCTCGTGTCCCCGGAATTCTCGCCTGCGCTGCTGGTCACACCCTATGTCGCCGGCCATTACCGGAAAGGCGAAGCCCAGCTTTACGTCAACCGCGGCATCGGGACCATTGGAGTGCCGATGCGCCTGTTCGCGCCGCCGGAGATCACCGTCTTCGAGTTGGGCGCGGAGCACGCATAATGGGGACCGTGCCCGCCTCGGCTCGAGAGCTGGAATTGATTGCGCCCCGGCTTTTTCCGCGCGTATGGGGCAGCCGCGACTTGCGCGCATGGTATCCGGGCCGGGCACTCGAGGCGGAGCCGATTGGAGAGGCCTGGCTCTCGCCGGAAGACAATCCCGTGCTGGTGAAGATGCTGTTTCCGCAGGAGAAACTCTCGGTGCAGGTCCACCCCGACGACGCGTACGCCGCGGCCCACGGCCTCGGGCGGGGCAAAAGCGAGGCGTGGTACGTGGTCGAGGCCGCGCCGGATGCACGGGTCGGGGTGGGACTCCGGCCCGATGCCCGCTGGGAGGATCTTGAAGCCGCATGCCGCGCCGGCCGCGGCGCGGAGATGCTCGACTGGATCGCGGTCGCGCCCGGCGAGGTCATCAACATACCGGCGGGCACGGTGCATGCGATCGGTGGGGGCGTGGTGCTGTTTGAGGTGCAGCAGCCGAGCGACAATACCTTCCGGCTCGACGACTACGGCCGCGGCCGCGAGCTCCACCTCGGTCCGGGCCTGGAGGTGGCGCGCGCAACCTCGGCAGGCAAGGTCGCGCATGGGCTCGGGCCCCGGGATTCAGGGTTGCTGCTGGCCACGGAGAACTTCCGACTTTGGCGGCACGTGCTTGCACCAGGCGGAAGGATTGCCCCCGCCGGGGAGCTGCGTTGGCTGGTCTGCTTAGACGGGCAGGCCGCGATCCCGCGCGGCCACCTTGCCGCGCTGCAGCCCGGGGCCGCGTTCGTCACACTCAACCCATGCATTCTCATGGAGATTTGTGCAGGCATGCCATGATGGAATTGTCCGGGATACAATAAAAAGACACCTGTTCCCATGAGCGCTCGTCCTCAGCCCAAACTATCCCTGCCCACCCGAAACGCGCCCGCTCAAGAGGGCGCCAACAAGCCCCTGAGCATGGCCCGGCGATTTCCGCTGAATGCGGCCACGCTCAACCATTTTCTGCGGCAAATGGTGACGGTGCGGGAGTTCGAACGGCTGGGCGAGCGCGAATTCAAGAACGGGCTGATCCGCGGCTATTACCACTCCTACGCCGGGCAAGAGGCGGTGGGGGTAGGCTTTTTCAACGCGCTGGACCTGAAGCGCGACTACATTGTGGACCACTACCGCGACCACGGCCACATGCTGCTCAGCGGCATGGATCCGGTGCGCATCTATGCCGAGCTGTTCGGGCGCAGCACCGGGGTCTCGAAGGGCAAGGGGGGCAGCATGCACATGTACAGCCCCGAGCAGCATTTCCTCGGCGGTGACGGCATCGTGGGCGGCGGCATCTCGATTGCGACCGGCGCGGGGTTGGCGCTGAAGCAGCAGAAGCGCGATGGGATCTGCGTGTGCTTCTTCGGCGACGGCGCGCTCGACACCGGCACCTTCCACGAGTCGCTGAATATGGCGAGCCTCTGGGACGTTCCGACCGTCTACGTGTGCGTGAACAACATGTACAGCATGGGCACGAGCCTTGCGCGCCACTCGAGCCTGCCGCGGCTGGTGGATCGTGCCGCGGGCTATGGCATTCCCACCGAGCAGGTGGACGGCCAGGATGTTTGGGCGACGGCGGAGGCGGCCGAGCGGATCATCCACCGCGTGCGGGAGCAGCATCGGCCCTATTTCGTCGAGGCGCTGACCTATCGCTACCAGGGCCATGGCATCCACGACAAGGCGCTGAACTACCGTTCGCTGGAGGAAGAGACCGCGTGGCATGCGCGCGACCCGCTGAAGCTGCTCTCGGATTATCTGATCGAGGAAAAGATGCTGGAGCTGCCGCAGATCGAGGCGCTGCGCGCCGAGGTCATCGCCGAGCTTGAGGCCAAGGTGGCCGAAGCCAAGACGGGCCCCGAGCCGGCGCCGGAAGAGCTGTTCCACGACGTGGTGGTGGGCTAGCCGGGCGCGGACGAAGACAAAATGGCCTTAGTAAAGAAATCCATGCATGAAGCGCTGAATATGGCGCTTCGCGAAGAGATGGCCCGCGACGAGCGGGTGGTGCTGCTGGGCGAAGAGATCGGCCCCTACAATGGCGTGCACTACGTCACGCGCGGGCTGTTTGCCGAGTTCGGCAAAGACCGCGTGATCGACACGCCGATCTCGGAGGAGAGTTTCGTCGGCGTGGGCGTGGGCATGGCGATCATGGGGCAGCGGCCGGTGGTGGAGATGATGCGCATGGATTTCTCGCTGCGCGCCATGGATCAGATCTACAACCACATGGCCAAGATCCGCTACATGTCGGGCGGGCGGCTTTCGGTGCCGATGGTGCTGCGCGGGCCGGAAGGTCCGGGGCCGAACCCCGGCCTGACGGCGCAGCATGGCCAGCAACTGAGCGTGCTCTTTGCCCATTGCCCCGGGCTGCGGGTGGTGAGCCCTTCGAGCCAAAATGACGCCAAGGGGCTGCTGAAGGCGGCGATTCGGTGCGACGACCCGGTGGTGTTCCTCGAGCCCGGCCCGCTCAATAACAAGCAGGGCGATGTGGAGGAAGGCGACTACGTGCTGCCGCTGGATCAAGCCGAGATCAAGCAAGCGGGCACCGACATCACGCTGATCGGCTACGGCGCCAGCGTGACGTTGTGCCTGCAGGCGGCGCGCGAGCTCGAGCGCGAGGGCGTGTCGGCGGAGGTGGTGGACATGCGCTCGCTGCGTCCGCTCGACATGGGCCCGGCGCTGGGGTCGGTGAAAAAGACCAACCACGCCATCGTGGTGGATTACGCCTGGCAGAGCTACGGACCCGCGGCCGAGATCGTCAGCCGCATCATGGCGGAAGGATTCTGGGACCTCGAAGCCCCGGTGTTGCGGGTCGCCGGAAAAGAAACGCCGCTGCCTTACGCCGCCAACCTGGAAGAGCTGAGCAAGCCCAGCGTGGACGAGATCGTCGTCGCCGCCAAGACCTCCCTGCGCACGAACT
>DATNED010000138.1:0-14868 GCA_035553115.1 Terriglobales bacterium | reverse complement strand
TGAAGCCTACGCAAAGGCGGCGCTTAACGTAGTCGCCGAACCTGGTCTTCGACTGCCGGATGCGCGCGAGGTCCTCGGCGTCAGCGCCGATTCATATTGCCGTGCCGGCCAGATCCCGGAAACCGGTGGCAGGCCTTGGCTTCGCGACGCATGGTATTTGACCGAGCAGATCGCCGTGCCAAAGGGTTCGGAATTCTCCGTTGCGGCCGAAAAGTGTCTCAGCAACCTGCTCGATCGCCTTTCCGCCTTGCGGGCTGCCGAAAAGCTTCATGCGAGCGGCCTCGCGAGGAATTCCTCCATTTCCCTTTACGGCTTTTGTCGAAACCTGAGGGACGCCAATATTTCCTACCAACCTGCGATACTAAGCATCCTCGCAAACCTTGGACTTCCTCTAGACGAGGACTTCTATCAGCTGCCCGATGAGGAATGATCCGAACCATGATTGCGCCACGCGCCTGCGGCCCTCTCGCGCCCGCTGGGGTCGCGCCGCTTTCACGCCCCAGGGAAACAACGCGAGCTCGGACCCGGCGAAGCGCAGCGCCGGTTTGGGGCCATGGGCCCCCAAGCCGGCGCGAGCAGGCCGCCCGCGCTTCTCCAGCGGGGCGGCCGCATAAGCCGGACGCGCGGCGCACCGGCGCGGCCGCAGCCGTTGCCGGGCACCGGCTCGGCGCAGTCACAGCCGTGGCCGCGCAGCCGCGCTGGGCCCGCGCCAACTTTTGGGACGGATTCCATCGGCGGCAGGGCCCGAGTTGCCCCGCAGGTCGGGGCAAGATCGCAGGGCCAGGCCCGCGAACCGGGGCCCCCAGCCGACCTGTCGGCTGGGGTGGTCGTAATTCGGAACGGCGGGCCCCTGCCGGGGAGCGACTCTCGGGAAGGGGCGAGACGGAGTGTATGGCTAGGACGCAGGGAGGGCGCGAACCGCAGCGTGGCTGGATGCCTGTGCGCAGCACGGGTGAGGATTCGCGCCCGACCGAGGACAACTCCTGACGCCCCGTATCGCCCCGCCCCGCTCCACTTCCGCTGCGGCTACTGGTTGGCGTGGGGCATCTGGGTGATCTTCCCGTTTTCGGCGTCCAGGATCGAGATGCGATTCGCGGTCAGGGTGCGGCCGGTGAGGCGCTCGACGTTCACCTTGTTCTGAATGTAAGTGCTTTCGGCGTTGATCAGGGCGCTCTCGGCGTTGGTGAGGTTGCTCTGGTCGGTGAGAACTTGGGTGACGGTAGTGGCGCCAAGATCGAGCTTCTTCTGGTCCGCGTCAAGCGTCTCGCGGTTGAGGGTCACGGCGTCCTGCGAGGCCTGGACTTGGGCGCGGCTGGATTGCAGCGCGAATTGCGCTTGTTCGACGCTGATGATGATGTTGTTGATCTGCTGCTGCTGTTGCAAATAGGACTGCTGCAACTGGAGTTCGGCGCGCGCGACGTCGGCCTGGGCATTGCGGTTGCGCAACGGGACCTGAAGGTTGAATCCGATCGCGTAGCTGGGGAAGTTGCCTTGGAACACGTCGGAGAAGGTCTTGCCGTAGCCGGACTGCAACGAGTTCGCGTTGTAGCTGCCCACGAGATTCAGGGTGGGCAGCAACTCGTTCTTCGTTGCTTTCAGGCTCATCTCGGTGACCGAAAGATTGATGCGCGTTTCTGCCAGCTCGGGCCGGTATTGCAGGGCCAGCTTGACCAGGTCGCTGGCGGGTTGGATGGGCTCGTTGCTGGGCAGCTTGATGGTGTCGGTGGTGACGACGTCGGCGGCCGCCAGGGTGGGATCAGAAAGGTTCTTCGTGACCGCGTTCTTAAGCAGCAGGCCGTTGTATTCGAGGTTCGTCTGGGCGGCGATCAATTGCTGCTGGTCGGTGGCTAGGGTGGCCTTGGCCTGGGTGACTTGGAGCGGCGCCATCGTCCCGATCTCGACCTGCCGCTGGGTGTCGTTGAGGACTTTCTGCGCCAGATCCACGGCCTCCTGCGAAACCTTGACCGATTCCCCGGCGGTGACGACATTCCAGTAAATGTCTTCCACTTGGGCGACAGTGGCCATCACTTGCTGGGAGAAGGCTATATCGGTGATTTCACGCTCATCCTTCGCTTGGATGAGGTTGCGGCTGTTCAGTTCGATGCCGAAACCCTGCAATAGGGGCTGGTTGAAGGAGAACGTTAGGCCGGAGGTGAGCTGGGGATTGAACAGGTTCCTGGTGCTGTTGCTGCTGCTGCGGGTATTGTTGTAGCCGACGCTGACCGAGCCGCCGGTGATGAATCCTTGCGCAAGGCTGAAATCCGCAACCGTGTTGTGGCTTTGGACCGTGGGGATGCCGCTGACGACGATATTGCCCTGCGGCTGGACGTTGTCGGAGATGCTGAAATTGCTATTGAGAGTCGGATCGAAGGAAGGGATTCCGGGCCCGCCCCCGACGCTCGAGGTCACGATGCCGCCTGAGCCCGCGCCCGCGCCGCCTGCGCCGGTGCTGGTGCCGCCCGCGCCCGCGCCGGAAGCGCCCGCAGCGCCTGTCGTGGCGCCGCCGCCGCCGGGAGTTCCGCTCACCACTCCGGTGGAGACGCCACGCGGGGCGGAGCCGGCTTTGGCGCGCAGGATGTCCGTGTCGGAAAGTGGCAAGTTGAAGCGCTGGATGGCGATGTCGAGGTTGTTCTCCAGCGCAAGCGCGATGGAATCGTCGAGAGAAAGGTAGAGCTTGCCGTTGCGGAGCAAACCTTGAATGCGGCTGCTGTTGGAAAGATCGAGAGGCGCCACGCCGATCGGCGACTGGCCGAAGATGGTGTGAATCATCGGGCGGCCGACCGCGAAGTTTATGCCCTGGGGATTCTGGTCAATGCTGTGGTCCTGGGCCGAGATCGGGAGGGCGGCAGCCAGCAGGATGGCGAGGAACAGGAGCAGGGAGGTCGGCAGAAGCCTGGGCTTGTTCATGGGTGTCTCGGTCATGGCACACGCAACATTTCAGGTACGACGAGGACCGCTCTGACGTTTCATGTCGGGAGCAAGGAATCTCCGCCCATGCACGGCGATCGGGGGCGGCAAAGCTAGAATGATACCAGTTTTGTGGGGGTTATCTCCGACCGGCGCCGAAATGAATGAAGTGAGAACCATACGCTTGCGCCTGAGCTACGACGGCAGCGGGCACCAGGGCTGGCAGGTGCAGCCTGGCAGGCGCACGATCCAAGGGGAGGTGTCAGCGGCGCTGGAGACGGTGACTGGCGAGCGCGTTGTAGTGCATGGTTCGGGGCGCACCGACGCGGGCGTGCATGCGCTTGGTCAGGTTGCGCACATTCATCTGCTGGCGTCGCGGCTGCCCGTGGCCAACTTGGCGCGGGCTCTGAACGCGCGGCTGCCGCCCCAGGTGCGCGTGCTCGAGGCGTCAGAAGCACACCCCGAATTTCATGCGCGCCATCATGCGCGAAGTAAGCTGTACCGCTATCGCATTTTTTGTGAGCCGGTGTGCCCGCCGTTCTTGTGGCGGTATGTGTACCATCATCCCTATCGCTTGGACGATGCGGCCATGGCGGCAGCGGCGCCGCGGTTTGCCGGAACCCACGATTTCCGCTCCTTTGCAGCGGCGGCGAACGCCGGCGCGCAGGAGCGTGAAAACACGGTCCGCACGGTGCTCCGCTCGGAGTTGTGGCGCGAAGGGCCCGAGGTGATCTATGAAGTTCAGGGGACGGGATTCCTGCACCACATGGTGCGGAACCTCGTCGGATTCTTGCTGGAGGTGGGCCGAGGGGCGCGCAGCGGAGAGGAAATCGCCGCGGTGCTCGAGGCCCGCACGCGCCGCGCGGCAGCGCGCACTGCGCCGCCTCAAGGGCTCTACTTGGTTCGCGTGGACTATGGGGACACCGAATGAACAGCACTAAAACCCAGAACGGCGTCTCCGGGAAAAATGAGACAGGTTGGGGCGACAAGGCGCGAAAGATCTGGGCCAGCCCGGCCTGGGCGCCCGTGTTCGCGCACCTGGCGGGGCTCGAGCCTTGGATCGAGAAGCAGCAGATTGCCGTGACCACGCTGGCCGCGCCCACCCATTTCGAGGGATTGCGGGCGGAATGGATGGCGCGCGCCTTTGGGGAGCTGGGATTGCGGGCGGAAATGGATGCCGCAGGCAATGTCGTCGCCGAACACCCGGGCGTGGACTTGCGGGCGCCGATGGCCGTCCTGACAGCGCATATGGATACCGCATTCCCGGCCGGAACTTCCGTGCAATTGCAGCGCCGGCAGGGAAGATTGTGGGCGCCGGGGATCAGCGACAACGGATGTGGGTTGGCGGCCTTGCTCGCGGTTGCGCGCGCGCTGCGCGACTGCAGGATTCGAACCCGGAATCCGATCCTGCTGGTGGCCAACGTGGGAGAAGAGGGCGAGGGGGATTTGAAGGGCATGCGGGAGCTGTTCCGGCCGGGCAGCCGGCGGGCAAAGCGAATCGGTTGGACGCTGGTGCTCGACGGGCCGGGAACAGATCAAATCACCACCGAGGCGTTGCCCAGCCTGCGCCTGCGCCTCACGATCGAGGGGCCGGGAGGGCACAGTTGGTCGGATTTGGGGCGTGCGAGCGCAGCGCACGCGGCGGCGCGTGTGGCTACCGCCCTCCTCGCGCAAGTGCGCCCGCAGGCGGGCGAGCTGGGGTGCAATATCGGGCTCATGCAGAGCGGGAGCGCGGTCAACGCCATTGCGGCCGAGGCCCAGCTGAAATTGGATTTGCGCGCGCGCGCAGCGGACGGCATCGTGCGCCTGCGGCAGGCCGTGCGGCGGGCGCTGGCCGTCGGGTTGGAGCAGGAGAATGAGGCGGCGCTGAGCGGATGC
The DNA here is from genome assembly GCA_035553115.1 of Terriglobales bacterium. GTDB lineage: Bacteria > Acidobacteriota > Terriglobia > Terriglobales > SCQP01 > SCQP01. The sequence goes on along the minus strand of DATNED010000138.1, from coordinate 10,083 downwards.
GTGCGCGGGAGGATCCAAACCATCGGCGAGCGTCCAGGCGGCACGCTCGCCGCCGAGTCGCCGCTGTTGGCGCTGGTGCGGACCGTGGACGAGATCCTGGACATCCAGGCAGCGACGCAATGCGCCTCGACGGACGCCAACATCCCGATCGCTCAGGGGCGGGAGGCCCTGCGCTTGGGGGCGGGAGGGCGCGCCGGCGGAATCCATACGCTGCAGGAGTGGTTTGATCCGGAGGGTCGCACCTTGGCGCTTCAGCGCATCCTGCTGGTCGCCCTCGTGGTCGCGGGTGCCGAGCCGCCCCGCGCGCGCGTCGCGCCGCAGTTGCGAACCGGGCGGAAACGGTAGCGCGCCATGCCTGCCAATCTTCCGCCGAAATCGGCGCGGGTGCGGGTGTGGGTTGCCGACTTGTCGTTGGCGGCGGTGACGCTGATCTGGGGCGTGACGTTTCCGGTCGTGCAAGGGGCGCTGGCGGGTGCTTCGCCGCTGACCTTCAACGCCGTCCGGATGACGTTGGCGGGAGCCCTCCTGGCGCTGTTGTATCGGCCGCGATGGCGGCGGCTGTCCCGCGTCACATGGTGGGTCGGCGCACTGCTGGGCTTCCTTCTGGCCACCGGGTATGGATTTCAAACCACCGGCCTGGCGCTGACCTCGGCATCGGTCTCCGCATTCCTTACCAGTATGTCGGTGGTGCTGGTGCCGCTGCTCCTGGCGCTGGGATGGCGTCGCAGGATTGAGACCTGCGCCTGGCTCGGGGCCGGAGTGGCAGCCGTCGGGATTTATTTGCTGGTGGTGGCTGGACGCCATAGTGGGGCGGCGGCAAGCAGCCTCGCGGGCCGAGGGGATGCGCTGACGCTGCTCTGCGCCGTGGCGTTCGCGCTGCACATCATAACCTTGGGCGAATGGGCGCCGAAGCTGGGGTATCGCGACTTGGCGGTGATGCAGATTGTGTTTGCCGCAGTGTTTACCTGGCTGTTCCTGCCTGTCGTCGAAGTTCCGCGTTGGCATTCGAGCCCGCGGTTATGGCTGGCCTTGGCGGTGACTTCGGTGCTGGCAACTGCGGTGGCCTTCTCGGTGCAGAGCTGGGCGCAGCAGTTTACGCCTTCCACGCACACCGCGGTGGTGTTCGCGTTGGAGCCGGTGTTTGCCTGGATGGCTGCCGCTTGGGGATGGCATCAGCATCTGGAGCCCGTTCAGGTCGCCGGGGCACTCCTGATTTTGGCGGCAATGGCAGTTGTGGAGATAGGGAAGGCCGGCGTCAATGGAACCCGAGGAAATGCCGGAACTGCGGGAGGCCTCTGATCAGTCGGAGGGTGGAAATTCATCTTCGGCATGAAGTAGGTTTTCCCACAGGCTGCCATAGCCGATCCAATGCATCGCGCGGCTGCTGGAGAGATGGACGTCGGGGACGTAGAGCTTGCCGTGGCCGTAGGTGCAGATGTACTCGGTGTAGGGGCTGCCCTCGAGCATGGTGCGGCTATAATTTCCTTCGCTCACCGGCATGCGCAAGCGGCGGGCGCAGCGGCGGCAACGGTAGACTTGGTCCACGGCGCACAACCAGCCCAGTCCGAAGCCGACAAGCACGGCAAAACCAACAGCGAACGTGTAATCGAGGTCGCTCCCGAAGCGCGGCCAATTAGCCAGCAAGCCGGTCGGAGCTGGCGGAAGAAGCAGGCTCACCGCCCACCAGAAGCCTGCGGTGCCTAAAACGACGAGGACCAACTTGGCGGCCAGCCACACCCAATATCTCATGGTCTCGAATATTAGACGTAGATTGAGACGCTGGAGGCGGAGTGGAAGTTCCCTCATCGCCGTGGTGGGCCTGTCGCTGGCCGGTTGCGTCGTCGCTTTGGGGCAGAGCTTTCGGGTAGAGTCCCTGCGCTTCGGCCCGGTTGCAGTGCACGATCACTTGGAGTTCGACTATCACATCCCCATCAAGGGCGACCCATTTCCCCATGAGGTGCGGGAAGGCTACGGATATGATGGCGTGGACTTGGAGCTCCGGGTGGATTGGCGCTGGCGCGGTGCCGCTCTGTGGACAGTCCTGCGAGGAACTCCGCATTCGCGCTTGCACTTCGACTACGACCAGGACACCGACTTCGAGCACGGCACCAATGCAACCCATGGCAACGAGGGATACGCGCGCAGCAGGTCGATTGCGCTGGAGCAGGGCATGGAGCTTTGGACCGGAAAGAGCGCAACGCGCGCGGATGCGGTGCTGGAGTGGGATCGGCAATGGACGCGCTATCACACCGTTACCACCTACGACTTGAACACGAATCCAGCCCTTCCCTCGACATTTGTGCAGCGCGAAATTAGCGAGCGCGCGGTGGTATACGAGCTCCGTCCGGCGCTTCGGATCGCCCAGCGCAAACAGTATGGCGGCTGGGAAACGGAAGCATGGGCCGAAGGCGTGCCCTTGCAGCTGATGCTGCTGAGGAACTACATCCCGGTGGTTCTGGCCGCCACATCCTCGGAGGGATACGGAGGCGCTGCCGGATTGTCCGTCGAACGTGGCTGGGGAGCTTGGCGCTTCGGGCTCGATGGCAGCGCAGGTTTGGAGCGGGCCTGGCATTGGCGGGAAATGTACCGGCGGCAACGGTTCCTCCTCGAGTTGCGGATCGCACCACCAAAGTTTTGGTAGGCTAACCGCAGGAGGGTGGCAATGGAAATTGCGTGGCAAACCGACCTTGAGGTCGTGCTGGCGGCGGCGAACGCGCAGCAGCGTCCGGTGCTGATGGATTTTTCCGCGGTTCCAAGTTGAACCGGTTGCGTTCGGCTGGATGCCGAATCCTACGCTCACCCGGCGGTTGCGGTGCAGGTGATGGATCACTTCCTGCCGCTGCGGCTCAACCTCAAACAGAAGGCCGCGGGATTCCGTCGCTTCGGCGTCCATTGGACGCCGACCATGCTCGTGCTGGATGCGGGCGGAGCAGAGCAATTCCGTATCGAGGGATACCTTCCCCGGGAAGAGTTCTCCGCGCAGATCGAGTTGGCTCGGGCGCGATTGGCTTTCGCGCAAGAGCGCTGGCAGGCGGCAGAGGAGATGTACGAGGGCGTTGCGCGGCAGTCGCCGCAGACACTGGCCGCGGCATCAGGCGTGTACTGGAGCGCAGTCTGCCGCTACAAGCGTACGCACGACCACACCGGCCTGAGGCCGATGGCGGAGCGGCTGGCGAAGGAGTATCCCGGGAGTCTGGAAGCCAAGAAGGCGGCGGCGTTCCGCGGCTAGTGCCGCGTTCGCCCCGATGGGCGGTGGACACGATCCAAGTGGCGGAAGCGCATCGGAGTCGAGCCGATCAGGCGCCCAGCGGACGCCCCGCTGGTTTTGAAGACCAGGACGGCCACCCGGCCGCAGGCGCTTCCATGGCCCTATTTTAATGGCATTGCCGCAAGACGAATTGGACGCGATTGCGGCGCGAAGCGCCGACCCGGCAGCGGCTGCGGTGGCCATGGCCCGATTGCGCGAATCGGCGTCAGAGGATCTAACCCGGCGGTTGGACGCGAATGGCGGCCTCGTGCAGGCAATTTGCGTGGTCATGGCCTCGAGCGAGTTCTTGGCTGAGGCTATGGTGCATTCGCCCGAGTTGGCGCTTGGGCTCGATGAAGAACGGCGGCGTCCCTCGTCGCGCGCGCGCGAGGATTGGGCGGCGACGCTTGCCGCATTGGCCGCCGCGGCGGGCCCAAGCGCGGCCGAACGGGAGCACGCGTTGGCGGGCTTCAAGCGCAGGGAGTATCTCCGGATTGCATGGCGCGATCTGTCGGGCCAGGCTGAGCTCGGGGAGACCACGCAGGACTTGTCGCATCTCGCCGATGCCATCCTGCAGCAGAACTTTGCCTGGGCTTGGAACGATTTGGCGAGCCGCTATGGCACCCCGCGTTTGGCGGGCGGCGCGCCGGCGGAATTCGCCGTGATCGGCCTGGGGAAGCTCGGGGCCGAGGAGCTGAACTACAGCTCGGATATCGATTTGATGTTCCTGCATGCCGGCGATGGCGAAACCGCCGGGGGCGCCGCGACGCTCGGCAATCGGGAATTTTTCACCCGCCTGGCGCAGGCCGTTACCGCATACGCTTCCACGACCTACCGCGTGGACCTGAGGCTGCGGCCCGGCGGGCGCGAGGGCGAGCTGGTGCACGGGCTCCAGGCCGCAGTGGCATACTACCGGACCCAGGCGCGCGGATGGGAGCATCAGATGCTGATTCGGGCGCGTGGCTGCGCGGGATCGCGTGGGCTCGCGGCGCAATTTATCGAGCAGGTGCGCGAAATGGTGTATCCGGCCGCGCCCTCCGAGCAGGTGCTCGCCGAAGGGGTGAGGGAATCGCGGGCCAGGATCAGCGCGCAACTGGCGCGCCGCCGGAGCTTGGGACGGCGAACCGCGGCGGTGGATGTGAAGCTGGATCCTGGCGGAATCCGCGACATCGAGTTCTTGGCGCAATTCTTGCAGCGGCTTCGCGGCGGCCACGCGCCTTGGCTGCGCAGCGGCAGCACGCTGGTGGGCTTGCAGCGGCTGTATGACAAGGGCCAGTTGCCGATGGGGGAATGGCAGCAATTGGCGGCCGCCTATACCCTGCTGCGCCACGTCGAGCATCGCTTGCAATTGCGCATGGGGCAGCAGACCCATGCGCTGCCCACGGGCGCGGAGCGGAGGGAGGTGCTGGCGCGAAGCCTGGAGGCGGTTCTGCCCAATCGGCATGGCGCCATGACCGGGGCTGAGTTGGAGCACGAAGTGCGAAAGCGGATGGATGGCGCGCTGCGGATTTATCGCAAGTACCTGGAGCCGCCGCATTTGGCCACGGATTCGCCGTTGGATGCGCCGATCCTTCGCTCCCATGCCGGCGAACAGCCGGCGCCTTCGGATTGGCCCGCGCACGCGCGCACGCAATGGGACCGGCTTTGGCGAAGCGCGGCCACCCAGGAGCTTGGTCGCGAGCAATTGGAAAGCCTGGGCGCGGAGGCGAGGCGCCGATTGCGGATCGCACTCGGTGCGAGCGACTGGATGGCCGAGGCCCTGATCCGCAGTCCCGCGCTGACCGAAGCTTTGGAGCACGCTGGCGATTGCCCGCTGCAGGTCGAGGTCGCGGACCTCGAACGCAGCATGGCCGAACTGCGGAAATGGCGCATGCGGCGAACGCTGTGGCTTCTCATCGAAGAGTGGGAACGGCGGAAGCCGGTCGGAAAGGCGCTCGGCGACCACACCCGCACGGCGGAGGACGTGCTGCGCGCAGCGTTGCGGTTGGTTCCCCAAGCGCCAAACTCGTTGGCTGTGCTCGCGCTGGGTCGCATGGGGTTGGGCGAACTGGACTTGCAGTCGGATCTGGATTTGGTCTTCGTTTCCGAGTTGGACGAGACCGAAGTGGCGGCGCGTGCGTCCGCCAAGCTGATCCAGGTGTTGACGGCGTACACGCAAGCTGGCGCGCTCTACGCGGTCGACACGCGTCTGCGTCCGCGGGGAAGGGAAGGAGAGCTCGTGCTGACACCCGCCGGCCTCGCGCAGCACTTTCGCGGACACGGGGATGTCTGGGAGGGCGTGAGCTATTTGAAGGCGCGCTATGTCGCCGGGAACGAGCAGACAGCGCGGGCCGCGCTGGACGGTGTGCGCGCGGCCTGCGTCGAACGATTTGCCGGAAAGGCCCTCGGGGCGGAGTTGGCGGCCCTGCGGGCGCGAATCGAGAACGAGGGGCGGCCGGGACGATGGGGGCTCAAGACCGGACCGGGCGGCTATTACGACAGCGATCTCTTGGCCTCGAGGCGGTGGCTGGAGGCAGGCCTGTGTCCGCCGATTGGACAGGGCTTGGCAGCTTCTGTTTCCGCGCTTCCAGAGGCCCTTCTGCCGCGGGCCATCGGACGGGAGTTGGGCGATCTGGTGGAATTGCTGCGGGCGAGCGATCATGCCCTGCGTGTGGCTACCGGTTTTGCCGGCCATCGCGTGCCTGCTGCCGGAGCCGCCGTGGAGCGCGGATGGGACTGGTTGGCGCGAACGACGGGGCGGCCGCGAAGCCAGGTCGGAGCAGGGTTGGTGGACCGCGCCAGGGGGCGTGTGCGGGAGATTTTCCGCAGCGTGGAGTAAGGTCCAACGCGATGGCCTTGCTACTATAGGATTTTGGCTCAAGGAGAGACATGCGCAGCTACAACGGAACTGCAGTTCCCGCTGGTGAGGTGATCGGGCTGAAAGACGGACACTTTGTGGTGCCCGACCATCCGATCATTCCCTATGTCGAGGGTGATGGCACCGGCCCCGACATTTGGAAGGCAAGTCAGCCGGTTTGGGACGCCGCTGTGGAGCTGTGCTATGGCGGGCGGAGACGGATTGCCTGGTACGAAATCTTCGCTGGCGAGAAAGCGTTTGCCCGCTTTGGCGATTGGCTGCCGGAAGATTCGGTGCAGGCGGCGCGGGATTTCCGCGTGGCAATCAAAGGTCCTTTGACGACGCCGGTGGGTGGCGGCATCCGCAGCCTGAATGTCAGCTTGCGGCAGAAGTTGGATTTGTTTGCCTGCGTGCGGCCCGTGAAGTATTACACCGGCGTGCCCTCACCGGTGAAGGAGCCCGAGGCGGTGAATGTGGTCATCTTCCGCGAGAACACCGAGGATGTGTACGCCGGCATTGAATTCAAGGAGGGCACCCCGGAGGCGGCCAGGCTGATTGGCTTGCTGGCGAAGGATTTCGGTAAGTTCGTGCGCGCCGACTCGGGCGTCGGCATCAAGCCGATTTCCGTCACCGGCTCCAAGCGGCTCGTGCGCGAGGCGATCCGGTTCGCGATCGAGCAGGGGCGGACGGTGGTGACGCTGGTGCACAAGGGGAACATCCAGAAGTTCACCGAAGGGGCGTTCCGCGACTGGGGGTACGAAGTCGCGACGCAAGAGTTCCGGCAGCAGTGCGTGACCGAAGAAGAGCTGGGAAAGCCGCCGTACGATGGAAAGCTCCCGGCCGGGAAGATTCTGGTCAACGACCGCATCGCGGATTCGATGTTCCAGCAGATCCTGCTGCGACCGCGCGATTACCAGGTGATCTGCACCACGAATCTGAATGGCGACTACCTTTCCGATGCCTGCGCGGCCCAGGTCGGGGGTCTCGGACTGGCGCCGGGTTCGAACATCAGCAATGAATTCGCCTTCTTCGAGGCCACCCACGGCACCGCGCCGAAATACGCCAACCAGGACGTCATCAACCCCGGATCGCTGATCTTGAGCGGAGTGATGATGCTCGAAGCGCTGGGCTGGCGGGAAGCGGCGCGGCTGGTGGAGGCCGGCTTGGCGGCCACCATCGCGCAGAAGCGTGTCACCTACGATCTGGCGCGGCTGCTTCCTGGATCCACTAAGCTCAAGACCAGCGAATTCTCGGCAGCGATCATCGAAAACATGCGCGCTGCGAACAAAGGAAAAAACTGAATATGCGCAAGAAGATCACCGTCGTCGGGGCCGGCAACGTCGGCGCCACAACCGCACATTGGCTGGCTACCCGCGAATTGGGCGATGTGGTGCTGGTGGACATCGCCGAGGGCATTCCGCAGGGCAAGGCGCTGGATTTGCGCGAAGCCACGCCGATCATCGGCAAGGATGTCGCGCTTTCCGGCTCGAACAGCTATGCCGAGACCGCGAATTCGGACATCGTGATCCTCACCGCCGGTCTTGCCCGAAAGCCGGGGATGAGCCGCGATGACCTCTTGAAGAAGAATTATGAAGTGATCGAGCAGTGCGTGAATCAAGTCGTGGCCCACTCGCCCAATTCGATTCTGATCCTGGTCACGAATCCGCTGGACGCGATGGCGCAGGCGGCCTACAAGCTGAGCAAGTTCAGCCGCAACCGCGTCATCGGCATGGCGGGTGTGCTCGACTCTGCCCGCTTCGCCACGTTCATCGCGATGGAGTTGGATGTCTCGGTTGAGAATGTGAACGCGTTCGTGCTGGGCGGGCACGGCGACACCATGGTTCCGCTGCCGCGCTTCACCACCGTGGCGGGCATTCCGATCACCGAATTGATGGACGCGGCGACGATCGAGCGGCTGGTGAAGCGGACGCGCGATGGCGGCGCCGAAATCGTCGCCTTTTTGAAGACCGGCAGCGCCTACTACGCCCCCGCGGCTGCCGCGGTGCAGATGGCCGAGGCCATCCTCAAGGACAAGAAGCAGATCCTGCCCTGCGCCGCCTACCTCGAGGGCGAATACGGCATCCAAGGCTTGTTTGTCGGCGTGCCGTGCAAGCTGGGATCGCGCGGAATCGAAAGCGTGATTCAGGTGAAGCTGACTGCGGAAGAACAGGCGGCGCTCAACAAGTCAGCGGATTCGGTGCGGCAACTGGTGCAAGTGATCGGGGTTTGAGAAAGGACGGCAACGCATGAACACTATCGAACGACCCAAGGCCACGACCATGAAGGGCAATCCTCTGACCCTGCTCGGGCCGGAGCGGAAGCCGGGCGAGAAGCTGCCCGATTTCACCCTCGTGGATAACGGCCTGAAACCGGTGACCGCCGCGGATACGGCAGGCAAGGTGCGAATTTTCAGCGTGGTGCCGTCGCTCGATACGCCGGTGTGCGATCTGCAGACCCGGCGTTTCAACGACGAGGCGGGCAAACTGGGAGAACAGGTCAAGGTTCTGACCGTCAGCATGGATCTGCCGTTCGCGCAGAAGCGCTGGTGCGGAGCGGCGGGCGCGACCCATGTGCAGACGCTGTCGGATTACCAAACCGGCTCATTCGGCCAGGCGATGGGGACGCTGATCAAGGAGCTGCGGCTGGAGTCGCGCGCTATCTTCGTGGTGGACAAGGATGGGACGATCCGCTACGTGCAGTACGTGCCCGAGATTGGCGAGCATCCGGACTACGACAATGCCCTCGCGGCGGCGCGCGCCTTGGTGAAGTGAACCGGCGCGCGCCAACCTTCGTTCAGTGCATCTCTTGGATCGTGACGTGATTGAGCATGTTCGGGTACTCAGGCACGTCGCCGCTCGCCCCGCCCTTGTGCGCGCCCTGGGATAGCGCATCCACAACCTCGAGGCCTTGGACGACTTGCCCGATGATGAGGTAATTGTCCTTATCGAGTGTGGGCACGGCCTTGACCGTAATGAAGACTTGGGAGCCGCGCGAGGTCGGATCCCCCGCCGCCTGCGCCAGCGCCACCCGGCCGGGCTGATCGAATTTGAGGCTGTTCTTCTCTTCCGGAATTGTGTAGCCGAGGCGGCCGGTGCCGTTGTTGAGCGGATCGCCGGTCTGGATCATGTACCCCTGAATGGTCCGGAAGAACAGCAGCCCGTTGTATAGGGGCGCCATCGAGAGGCGTGCCACGCGGGGATCGTTGTAGGGCTGCTTGCCCTCGGCTAAACCGACGAAGTTGGCCACAGATTTGGGCGCAAGCTTCGGGTAGAGCTCGACTACAAACTTGCCCTTGCTGGTGTCGAAGGTCGCGTACTCGCCCGGGCCGAGCTTGGCCGGCGCCGCGGCGGATTTGGCGGCCGGCGCAGCGGGCTTGGCAGCGGGCTTCTGGGCTTGAAGGCACAGCGAGCAGGCGGCCGCAAGCGCGGCGACCGCTACAAAGCGGGACAGGGAAGTACGCATACCGCCGATTATACGCAGCCGCGATGGAATCGGGGGCGAAAAACTATTCCAGTGGCAGGGCGTCGAGGCTGTAGCCGGAGGCGCCAATTCGGATCAGCAAGCGGCTGAGCGGATAGCCCGCGGCGATCTCCTTGCGCACAACCGGCTGGAGGATTTGCAGGAATTCATCGTCCTCGGCCGCGAAGGTGACCAGGAAATTGCGATTGGGAATGGCGACGGAGAATTCGTCGGCATGCAAGAGCTCCGAGGCGCGATCTTGGAACTGCGGCGCCAGGATGAATGCCGCCTTGTGGCTGTGGGTGACCTCGACGTGGAAGGCGCGGATGGCATCTTGAATCGTCCAGGCGACCACCGTGGCCTGGTTCCAGAGGCGGTCCAGGTTTTCGAGCGCGGCCGCCAAAACGCACTCCTCCGCCACGTCCCACGCGTCCAGATGGTCGGAAGTGAGCCAAATGTCGAATTCACCGCAAGAGAGGACGTATCCCAGCTCGCCCGCCAGCGGATAGAAAAGCGGTCGCTGCTGGCGCTTCACCAAGCC
>DATNED010000137.1:0-18790 GCA_035553115.1 Terriglobales bacterium | reverse complement strand
CCCTGCCATTGGACCCCTCCGGTGCGGCGCAGGGTTTCGAGCAGAATCTCGCGCTTCAGCTCGAGCTGGCGGGCGGGGGTGGTGTGCTGCAATTGGCAGCCTCCGCAGCGGCCGAAATACTCGCAGCCGGGGGCGATGCGATCGAGCGAAGGTGCAAGAATTTCGAGCACCCGGGCGGTGCGGCGGCCGCGCGCGCGCGCGGCCAGCTCGACCCGAACGCGCTCGCCCGGAAGCGTGAAGGGGATGAAGACCGCCTCCCGGCGTCCATCGGGTCCGGCCTCGAGGCGGGCCAGGCCTTCGCCGCCGGCAACGAGCTTCTCGATCGTGAGATCGGCAGCGACGCTTACCATTCCAGGCAAACACCGGCTGCAGCGGATGTTGGCGCGGGCCCCCCGCGCGCCGTCGAATCTTCATCTGGATATTTCATCTAGATGAATCATGGCATATAGAACAGGCTGAGGCGCTGGAGGCCGGCACGCTCGAGCAGCCGGCGCTGAAGGAATTGGCGCTCGATCAGGGCCAACTGCTCAGGGCGGAGTTGGCGGCGATAGGGCGCAAGATCGCGCTCGAGCTCGGCGCGCAGCCCAACCGTTTCCTCAATGGACGCGGCGCTCTGGAGCAGCAGAAATATCTTGTCATCAAGCACGGAGAGCACGCGATCAAGATCCTGGAGCTTGAGCGCCGGGGCTGCGTATGCCGGCGCCGCCAAGGCCGCGACCAGATTCGCCAGCTTGGCCCGCACCTCGGCAGCGCCCGGAGGGGCGGGTTCCAGCGCGGGGCATGCGGCCAGCCGCCGATCGCCCTCCTGAAGATGCGCAAGGATGCGGCCGCGGCTGAAGGCGTCGTCCTCGGGTGCGGGTGGCTGCGGATCCTGCGAAGCGCCGACCGAGGCCGCCTCCGCAGCGGCAGCCGCATCCAGCACGGCCGCGGCGCAATACACCAGGGCGCGCGGGCGGGCGGTGTCGCGGCGCGCGCCGGAGTTGAATTTCTCAAAAGCTTGATCAATGCCGGCGAGCACGGCGGGCAGCGGAATGCCGGCTTCGCGCCAGGATTCAATCAGCGCCCAATCGAGGGGCGAAAGCCACAAGCGGGCGCCGCGCTGGCGCTGAAAATGCTCTTCGATTTCGGTGAAGTAGTTGAAATAGTTCAGCATCGTTCGATCAAGCTGGCGGAGCGAGGCTGAACCAATAGTAGCCGTAGGGGCCAAGCGCGATCTGGTAGGGTTCGGTGGCGACGGCGGGGAATTGCGACTCGCCGAACATCTCGCGCGGCGTCCAGCCGGCAAAGCTGGAAAGATCCAGCTCCACCGCCTGCGAGTTGCGCGACAGGTTGGCCACAACCAGCACGCAGCGCGCCCCGGGAAGGGCCTCGGCGGCGGCGCTGGCCGAAGCCGGCAGGCGGCGCAGGTAGGCGAGCACGCGCTCGTTGGAGGGCGAGAGGAACGAAATCGCGCCCCAACCCAGCAGCGGGTTGCGGTGGCGAAGCTGGATCAGCGCCCGCATCCAGTTGAGCAGCGAATTGGGATCCTGGAATTGACGCTCGATGTTGACGGCTTGAAAGCTATAGATCGGGTTCTGGATCAGGGGAGCGTAGAGCTGCTCGGGCGGGGCTTTGGAGAAGCCGGCGTTGCGGTCGCCATTCCATTGCATCGGGGTGCGGACGCCGTTGCGGTCGGGCAGATAGATGTTGTCGCCCATGCCGATTTCGTCGCCATAGTAGAGCACCGGCGCGCCGGGCATGGAGAAGAGCACGGCATTCATCAGCTCGATTTCACGGCGGCTGTTGTCCACGATCGGGGCCAAGCGCCGCCGGATTCCGATATTCAGCTTCATGCGCGGGTCGCGCGCGTACTCGTGGTACATGTAGTCGCGTTCCTCGTCGCTGCACATCTCGAGCGTCAACTCGTCGTGATTGCGCAGAAACAGGCCCCACTGGCAATTTTCGGGAATGGCGGGCGTCTGCGCCATGATGTCCACGATCGGACGCCGCGCCTCCTGGCGGATGGCCATGAACAAGCGCGGCATGAGCGGGAAATGGAAGGCCATGTGGAACTCTGCGCCTTCGCCGGGGGTGTGCTGGCCGAAATAACGGACGACGTCGCTGGGCCACTGGTTGGCTTCCGCCAGGAGGACGCGGTCGCCGCCGTAGCGCTCGTCCACCCGGCGGCGCAGTTCCTGCAGGAAGGCGTGGGATTCGGGCAGGTTTTCGCAAATGGTGTGCTCGCGCTCGAACAGATAGGGCACGGCATCGCAGCGGAAGCCGTCGAGTCCGAGATCGAGCCAGTAGAAGACCACCTCCAGCATGGCTTGGCGGACCGCGGGCTCGTCAAAGTTGAGATCGGGCTGATGGCTGTAGAAACGATGCCAGAAATAGGCGTTGGCGACCGGATCGAAGGTCCAGTTGCTCACTTCGGTGTCGGTGAAGATGATGCGCACGCCGGCATAGCGGTGGGGATCGGGGCTCCAGACATACCAATTGCGGAAGGAGGAATCGGGCGAGCTGCGGGACTGCTGAAACCAGGGATGCTGATCCGAGGTGTGGTTCAGCACCAGATCCGCGAGCACGCGCATGCCGCGGGCATGGGCTTCATCGAGCAACTCGCGGAAATCCTCGAGCGTGCCGTAGTTCGGGTCCACGGAATGAAAATCGGCGATGTCGTAGCCATCGTCGCGCAGGGGCGAGGGGAAGAACGGCAGCAGCCAGAGGCAATCCACGCCCAGCCATTGCAGGTAATCGAGCTTATCAATCAATCCGCGGAAATCGCCGATGCCGTCGCCATTCCAGTCGGAGAAGGCGCGGACGGGCAGCTCGTAGAAGACGGCGTTCTTGAACCAGAGGGGGTTGCGCATGGGGACGATAGTGGACGGTGGATGGGAACAGGGAGCAGCGGGTCAGGTGCGGGGGGGCAAGGTTTCCATGGCGGGAGCGGCCACGCTGGCGGCGCTCGAGGCGGGCTGTCGCGGGAGCGTGACGCGGAAGGTGGTTCCCTGCCCCGGCTCGCTGGCAACTTCGATGCGGCCGCGATGCAGCTCCACCACCGAGCGCGCAAAGTACAGACCCAAGCCGGTGCCGAACTCGCGCCCCGAGAGCGGATTCTGGATGCGATTGAATTTTTGGAACAGATTGGACATTTTATCGGCGGGGATGCCGACGCCGGAATCCGAGATCTCGACCATGACCGCATCGGGCGAGGGCTGCCAGCGAAGGTGAATTGCGCCCCCCTCGGGCGTGTACTTGACGGCATTGTCGAGCAGATTCGCGAACACCTCGCGCAGGCGCATGGCATCGCCCTCGATGAAGCCATCGCCGGCGCCGCCCGAAGCCTCGAGGGTGAGGCGCTGGCGGTAGCGCGCGGCGCGGCCCTGAAATTCGGCTTCCAGGTGCTGCAGCAGCTCGGCCAGGTCGAGGCGGTCGCTGCGCAGCAGCAGGCTGCCCTGCTCCAGGCGGCTGACGCTGAGCAGATCGTTGACGAGCGCGATCAAGCGCTCGTTGGAGTCGTAGGCGCGGCGCAGGTAATTCAGCTGTTCCGCGTTGAGCGGTCCGAGCACCTGCTCCATGAGCAGCGAGAGCACCCCCTTGACCCCGCTCATCGGGGTGCGCAGTTGGTGGCTGGCGATGGAGATGAATTCGTTCTTCATGCGATCCACCTCGCGCTCCTGGCTGGCGTCGCCGAAGACCACGATGCAGCCGGTCACGGCGCCGTGCTCGTCGCGGAGCGGGGCAGCGCTGAAGCTCGCGGGCAGATGCGAGCCGTCGCGGCGCACCAGGGCCAGATCGCGGGGCCAGCGCAGGGTCTTGCCCTGCGCCATGGCCTGCTGCACCGGGTCGGCTTGGGCGCCGGGCTGGCGCTCATCGGCCAACCGGATGACTTGGCCGTAGGGGCGGCCGAGGACGCTGGACGCGGGTTCGCCGATGAGCGCGGCGGCGGCGCGATTGAATTCAATGATGCGGCCGGAGGCATCCACGGCGAAGACGCCATCGCCAATGCTTCCCAGCAACGCCTCGGTCTTCGCCCTTCCGGTTTCGACTTCGCGGTTGTAGCGCTGGTAATACTTGAATGCCGAGCGCAGCATGAGCCCGGTGGCCACGGCAAGCAGGAAAATGATGACCGCGATGAACGCCAGCTTGTCATAGAAAACGCGGAAGATATAGAAGCCGAAGCGCACCGGACGCACCAGCAGCAGGGCCATGTTCTCTTCCGGCATGGGCGCATAGGCAATAGCGTGGCTCTCCAACTGGATGGCGGTGACGAACTCGCCGCTGCCGGATTCGCCGCCGAGCGCCGCGGCGGTGGCGGGCAGTTGAGCGGCTTGGGCGGCGGTGAAGGGCCCGTTCGCGGGCGCGCTCACCAGCTCGCGGTGGCTGTCGAGCAAGTACAGAAAGCGATCCGGACCCAAATTGATATGCCGCACCCAATCCTTGACGGCGGCGGCAGGCAGCAGGCCGACCAGCGCTCCGGTGCCGGTGTGCGCGGGGCCGCGCCCCGGCCGCGGCAGGGCAAAGCTCACCGGCACGGCAAAAGCGATGCGGCTGGGCAGACCGCCGGATTCGAGCAACAGCGGCGAGGTCGCATTTTGGCCCCCTAACGCCGCCTCGAACCAGCCTGGCAAGGTGGGCGAAGCCAGCGCCGAGGCGACGGCCGCGGAGGCCGGCGAGTCGGCCAGCAGCGTGCCCCCCGGGTCATAGAGGGCAAGAGCGAGGAACTCCGGCCGGCGGTGGCGCAAGCGGTCGAGGCTGGCCGCGGCGGCAGCTTGCGCGGCGGCGCGGTCACGCTCAAAGCGCAGGGAGGCGCTTCTACCCGAGGGCGGGGTGGAGGCTTGCGCGGCCAGCAAATGGTCGAGCGAGGACTCATCGGCCGCGCCCGCCAGCACCTCGCGCTCGCCGCGGAAGTTGGCGCGCAGCAACGAGACGGCGAAGTCGCGGACTTGGTGGTCGGTGTTGGCGGCGTCCGCCTTGGAGTTCCGGATGCTGGTGGCGACGATGTAATAGGTGAGCAGCAGAATGGGAACAAAGGTGAGAATGACAAAGATCGCGGTCGAACGCAGCGCGCTGGCGGTGAGCCAGCGCAGCAGCCGTTCCAGCTCGGAAGAAACGGCATGGCGAAGCCGCGACCACATGCGCGCAACCGCCCCGCTCAGCTGGCGGCCGCGGCGCCGCGGCACGCCGGACAGCGCAACCGCACGCGGAAGCTGCGCGACCAGGGATCGCTGAAGTCGCCGTCCAACTGCAGCAGCATGCGCCCGCCGCATTCGGAGCAGGACCAGGCGCGGTCGTATCCCAGCAGCGAGGCCAGCGAGGCGGCATCGCCGGCGGCGGCGTCCACCGCCAGGCGGAAGCTGGCAATCGGCCTGCGCCCGGAATCGGCGGCCAAAATCTGGCGCACGCGCGCGACTACGTCGGCCGGCACCACTTCGCTCTTCACCAGATAGTCGGTTGCGCCCAGCCGCGCCGCCTGATGCTTGTCCATGTGCTGGCTGAGGTTGGTGAACAGCACCACCGGCGTGGTCAGAAAGCGCCGGTCGGCGCGCAGCGACTTGAGCACCTCCAGGCCACTCAGATCGGGAAGCATGACGTCGAGCAGAATCAACTG
This sequence comes from Terriglobales bacterium, assembly GCA_035553115.1. Taxonomy (GTDB): domain Bacteria; phylum Acidobacteriota; class Terriglobia; order Terriglobales; family SCQP01; genus SCQP01. The sequence continues at coordinate 13,200 of DATNED010000137.1, read as the reverse complement.
CGGCTGCGCCTGGCGCGCGCAGCGCAAGGCCTCGCGTCCGCTGGCGGCTTGCAGAACGCTGTACCCTTCGTGCTCGAGGCGCCGGGCATAGGTGTCGCGGATCAGATCTTCGTCTTCCACGATCAGGATGGGGCGTGCTTCCGGCATTACGCGGGTTGCGCCGCCGGGCGGGCGGGGACCAGGCGGGCCTGCAAGTACTCCTCGATTTCTTGCCGGAGCCAATCCGCCGCGCGGCCGGCCATCGGGCCGGCGGGGATCGCGCGCGCGCCGATGCAAGCCACCGGCTGCACTTCGCGGGTCGAGGAGGTGATGAAAATTTCGTCGGCGGCATCCAGATCGGCGGGGCGCAAGACGGCCTCCTCAATCAGGGCACCGTGCCGCGGCGCGGCGCGCAGCAGCACTTTGCGGCTTACGCCGGGGAGCGCGCCCGAACTCAGCGGCGGGGTGAGCAAGCGTCCGGCGCGCGCGACATAGATGTTGGCGGCGGTGCATTCGGCCACCTCGCCGCACTCGTTGAGCAGCAGCACATCGTCAAAACCCTCGGCGTTGGCGGCCTCGACCTGAACCAGGTTGTGAGCCCAGGTCAGCGTCTTTGTTCCGGCCAAGGGCGCGGCGGCGTGGCGTCCATGGGGCTGAAGCTTGAGCCGCGCGGTCGCGCCCCAAGTGCGCAACGGCAGGGTGAAGATCAGCAGGTCGGTTGCAGGAAACGAGCTGCCGGCCGAAGCCTGGAGCGGGTTCAGCAATCCGCCCTGGTTGCGGATGAGATAAATGCGGGCGACGGATTCCTGCGCGCGGTTGCGCTCAATCAGCTCGGCAAAGCCGCGTTCGGCCTGGCTGCGGAGGCCGGCCGTGGAGATGCGGAGCGCGGTGGCGTCCTGCTCCAACCGCTCCCAGTGGTCTTCCCATGCAAAGGGAACGCCTTGATAGATGCGCAACGTGCTGAACAGGCCCCAGCCGGTCAGCAGCCCGGACTGCTTCGGCGAGAGGGCGATGGCATCGCTGGCCACCAGGCGGCCATTGTGCCAGGCGAACGGATGGACGGCGCTCACGCCTTTAGAGTACCGCCATCTCGTCCTGGCGGAGAAACTCGCGCAGCACCGGGTCCTGGGAGGCATCCATTTCGGCGATGGTGCCGAAGAACCGCACCCGGCCCTCGTGCAGCAGGACCAGGCGATCGGCGAGCATGCGCGCCAGGCGGGTGTCGTGGGTGACGATGACGCTGGTCAACTTGACTTGGCGCTTGACGCGAAGAATGAGCTGGGCAATCGAATGCGCCATGATCGGGTCCACCATGGTGGTGGGCTCGTCGTAGAGGATGGCTTGGGGATGGGCGGCCAGCGCGCGCGCAATCGCCACCGCGCGCTTCATGCCGGTCGAAAGGCTGGCCGGGAAGAGATCGCGCTCGGCCTGCAGCTCCAGCAGGCCGAGCAGCTCGTTCACGGCGACCTCGATCTGTTCTTCGGTGCAGGGCTTGCCCTCGAGGCCGCGCTCGCGCAGCGGGAAGGCGACGTTCTCGCCCACGGTGAGCGAATCGAAAAGCGCGCCCGACTGGAACACCAGCGTGACCTTCCGGTGCATGGCGGTGAGCTCGGCGTCCGACAGCGTGGCGAGATTGGTGCCCTCGACGCAAACCGCGCCGCGGTCCGGGCGCAGAAAGCCCATGATCAGCTTCAGCGTGACCGATTTGCCGACCCCGCTGCGCCCGACGATGCAAAGCGATTCCCCGCGCGCGACCTCGAAGGTGACGTCCTCGAGCACGGCGCGCATGGCGAAGCCCTTGAAGACGTTACGGAACTCGAAGAAGGGATCGGAAGCGGTGGGCATGCCCGCCTACTCGATCTCCGCCAGCAGCTGGCCAGTAGCGACGGTCTCCCCGCTGGCCACCGCCAGACGCACCAGCGCGCCGGATTTCGGCGCGCGCACCTCGTTTTGCATTTTCATGGCCTCAAGCACGAGCACGCCTTGCCCGCATTGCACCGCATCCCCAGCATGCGCCAGCAGGCGCACGACCTTTCCGGCCATGGGTGCCTTGAGGCGCACGCGGCCGGATTGCTCGGCTTTGCGGTGCGCGAGCGCTTGGCGTGGATCTTGCACCTCGGCCAGCAGCTCGCGACCCCGCACCCCGAGCCAGATGGCTCCCCCGTCGAGCAGGGTCCAGGCGAAGGTGTTGCAGCGGCCCTCGAAGAGGATCGAGATGGTTTGCGGGCCGATGCGCACCGCGTCCGCCGCAAGCGCGATGCCATCCACGCTCACCTGAGCGCTGCCGACGGCCTCTGTCACCTCGACCACGCGGGTCGCGCCCTCAAATTGGATGTCGAAGCGCATTATCGGCGCACGGCCTCCCGGCGTGCGGAACGCTGCCAGTGAGAAGCCGAAGCCGCCTCCGGCGCGGGCGCCGGACGCTCGGAGGCTGCGGCCATGGCCACGGCCGCGGCCACCAGTTCCGGCGCAGGGCCCGGTTGGGGATGCGCCGTTTGCGCCAGCAGGCGCGCCACGTAGCCGGTATCGGTGTGGCCGGCAAGAAAATCCGCGTCGGCGAACACGCGGCGGAAGAAGGCCAGGTTGTTGCGGATGCCGGCGAGTTGGTATTCGTCCAATGCGCGCCGCATGCGCGCCGCCGCTTGCTCGCGGTCGCTGCCCCAAACGATCAATTTGGACAGGAGCGGATCGTAGTCGAGCGGCACCGTCCAACCGGGATAGACGCCGGTGTCTTCGCGGACGCCGGGGCCCGCGGGCGGCTGCAAGAGGCGGATGATGCCCGGGCTGGGCATGAAATTGTCATCGGGATCTTCCGCATAGATGCGGCATTCGAAGGCATGGCCGCGGGAGACCATATCGGCTTGCGTGAACGGCAGCGGCTCGCCCTGCGCGATGCGGATTTGCAGGCAGGCAAGATCCAAACCGGTGACCGCCTCGGTGACCGGATGTTCGACCTGCAAGCGGGTGTTGACCTCGAGAAAGTAGAAATGTTCGGTCGCATCCACCAGGAACTCGACCGTGCCCGCACTGGAATAATTCGCGGCGCGCGCGACCGCCACCGCGGCCCGGCCCATGGCCTCGCGGGTGGCGGCGCTCAGGCGCGGGGCCGGGCTCTCCTCGATGATTTTCTGATGGCGGCGCTGCACGCTGCAGTCGCGCTCGCCGAGCCAGGCCAGGTGCCCGTGCAGGTCGCCGAAGACCTGCATTTCGACGTGACGGGGCCGGTCCACGGCGCGCTCGAGGAAGACCGCGGAATCGCCGAAGGCGCTGCCGGCTTCCGCGGCCGCGAGCGCGAGCGCGGGCGCGAGTTCCTCGGCCGAAGCCACGCGCCGCATGCCCTTGCCGCCGCCGCCGGCGGAGGCCTTGAGCATGACCGGGAAACCGATTTCCGCGGCCACCCGAACCGCCTCCTCGGCACCGCGCACGGCTTCCACCGTTCCAGGAAGGATCGGGATCTTCTGCTCGCTGGCCAAACGCCGCGCCGCGGTCTTGCTGCCGAGCGCCGCCATGCTCTCGGGCGTCGGGCCGATGAAGGTGACGCCGGCGCTGCGGCAGGCGGCAGCGAAGCCGGCATTCTCGGAAAGGAAGCCGTAGCCGGGATGGATCGCATCCGCGCCGCTGCGGCGCGCGGCCGCCAAGACCCGTTCTTGGTTCAGGTAGCTTTCGGCGGCGGGCGCGGGACCCAAGCGCAGCGCCTCGTCGGCCATCTGCACGTGCAGGGCCGCGCGGTCGGCATCGGAGAAGACCGCCACGCTGGCCAGGCCCAGATCGCGGCACGCGCGGATCAGGCGCACCGCGATCTCGCCCCGGTTGGCGATCAGAACCTTGCGCATTTTGTGCGGGAGAGGCAATCGAGCGGATTCCGGGCCGCCTGCGGCGGTCCCAACAGGATACAGGATGGCAGATCCGATCCTCTCAACCGCTCGTTGAAAAATGCTCGCCGTTCAGGATTTCGACCGCGAATTCAATTCCAAGAAGAATGCCTCGCCAAGAAGCAAGGCAGTCAGCGCCCAGCTTCGCGATGTCTGCGGCCATGTCCTATATTCCACCATGTCCATTTTTTATGGACATTCGCAGCTTGATCTGGAATCGCCTAGCCGCCTTGGGCTACGCCGGCAGCCATTTGAGGCCGCGGGCCAGTTCGAGCACGTCGGAAACGGTGATGTCGTTCCAGTGGCTGCGGTCGGCGCCGACGCCGCTTTCGATCGCCCGCTTCAGATAGAACCCGGCCAGGTCCACCGCCATGCGGTCGCTGAGCGGCAGCCCGGTGAGGCGCTTGAACTCGACCCAAGCCGGATGCGGCAACCCGAGCCATACGCCTTCGCCGTTGACCAGGAATTTGATATCCACGGTGTCGGAGTGGCGAGTGGCGATGCCTACCATCAGGCAGCGGTATTCGCAATGGAAGGTCTGCAGCGTGAGCGGATCGGTGGCAGAGAAGTCCTCGTACATGGCGAAAACCTAGGATACAAGATCAGGGGCGCGGCTGCGCGGCCCTGCCACCGGGTCGGCTACCATGGAAAGCACGCGTGAGTTTGCCACGAATTCTTTTGGTCCTGGCCTGGGCGGCGGCAATCCTTGCGGGACAGCAGGCGTCGGGCGCAATGAATATGGCTGCCGCGGCCATGACGCCGCAAGCGATTTCGCATGCGGGTTCGGGCACCTCGCTGGAACCGGCCGCGGTGCGCGAGCCGATGCTGATGACCACGCGCTGGGGCTGGGATTTCATGGTCCACGGCGAGGGCTTCTTGAGCCTGCAAGAACAATCCGGCCCGCGCGGCGCCGACAAGCTTTTTTCCACCAACTGGTCCATGCTCATGGCGCAGCGGCCTTGGGGCGCGGGGGAGTTGAGCTTGCGGAGCATGCTGAGCCTCGAGCCTGCGACCATCACCAAGCGCGAATTTCCGGAACTGTTCCAAACCGGCGAGACGGCGTTCGGCCAGGCCATCGTGGATGGCCAGCATCCCCACAATTTCCTGATGGAGCTGGCCGCGCTGTACGACGTGCCAGTGGGCGAGCGCGGGCGGTTCAGCATCTACGCCGCGCCGATGGGCGATCCTGCGCTGGGTCCGATGGCGTATCCGCATCGGGCGTCGGCGAGCGAGGATCCGCTCGCGCCGCTGGGGCATCACCTTGAAGATTCCACCCATATTGCGGCCAACGTAATCACGCTCGGAGCGTCGTACGGCTGGGTCAGAGTCGAAGGCTCGACCTTCCACGGCCGCGAGCCGGGCGAGCACCGGTGGGCGCTGCAGACCGGCCGCCCCGATTCGTATTCGGCTCGGTTCACGCTCAGCCCCTCGAAATACTGGAGCGGGCAGATTTCGTGGGGGCACATCCGCAGTCCCGAAGCGCAGAACCCGCTGCAGGACCAGATTCGGTGGACCTCGAGCGTGATGTACTCCCGCGGCGGCTGGGACACGACGCTGCTTTGGGGCCGCACCCGCGTCGTGGGCGGCCGCAACGTTCTCAACGGGTACTTGGCCGAGGCAAAATACGGATGGGACCGGAACCAGGCGTGGACCCGGATTGAAAACGTGGATCGCAGCAACGACCTTCTGCACGCCCCCGGACCGGAGCAATTCCTGGGGCGGGTGCAGGCGCTGAGCCTCGGCTATGATCGCCAGGTGGCCGAAGCGCCTTGGGGCACGGTCGCGCTGGGCGGGCAATGGACGCTCTATCGAGCGCCCGCGACGCTGGCGGCGACCTACGGCGGGCATCCGCAAGGAGGAGTGGTGTTTCTGCGGGCGGGGCTGGGAAGGCGTTAACAATTGTATGGTTGACAGTTGATAGTTCCGAGTTGACAGTAGGGGTGGCGGAGGTATTCGCATGCTGAAAACTGCATTGGTGATGGCAGCCGCAGCGGTTCTTTCCTTGGCGCAGACTGCGCCGCCAGCGGGCACGAAGCCGGCCGATCCAATTGCGCCTGTGCTCGGCACCTGGGAGTGTTCGGTCAGTGTCCAAGGCCAAGACATCCCGGTGGTGCTGCACCTGACCAAGAATGAGAAAGGGGCGCTGGCGGCAAGCCTCGATGACGTGATGAATCAAGGCAATGGCGAGTTGGACGCAAGCGCGACCTACAAGGACGGGGCGCTCCACGTGGACGTGCCCTCGCTGCCTTCAAGCTTCGATGGCACCATGAGCTCCGACACCGGGACGATTGACGGTTCCTGGAATTACAACGGCGGCGCGGTTGGCTGCAGCTTCGCGAAGGACAAGTCCTGAGCTAGATGCGGACCTGGGTCGAGGTCTCCATCGGCGCGCTGCGCCGCAATTGGATCTACGTGCGCAGCGTGGTGCCGGCGGCAAGCGCCGTGTGCGCGGTGGTGAAGGCCGATGCCTACGGCCATGGCGCGGTGCGCTGTGCGCAAGAGTTCTCGAGCGCAGGCGCGCCCTGGCTCGCGGTCACCTCGGTGGAAGAAGGCGCCAAGCTGCGCCAGGCGGGACTCGGGAACCGCATCTTGGTGCTGGGCGGCTTCTACGCCGAACAGACGGAGGCGCTGGTCGGGCATAGTCTCACGCCCGCGATTTGGGACGCGCAGCAGCTTCGCTGGCTGGCGGCCGTGGCCAGGAGCCATCGCATCGGGTCATTCCCGATTCACCTGAAAGTCGAGACCGGCATGGGGCGCTTGGGCGTGACCGCCGAGCAGCTACCGGGAATCACCGCGGCGCTCGCGGCGGCGCCCGAAGTGCGGGTCGAGGCGGTATTCTCGCATCTGGCCGCATCGGAGGCCGCCGACCCCATAGCCAGCGAGCAGCAGCGCGAACGCCTGGGCGCGTTGGTCGAGGGAAGAGCGTGGCATCTGCTCAACTCCGAAGGCGCTCTGCGCTTCGCCTGGGGCGGCATGATGGCTCGCGTGGGGCTCGCGCTGTATGGATACAGCGCGCAGGCCGAGCACGCCGCGCACCTTTCGCCGGCGCTGCGCTGGCATGCGCGCGTCGTCTCGGTGAAAACGCTGCCCGCCGGGCACGGCATCGGCTACGGCGCGCGGCATCGGACTGCGCGCCCGACCCGGACGGCCACGATCGGGGTCGGCTACGCCGACGGCTACCGCCGCGATTTTTCTCCGGGCGCGAGCGTGCTCATCCGCGGGCAACGCGCGCCGGTGCTGGGCGCGATCAGCATGGACCTGACCTGCGTGGACGTCACCGACTTCCCCTCGCCGCCGGCGCTGGGCGATGCGGTCGAGCTGCTGGGCCCGTCGCTGCCGGCGAGCGAATTGGCGGCGTGGGCCGACACGATTCCCTACGAAATTCTGTGCGGGCTGTCCGCCCGGGTCGAACGCCGATACAGCTAGTATTCGGCCGTCTTGAGCGCCTTGGCGAGCACGCGCAGCGCGACCGCGCTGTGCTTGTCCTCGAGAATATAGGGCGGCAGCAAGCGAATGATGGTGTCGTGGGTGACGTTGGCGAGCACGCCCAGCTCCATCATTTTGCGCACCACCGGCGCCGCCGGGCGGTCCAGCTCCATGCCCAGCATCAGGCCCATGCCGCGGACTTCCTTCACGAACTTGAACCTGCGCGCCAGCTTCCGCATGCCCTCGAGCAGCGTGGTTCCCTGCTTCTGGACGTTTTCCAGCGTGGATGGATCGGTGAGGAAATCCAGGAACGCCAGGCCCAAGCAGCAGGCCAGCGGCCCGCCCCCGAACGTGGTGCCGTGGCTGCCGGCATTGAGCGCGGTCGCGGCCTCGCCCCGCGCCAGGATCGCGCCCAACGGATAGCCCGCCGCGATCGGCTTGGCGGTGATTACGAGATCGGGGACGAGGTCGGTCCACTGAAAGGCAAAAAACTTGCCGGTGCGGCCCAGCCCGCATTGGATCTCATCGAAGATCAGGCAGGCGCGGCGGGCGCGCGCGAGCTCGGCGGCGCGCGCGAGAAATTCCGGCGCGACTTGCCGAATGCCGCCCTCGCCTTGCACGGGTTCGATCAGGATCGCCGCGGTGCGCTCCGAAACGGCAGCCTCGAGCGCGCCTTGATCGCCGGCGTGAACAAAGTGCACGCCCTGAAGCAGCGGCCCGAACGGAGCGCGGTACTTGAGCTGGCCGGTCACCGAAAGCGCGCCGATCGTGCGGCCGTGAAAGGAGTGCTCCAGCGCGACGAGTTCGATTTTTTCGGGCGAAACGCGCTGGCCGACGGCGCGGGCGATCTTGATTGCGCCTTCCGCGGCCTCGGCGCCGCTGACGGTGAAGAACGCCTTCTCCATGCGGCTCAACGCCGTCAGCCGCTGCGCCAATGGCGCCTGAAACTCGTTGTAATACAAATTCGAGGTGTGAATCAGCTTCTTGCTCTGCGCTTTGATCGTGGCCAGGACGCGCGGATGCGCGTGGCCCATGGCGTTCACGCCGATGCCGGTGATGCAATCGAGGTACTTCCTGCCCTCGCTGTCGAAGACGTGCACGCCCTTGCCGCGCTCGAGCAGCAGCGGAATGCGGGAGTATGTGGGCAGGAGATACTGCTCTTCGAGGACGCGAATTTGCGCGAGGTCAGGCATGACAGAAAACAGTGTACCGTTTCGCGGGGGTCGCGCCGCTTTGCCCCGTGGGCAAACTCGGCGCGAAGGGCTGCGAAATTCGGAACGGGTGAATGCGCCAGTGGCGCTTTCACGCACCCGGAAAGCAACGCAGGCGCGGCCCCGGCGAAGCGCAGCGCCAGTTTGGGGCAAGGGGCCCCCAACCTGGCGCGAGCATAAGCGGGACGCGCGGCGTGCCGCGCTGGGGCCCGCGCCAACTTTGCCGGGCGGCAATTGGCAGCGGGGCTAGTAGCCGGAGGATTTATCCACCAGAGGCGAGAGGGGAGCGCCGCTGAGGAAATTCTTGAGGTGGGAGGCGATGAGGCGGGTTTGCCGCACCCAAGTGTCGGGGGTGAAGGCGGCGGTGTGCGGGGTGATGATGCAGCGCGGCGCGCGCCACAACGGCGAGGCCTGCGGCAGCGGCTCCTGCGCGAAGACGTCCAGGGCGGCGCCGCCCAGGCGTCCGCTTTCGAGCGCCGCGGCCAGCGCGGCCTCGTCGAGGGCGGCGCCGCGGCCGATGTTGACCAGCATTGCGCCCGGGCGCATCCGCGCCAGCTGGGGCAAGCCGATGGCGTGGCGCGTGGAGGCAAGATCCGGAAGCGCGAGCACGAGGAAATCGGCGCGCGGCAGCAAGTCGTCCAGCTCCTCGGGGGCATGCATCTCGGCGAAGCCGGGCGCGCCGCGCTCCGGGTGGCGGCGAACTCCGGTCACGTGCGCGCCCAGCGCCGCGAGCTTGGGGGCGAGGGCGCGGCCGATGTGTCCGGCGCCAAGCAGGAGCACGGCAGCCCCGTCGAGCGCGGCCAACTGATCGAGCCAGGGTTGGGGCGCCCAACGGGCCTGGCGCTGGTCGCTTAGCGATGGCGCAAGCCCGCGGCCCAGCGCGAGCATCAGCGCCAAGGCATGTTCGGCCACAACCCCGGAATGCACGGATGCGCCGTTGGTGATCGCGATGTCGCTGGCGATGAGCTCGGGCGAGAGCAGCTGCGTCACCGCGGCCGCCGGGCAATGGATCCAGCGCAGGCGCGCGGCGTCGCGCCAAAGCCGCGGGTTGAGGCGCCAGGCGATGGCCGCGTCGGCGTCGGCGAAGAGCCGGGCGTCGCTCTCGAGCTCGGCGGCGGCGGCCGGCTGGTCGATGGCGCGCAGGTAGGGGAGGAACTCGACCTCGGGGAATTGCGCCCGCAGGGAGGCGGTGGCCGACTCGGGCCAGCGCCAAATGCTGGCCGGGCTGGCGCTGTTCATCGCGATGACGATTTTCGCGCGGGCGCTCACACCTTCAGGGCGGCCGCCGCGTCCTGCTCCCAGGCGCGGGGCTGGCGCCCCTGGTCGCGGAACCAGATGCGGTCGTAGATGTAGCGGTCGCTCACCGAGCCCAGCGCCTCGTTGTACAGCGAAGGGATGCCGCAGGCGTAGCGCAGCTCGTTCTCGAAGCGCGCCAGATCCGCCATCTGATCCGGCAGGGCGGGCACTTGGGTTTCGGCGGTCTTGAAGAATTTCTGGTAGCCGCGGTCCACCAAGCGCGCCAGCTCGCCGCCGACCACGCGGCCAGGAGGGACCGCGATGGCCGCAGCGCGGTTGTTCTCTTCGAGAATGGCGGCGCAACCGAGCTTGCGGGCAAGCACCTTTCCGTCGCGCAGGGCGGTGATGGAGAATCCCAGAGTGGTGAGCTGCTGCTGCGCAGCGGCAAGCGTGGGCGGTGCGGGGCGGCGGGGCATGATCGCGAAAGAAATTATAATCGAGGGTGGGCCAGGGAGGAAATGCGCATGGTGGACGGTGATTGTCGGAGTGACCGAACTGATCGGCAACACGCCCCTGCTGCGCCTGGAGCTGCCGGAGCTTCCGCCCGGGGTGACGCTGGCCGGCAAAGCCGAATGGGCGAACCCCGGCGGTAGCGTCAAAGACCGCGCCGCCTGGCGCATGGTGCAGGCCGCCGAGGAGAGCGGAGCCTTGGCGGGCCGAACCCTATTGGACGCAACCAGCGGCAACACCGGCATCGCGTACGCCATGCTGGGCGCGGCGCGCGGATTTCCCGTGCGGCTGTTCGTGCCCGAGAGCGCCAGCTCGGAGCGGAAGCGCATCTTGCAGGCCTACGGCGCCGAGCTTACCTTCACCGATCCCGGCGAAGGCACCGATGGCGCGATCAGGGCCGCAGCGGCCTTGGCCGCCGCCGATCCCGAGCACTACTGGTATGCCGACCAATACTCCAACCCCGGCAACTGGCAAGCGCATTATTTCGGAACCGCGGAGGAGATTTGGCGGCAGACCGAGGGGCGCGTCACCCACTTCGTCGCCGCCCTCGGCACCAGCGGAACGTTCGTGGGCACGACGCGCAGGCTGCGCGAGCTGAAACCCGACGTGCTGTGCGTCTCGTTGCAGCCGGATGCGCCGTTCCACGGACTCGAGGGGATGAAGCACATGCCCTCCGCGATGGTTCCCGCCATCTACGACCCCAGCCTTGCCGACGCCAATCGCGAGATCGCAACCGAATCGGCCTACGCCATGGTGCGCCGGCTGGCGCGCTGCCACGGGTTGCTGGCGGGGGTGAGCGCCGGGGCGGCGGTTTGCGGCGCGCTCGCGGTGGCGCAGCGCGCGCCGGCGGGATCGGTGGTGGTGACGGTGCTGCCCGACAGCGGCGACAAGTATTTGAGCGAGAGATTCTGGAGCCAACCATGAGCCTGGAAATGGATGCCCGCCTGCTCCGCGAGGTCCTGCAGCACGGAGAACAGACTTACCCGCATGAATGCTGCGGCCTGCTGCTCGGCAGCATGCTGGCGGAAGGCGGCCGCCGCGTCGCCGCGGTTCGCCGGATGCGCAACGCCAACACCGCATCGCCGCGCAATCGCTTCGACTTCGACCCGCGCGAGCACTTGGCGGCGCAGCGCGAGGCGCGCGAACAGGGGCTGGAAATCGTGGGCTTCTATCATTCGCATCCCGATCATCCGGCGCGGCCGTCGCAGACGGATCTCGAGCACGCCGCCTGGCCGGGGTATTCTTATCTCATCGTTTCCATCGTGGCCGGGGCGGCGGCGGCATCGGGAACGGCCAATTCGTTCGAGCTGGCCGAAGACCGCAGCCGCTTTCTACCCGAGCCGCTGGAAACGTCTACACCAAACTAGAACGCCAACCATGGCAGGAGGAGATCAACTCGATATGGCAGTCAAGGTCTACATCCCCACCCCGCTGCGGCCCTTCACCGGGCGGCTGGACGCGGTGGAGGCCGAAGGCCGGGATGTGGGCGAAGTCCTGGAGAACGTCGTACGGGCGCATCCGCAGCTGCGGGCGCATTTGTTTCAGCCCGACGGCCAGCTTCGCAGCTTCGTCAACGTATACCGCAACGATGAAGATATTCGCTATACTGGAAGCGGACAAACGCCTGTGACCGCTTCCGACACGCTTTCCATCGTCCCCAGCATCGCCGGCGGCTCCCCCGCGTGCCGATGTTGAGCCCTGCCTGCCTGTAGTTCCCTTCCCCTGACAACCCTTGCTCCGACCGGACCGCGCCGCAATGGCGGCGATGGAGGCATTTCTCATGGCGACCACGATTGCTCCTGCCCGCAGCGCTGAACTCAGCAACGAGGAGATCCTGCGCTACAGCCGCCACCTCATCATTCCTGAGGTAGGCATCGAGGGCCAGCGCAAGCTCAAGGCCGCCAAAGTGCTCACCATCGGCGCCGGAGGCCTCGGCGCTCCGGTCGGACTTTATCTCGCGGCCGCCGGCGTCGGCACCATCGGCATCGTGGATTTTGATGTAGTGGATTTCACCAACCTCCAGCGGCAGGTGATCCATTCCACCGCCGACGTCGGCAGGCCCAAGCTGGATAGCGCGCGCGAAAGCCTGAAGGCCATCAACCCCGGCGTCGAGATCGTCGGCTACGAAACCAAGCTCACCAGCGAGAACGCGCTCGAGATCTTCCGCGGCTACGATTTGGTCGTGGACGGCACCGACAATTTCCCAACGCGCTACCTGGTCAACGACGCCTGCGTGCTCAGCGGCATACCCAACGTCTACGCCAGCATTTTCCGCTTTGAAGGACAGGCCTCGGTGCTGGCCCTGCCCGATGGCCCCTGCTATCGCTGCTGGTATCCGGAGCCGCCGCCGCCGGGTCTCGTGCCCAGCTGCGCCGAAGGCGGCGTGCTCGGCGTGCTTCCGGGCCTGATGGGCGTGATTCAGGCGACCGAGGCGGTGAAGCTCATTATCGGCATCGGCGAGCCGCTCAAGAACCGCGTGCTGCTCTACGACGCGCTGCGCATGCGATTCCGGGAATTGAAACTGCGCAAGAACCCGGCTTGCCCGGTTTGCGGCGCGCACCCCACGGTGACGAAACTGATTGACTACGAAGAGTTCTGCGGCATCCGCGGCGAAGAGGCGCCGGCTGCGCCCGCGGACGCAGGCACCGGGGTGGGCGAAGTCACGGCTGCCGCGCTGGCAAAGGAGCTGGCCGGGGCGACGCCGCCGTTCGTGCTCGACGTGCGCGAGCCGCACGAATTCCAGATCGGCCGGATTCCGGGCGCGGTCCTGATCCCGCTCGGGGACCTGCCCAAGCGCCTCTCCGAGCTCGACCGCGGCGCCGATATCGTGGCGCAGTGCCGCTCGGGCGTGCGTTCGCTCAAGGCGGCGAAGCTGCTCAAGGAGGCGGGGTTCGCGAAGGTGCGCAATCTCGCCGGCGGCATCCTGGCCTGGTCGGATCAGGTGGACCCGTCGGTGCCCAAGTATT
>DATNED010000136.1:0-4752 GCA_035553115.1 Terriglobales bacterium | reverse complement strand
TCGCGCGGGGAGTAGATGAAGGCGCGCTCCTGCTTCTCGCGCATGAGCAGGCCCTTCTTGTAGAGGCGGTCGAGGGTGGTCATGACGGTGGTGTAGGCCAGCGGCCGCGGCAAGCGCTGGGCGACCATGCGCACGTTGCTTGCGCCATGGCTCCAGAGCACCTCCATGACGCCGCTCTCGAGCGGCCCCAGCTCCGCAGCCGACCGTTGCTGTCGGGTTGCCGTGGTTTCCACCTTGGCCGCTATTCTAGCGCGGTTTGGTGGCCGCCGCGCCTTCGGCTCCCTCGGCGTGTCTACTATGATGCGCGTACCAAGCGCGGAGTTCGCCGTAGCGGGGCAAGCGGATGCGCATGGCGGGGAGGCGCGCCACGCCGCGCGCGGAGAGGCTCGCGCCGAAGAGCAGCAGAAGCGCGCCGCAGTAGCCCCACACCAGCAGCGTGACCGGCAAGGCGAGCGAGGCGTAGACGCTGGGAAAATCCAAAAACGGCACCAGCCAACGGAAGACGATGGTGAACACCACGGCGAGGAGGCCGGTATAGAGGGCGGCGGGCAGGACCTGCCCGGCCGGGACTTTGCCGTTGGGAAGCTTCCAATAGATGATGAAAAACACCAGGATCGCGGCGGGGAGCGAGAAGAGCGTGAGCGAGGTCAAGGTCAGCGCGTTGATGAATCCGGTCCAGGCGGCGGGGAACACGGATTGGGCCGCGGCAACGCCGAGACTGCCCAACAGGAGCGCAACCAGGGCAATGAGGCCGCAGGCCAGCACCAGCAGCAACGAGACGACCTGATTGCCGATGTAGCTGCGGTTGCGCGGGAATCCCCAGATGCTGTTGAGCGCGACTTCGAGGGGAAGGAAGACCCCGCTGGAGGAGATGGCCAGCATCAGGAGCGAAAAGACCTGCACGGTATGGCGGCTGGCGAGGCGGGTGGCGTCGGCGACGAGGCGCTGCTGGCCGGCAGGCAGGAAGGCGTCGAGCAACTGCGCCAAGGTGGCATGCTGGGTGGAGAGGTTGGGGAAGAGTTGGTGGCCGATCCAGAGCAGCAGGAAGAGGAACGGCAGGGAAGCGAGGAGGAAATTGGCCGACACGGAGTAGGCGTAGGTGTGGGCCTCGGTGGTGGTGAGGAGGCGGGCGCTGGGGCCGAGGAGGCGGGCGGTGTCGCGCAGGGCGCGGATCTGGTCGCGCAAACGCTCGCGCCGGGTTTTGGCGGGGTCGCTCAGAGTTCCAGCTCCTGACGGCGATCGGGGCGCTCCCAGACGTAGGCATCGAACTCGGCCATGGTGGTGAAGCCGAGTTGCTGGTAGAGGGCGCGGGCGGAGGCATTGTCGGCGGTGACGGTGAGGGTGGCGGCGCGCATGCCCTGCTTGCGGAGCTGCTCGAGGCAGCGCTCGAGCAGAGCGCGGCCCAGCCCCTGGCGCTGGCGCTCGGGCTTGACGCAGATCTGGGTGACGTGCGAGACCTCGGGCTTCACGCGCGAGGTCAGGATCATGCCGTCGAGGGTGGCGTGCTCGACCGAGCGGGCAATGAAGCTGGCGGTGGCATCGAACGCGCCGCAGCCGGGATAATGGGCGATATTGTGCATGAAGCGGACCGCGCCGGTGAAGCTGCGGTACTGGTCGTTGATGCGGCTGTCCACGTGGCGCTCGTAGGCGTGCTGGATCAGGCGGGCCGCCTCCTCGTAGGTTGCGCCTCCCCAGGGCTCGATGCGCAGATCGCGGTAATGGGTGACCTCGGGCAGCGGCGGGGGGCCGCGGCGCTGCGGCGGACTGTTGAGCGGAAGGGTGAGAAAGACGCGGCGGAAGCTCTGAAAACCATGCAGTTGAAACGTCTGCCCCAGCGCGGCCGGAGCGAAGGGCATGAGTTGAGCCTCGATGCGCTCGAGTCCGGGGGTGCCGCGAAGGGTATCAATCATATGCAGCAGGAGGCGCTGCTCGGCTTCGTGGTTGGGGTCGCGGTGCTCGGGGGCGACGAACAGATTGCCGATCATCCCCTTGCGGGATTCGTAGATGAAGAAGCCGTAGCCGATGGCGTCCCAGCCGCGGACGCGCCCGCGCTCGGCGAGGACGTAGCCGGGAAGGATGCGAGCCTCGATGTACTGCCGGATCAGGTCGGCGGAGGAGCCGTAGTCCCAGTCCAGGCGCTGGCTCCATTCGCTGGTTTCGGCGCGCAGCAGCGGCTCCAGTTGGGAGCAGCGAAATTGGCGCAGATCGAGCACTTCCGCCATGTCTTGGATGGTACACGCTGAGGGGCTGGGGATGTTAGTCTGATGCCTATGCAGATTGCGACCAAGGCCGTGCATGCGGGCTCACGCGGCGACGCCGGCGCCGCGCACACGGTGAGCGTCCCCATCCACCCCAGCGCCACCTTCTATTACGACCGCACCGCGCAATTGGACGCGGTGGCGGGAGGCGAGCCCGGCTACATGTACGCGCGCTACGCCAACCCCACCGGCGCGGCGCTGGAGGCGGCGGTGGCCGAACTCGAGGGCGCCGAAGCCGCGTTCAGCTTCGGCTCCGGCATGGCCGCCCTGCACGCGGCGATCCTTGCCAGCGGGGTGGTGCCCGGGGAGGTGATCGTCTGCTCGCAGGAGATCTACGGCGGGACGATCGGGCTGTTGATGAACCTGCTCGCGCCGCTCGGCATCGAGATTCGCTTTGCCGACCTAAACGTCGCGGCCGAGCAGGACCGAGCCCTTTCCGGTCCCGGGGTTCGGCTGGTGATCGTCGAGACGCTGTCGAACCCGCTGCTGCGCGTGCTCGATCTCGCCGCGCTGGCCGAGAAGGTCCATTCCGCCGGCGCCAAGCTGCTGGTGGATGCCACCTTCACCAGCCCGGTGCTTTCGCAGCCGCTGGGGGCGGGCGCGGATTACTGCGTTCACAGCGCGACCAAGTATCTCTCGGGCCATGGCGACGTCACCGCCGGCGTGGTCTCGTGCGCCGCCGCGGAGGCGCCGGCGCTGGATGCGTGCCGCAAGATGGCCGGCGGCATTCTGGGCGCATTCGAGGCCTGGCTGGTGCTGCGCGGCCTGAAGACGCTGCCGCTGCGGATGGAGCGCCAGTGCGGCAATGCGGCGCAAGTGGCGGCGTGGCTGCGCGCGCATGCCAAGGTCGAGCGCGTCTACTATCCAGGGTTTGCCGACCATCCCGATCATGCCAAGGCGGAGCGGCAGTTCGGCGGGCGGTATGGCGCCATGGTTTCGTTCGAGGTGCGCGGCGCCGACAAGGCGGGCATGTTCCAGGTGATAGACAAGCTGCGCCTCTGCCTGCCCTGCACCAGCCTGGGCGACGTGCAGACGCTGGTGATGTATCCGATCATCGCCTCGCACCGCGAGGTGTCGCCCAAGCAGCGCGAGCGCATCGGCATCCGCGACAACCTGCTCCGCCTGAGCGTGGGCATCGAGGACGCGCGCGACATCATCGCCGACCTCGAGGGCGCGCTCGGCTAGCCGTGCGCATCGCCTCCCGCATCGGCCAGCTCAGCGGCGAGGGCGCCATGGAAGTGTATGCGCGCGCCTGCGCGCTCGAGCGCGCCGGGCGCTCGGTGATCCATCTCGAGCTGGGCGAGCCCAGCTTCCATGCGGCGGCGGAGGTTGCGGGCGCGGCGAAGGCGGCGCTGGACGCGGGCCGCGACCGGTACTGCGCGCCGGCGGGGATTCCCGAGCTGCGCGCCGCGCTGGCCGCGTATTTGCGCCGCACGCGCGGCCTGCAATGCGAGGCCGAAAGCATCCTGGTCGCCCCGGGATGCAAACTGGCGCTCTCGCTGGCGATGACCGCGCTCATCGAGCGCGGCGACGAGGTCTTGTGCCCGGAGCCGAGCTTTCCGCTCTACCCCTCGCTGACGCGCGGAGTGGGCGCGCGCCCGGTAGGCTACCGGCTGCTGGAAGAGAACAGCTTCCAGCCCGACCTGGGCGAAGTCGCCGGCCTGATCAAACCGCGCACGCGGGTGCTGGTGCTGTGCTCGCCCAACAACCCCACGGGCACGGTCTTCTCGCGCGCGACCCTCGAAGGCCTGGCCGCGCTCGCGCGCGAGCACGACCTCGCCGTGATCGCCGACGAGGTCTATGCCCGCATCGTTTACGACGAGCGTTTCGTTTCGATCGCCACGCTTCCCGGCATGGCCGAGCGCACGGTGGTGATTGACGGATTCTCGAAGAGCTTCGCCATGACCGGCTGGCGGCTGGGATACGCGGTCGCGCCGCCGGAGATGGTGGCCGCGCTCGAGATGCTGGTGGTGAATAGCTTCACCTGCGCGAGCGAGTTCCTCCAGGTGGCGGCGATCGAGGCGCTGCGCGATGCCTCGGGCCACACGGCCGCGATGGTGGCCGAGTACGCGCGCCGGCGCGAGCTCTTCGCCGGGGGCCTGGCGCGGATTCCGGGGCTGCGCTGCCGGATGCCGCAGGGCGCATTCTACGCCTGGGCGCGCGTGGTTCGGCCCGGACTGACGGCGGAAGCATTGCAACAGCGGCTGCTGGAGGAGGCGGGCGTGGCGGCGATTCCGGGGGCGGCGTTCGGGCGCTCGGGAGCGGAGTTCCTGCGCTTCTCGTTCGCGGGCGCAGCGGGGGAATTGTCGGAGGCGCTGGAGCGGATTCGCGCTACAATGGAGACCTGACCACGGGGCGATTAGCTCAGTTGGTTAGAGCGTCTGCCTTACAAGCAGAAGGTCCACGGTTCGAGTCCGTGATCGCCCACCACTCGCAACCGTTCGGGCCGCCCAGCGCGGGGACGTAGTTCAGTTGGTTAGAACGCCGGCCTGTC
>DATNED010000135.1:0-7358 GCA_035553115.1 Terriglobales bacterium | reverse complement strand
AGGCAGGCAGGCAGGCAGGCAGGCAGGCAGGCATGCATGCATGCATGCAGGCAGGCATACCGTAATCATTGCATTGTTCGTCGGCGCTCTCTGTGGGCAGACGACCTTGGGCGTTCTTGGCACCGGCCCGAAGGCCGGATTCCAGGCCAGTGGCCGCGCCGTGATCTCGACGCCGGCCGGCAATTTGGGCGGTGCCGTCCACATCGAAATCTGGGGTTCGCGGCATTGCCGCGTCACCGTCTTATTGCCGAGCGGGCGGTTCGAGCGGGTAGTGAACAACGGGCGATCAGTTGTGCTTGGCCCGGGCGGCTTGGCCCAACTGCTCCCGATCGGCGGCAATGCGGAAAACTGCGATCTGCTTCCGCAGGGTCTTTCCGTCGCGGATCTCAACACCGCGGACGCAATTGCTAGCGAGGCACCCTCAGGAGAAGCGCCTGCGGGCACGCGCCGGCTAATCATCTCGCGCCCAGCCCGCGCTGGTCTTCCACCCGCCGCGGCAGCCCGAATCGCCTCGGCAAGCCGGCTCCTGCTCGATCTTGACCAGGCGACCGGGAATCCGGTCCGCGCCGCCTTCACCGCGGCCACGGGCCAGTCGGTCGAGGACATTTATTCGGCCTACAGCGTGGCCGACGGCGTGAGCTTTCCCGCTCGCATCGAAAAGCGCGTGAGCGGCGTCACGCGCATGGTCATCGATCTCGACGACTTTGCCCCGCGCGCCGGTTTCACCGAGTCCGATTTCCCACTGCCTGCGCCCAGGCAGCGACCCTCTGTGGGCGCGAAAGGAGGCCGGTAATGTGCAGGAAATTCTCGCCACTATTGATCGCCGCTGTTCTCGGGTTCGCCCTCGGGCACGCGTCGGCGCAGGGCGTGGTCATTGCCAAGCCGGTGCTCGCAACCGTGCAGGATTTCGGATTCGATCAGGTGGACAGCGCGTCGCTCTCGACCAGTTTCCGCATTCCTCTTGCCGCGCGCGAGGGCCGCGGCATCTCGCTCGCGGCAACACTGAACTACAACAGCCAGATTTGGAGCACGACGGATCCTTGGGGTTTCGCCCGCGGTTCCTGGTACCCCAGCCCCGGATCGTTCGGTTGGACCAGCCCGGTCATGGGCACGGTCAGCGAGGGCGGTGGCAGCGAAGGGACTTGCGGGTATCCCGTCTACGACGACAACGGCGACTACATCGGCGACGACGGCTCCGTAGATCTGTATTTTTATCAGTACCTTTTCGTTGACGCTGCAGGTGTACCCCATCCCTTTTCCGGTGCGTGGTACTCCGGCAGCGACGACCCTGCAACGGATTGCCCCCGGCAAAGCAGCGGCTATTCCGAATCTGCAGGCGATAGTTCCGGTTACACGCTGACCGTGGATGACTCGGGCATGCCGACGGTCACCTCGATCGACAACACAAGCTTCAGCGTTTGGGGCCCGATCAGCGATCGAAATGGCAACCAGATCAGCTACAGCTACCAGTATTGCTACAGTCCCGGCAATCCCGCCGCCGAATGCACAGAGAATTCGCAGACGATTTGGAAATATTTCGATACGCTCGATGGCTCAACTCCGTTTCTCACCATCAGCAGCAGCACCGCCAGCCCAGCGCCGCCGACCACCTACACCTACCTCGGCGTTGGCGGGCGCCCGCTGACCATCACCGAGCAATTCGCCAGCCACTTGGAGGCCAGCAGCTTCGGCTGCAGCGATGAGTACGAGTGGTCCAGCGGCTCGCAGGCGATGCCTAGCGAGCTCGATCTGCCCGACGGCACCAAATACACGTTTCTCTACGGCGCGAACGGCCAACTCACAAGCGTTAGTCTTCCCACGGGCGGCACCATCAATTACGACCGCTCGTACTCCTGCAGTTTCGGTGCCGCCTTTTTGCAGGAAGGACTGAGCCGCACGGACAGCGTCACGGGCGGCGCGGGCTGGAGCTGGGCCAGCAACGCGAGTTCCGCGAGCGCAACTGACCCGGACGGGCACACCACCCAGTTTCATTTCAATGGCGGCGGCCTGGTCAGTTCAATTTCCAATTCAGCCAGCACAGACTACCTTTGCTACAACGGCGCCACGCTGGGCGGATCAACCTGCACATCGACCCCCAGCGGCCCAGTCACCGAGGTCAGCCGCTACACGGTGCTCAGTGACACTAACCAGGCGCGCCTCAGCGACGTGCAGTTGATCGGCCCCAGGCCCACCGAAGTGGATGAGTATGACTGGGGGCCGGGCGGCACCCATGGCAGCATGCTCCAGAAAACGCTTACCACCTACGCGCTCTACGGCTTCCCTGCCGCCATCACCACCGAGGACGGTGCGGGCAATATCACGACGCAGACCACCTTCGGCTACGATGAATCCGCCGTGACGGCAAGCGGCGCAAGCCAGCTCGCTGCCCCCACCGGCGCGCGCGAGAACCTCACCTCGATCACGCAATGGGTGAATCCCTCTTCATCTCTCGTGAAGCACTTCAGCTATTTCGACACCGGCCAGGTGCAGAGCGCAACGGACGCGAACGGCGCAGCCACCAACTTTATCTATGGTGCCTGCAATCAAGCGTTTCCGACGCTCGTGCAGGAGCTAGTCTCATCGCTCACCGTGAGCATGGGCTGGGATTGCACCGGCGGCGTAATGACGTCGTACACCGACGAGAACGGCAACACTGCCGCCACGAGCTACGGTGATCCCGCGGGCTTGTGGCGACCCACCGCGAGCACCGACGCCGCCGGCAATCAGACGAACTATAGTTATACCAATGCCTCCGGCTCGGTGCCGGCGCAGACCGAGGCCGCGATGGCGTTCAACGGCGGTGCCTCAACCAGCGATGTCCTCACAACCCTTGACGGCCTAGGGCGCGCAACCATTTCCCAGACTCGCCAGGGGCCTGGCGCGACGACGTTCGAGTCGGTCCAGACCAAGTATGACCTCGAAGGCAGGGCCAGCCAAGTCAGCGCGCCCTACATCGCCGCAGCCAACGCAGTCGCGCCCGCGGGAACGCCGTTCAACTCCACCAGCTTCGATTTCTCCGGCCGCACCGCGACAATCACGGATACCGGCGGCGGAACCTCGGGTTATCAATATTTCGGCAACGACGTGCTCATCACGCAGGGTCCCGCGCCGGCGGGCGAGAACGCCAAGCAGAAGCAGCTCGAGAGCGATGGCCTGGGCCGGCTTGCCTCGGTCTGCGAGATCGTCACGGATACCACCAGCGGCGCCACCCCCGGAAGCGGCACCTGCGCGCAGCAGCATCCGCTCAACGGGTACTGGACCCAATACGCTTACAGCCGTGTGAGCGCGGGCAATCTCGTTGCGATCACGCAGAACGCCGAAGCACCCGCCGGCAACCAGGAAACACGCGATCTGACCTTCGACGGCGCCGGGCGACTCGTCGCGGAAACCAACCCTGAGACAGGCACGATCAATTTCGCCTTTGATTCCGAGGCCAGCTATTGCGGCATCACCAGCAGGGGCGACATGATCATGCGTCGAGATGCCATTGGCAACGTAAGCTGCTACGCGCACGATGCCGCCCACCGCTTGACCGCCGTCACCTACCCCTCTGGCCCCTATTCCGCGGTGACGCCGGAAAAGCATTTCGTGTACGATGGAGCAGCCGTGGGCGGGTTGAGCATGACTGGAGTGAAGGGCGCGCTGGCAGAAGCTTATACGGGGCCGCAATCGGCGAAGATCACCGATCTCGGGTTCAGCCTCGACGCGCTCGGCAGCCCGACCGAGGTGCTCGAAACCACACCGCACTCCGGCAATTGGTACCACATGTCCGCAACGTATTGGCCCAACGGATTGCTGCATACGCTGAGCGGGATTGGGCTCCCAGTGACGCTTACCTATGCTGCTGATCCCATGGGGCGAACCAGCGCCGTCAGCGATGCCAGCGGGAAGGGTCCGGTGACTGGCGTCAGCTACGGCCTCTACGGGCCGACCTCGGTCGCGCTGGGCTCGGGCGACAGCGACCAATTCAGCTTCGATGCCAGCACCGGCCGGATGACGCAGTTCCAATTTTCGGTGGGCGGAGCCGCCGACACCGGAACGCTCGGATGGAACGCCAACGGTAGCCTGGGGACGCTCAGGATCAGCGACGGAATCGCGGGAACCGCGGACACCGAATCCTGCAGCTACGGCCATGACGATCTGGGCCGCGCCCGCACCGCCAACTGCGGCGCGGTCTGGAACCAGACGTTTTGGGATGACGCCTTCGGGAACATGAGCAAGACCGCCGCGACCGGCACGGCGTTTTCTGCCAGCTTCAACCTCAAGAACCAGGTGGCGAGCGTGGGCGGCATGAGCCCGCGGTACGACGGCAACGGGAATCTGCTCGACGATCCCGTTCGCGGCACGACCGGCGCGTACGCGTGGGCCGCCGACGGCTCGCCGGTGACCCTGGCTGGGGCGATCGTCATCACCGACGCGCTCGGGCGCGTGGTCGAGACCCAGTCGGGCGGCACTAATCAGGAGCTCTTTTACGGCCCCGGCGGGCGCATGGCCACACTGCAAGGCATGTCGCTGGTGGCGGCGTCGGTGCCGCTGCCGAGCGGGGGGCACGCGATTTATTCCGGCGCCGGCCTGGTGGGCTACCAGCACGCGGATTGGCTCGGCAGCAGCCGGCTGACCACGGGCCCTTCGAGCGCTCTGATCGCCTCCCAGGCCTATGGCCCCTACGGCGAGCCCTACGCGACCGCCAGCTCAACGGATGCAAGCTTCACCGGCCAGCAGCAGGGTACCGTGACCGGGCCTGCCGGACTCTATGATTTCCTGCTGCGCGAGCAGAGTCCGACCCAATCCCGGTGGCTCTCGCCTGATCCCGGCGGGGCGGCTACCGCAGTCAACGCCGAGCCGCAATCGCTCAATCGCTACAGCTACGTCGGAAATTTGCCGCTCAACAGCACCGATTTCAACGGTCTCGTCGGCCCCTGCCCGAACGGCACCGCCCCCGCCACCCCAGCCCAAGCCAAGGCCTATATTGCGGTGGCGGAGAGCTATCGCGGCCACGGCCTCACGCACGCGAACGACCAGCACTTTGACCGCAAGGCGGGCGGCGCACTCGCCGCAGTCGATTGCTCGGGTCTGGTGATGTTGGCGCTAGCGAACCAGAGCTACTCGCACGGCACCTTCGCAAATCCTGCAATCGGGAACATCGCGACCGGCGAGATCCGCGGCGACTCGCGGTTCACGGGCGGCATCGGCGCGGTCGGCGACATCGCACTCTTCCCCGGGCATATGGCGATCGTCACCAGCCCGTACGACCCGAAGACTGGCGGGAAGATGTTCGGCAGCCAGGGCGGGGTAAAACGCCCAGGCGGCCCCGAAACCGCCACCATCGGCCCCGGCCATTATTGGAACAGCCCGCAATTCCTCCGGCCCTGCCTGAAGCCGAGTCAGTTCGCAACGCAAACTTCCGGCGGCGGGGGAGGAGGAGCGGGCGGAGGGGGAGGCGGCATCGCTGGCATCAACTGGGACGCCTGGAACGCGAACTTCACCTCCTGGCTCGACTCGATCACGACCGACATCGAGGAGGGCATCACTTACGAATCGGTCACCCATACCATCACCTACGGGCCTCCGGTCGCGCAATGAGGCCGGCTCGGGCGCATCTGCACACTGCCGCGGGCCGGCTCTGGCCGCTCCTTCTGGGGCTGGTGTGCGCCACACATGCCGCGTGCGCGCAAGGGACGCCGTCCCGCGCGCCCGCGCACCCCAACTGCCTCGCGTATCAGGACGGAAACGCGGTCAAGCTGAGATGCGGTGCCAGCACGGCCACCGCGCTCCGTGCCAGCAAGGCGCTGTGGAGCTTCGCGATATTGGGAGGCGATGCTATCGTCTACCAGACCCAGTACACTGTGCCGATAAATAAGGAGATGGGAAGGGAGGTGGATTCGAGGATCACGATCCGTCGTCCGGGAGCCGAGGTGGGGGTGGAGGGCACGGCAGACAGCGCCTATTACCTCGCTGCGACTTGCGGGACGATCACCGCGGATCAGCAACTCTTCGCTGATCGCGACGCACGCCCGCTTTTCGACGTCTTCACCGGCGCTCCCATTCGGGTGGAGGGCCTGACCGAGCCGGCGTGCAGCGCTGATCGCAAGCGCGCCATCGGCATTGACGCCGACGGGCGGCTAGCGACCAACGATGGCCGGGTGATCGCAGAGAAGCCCGCAAACATGGAGCAGGCCGGCTACGGCCACGATTTTGCGATCAGCCCGTCGGGCGAATGGATCGCCTGGCACAAATCCGTACCGATCGAAACGGTCAGAAACGACCAGGCTTGGAATTGGGTCTGCGTGTCGCAGTGGAACGGACCGCTGAGCGGCGAGTGTAGCGCCTTGGACCAGCCCTATGCGGTCCGCCGCGCCGTGGCCGACGACGGGGAAGTCGCATTCCAGGATGTCACAGGCGCAAAATGCGGCAACGACGAGTGCGTCGCCATTTTCGTGCTGCGCAACGGCAAACGGCAACCCGTAGTCCCTGATGGAAACGAACCCCAATGGGTGCCCTACGCCGACGCCCAGCGCCTGATCGCGCTCTATGCTGTGCGGCCAGGTGCGAAGCCGCGAAGTTAGGAGCGCGCGGCCAGGCCTTGCCGGTACAACGCGCGCGTGGCGTGCGCGGATGCGGCCCAGCTCAATTCACGTACGCGCGCACGGCCGCCGTCGCCCAAGCGGCGGCGCAACGCGGGATTTTGCCAGAGCCGCTCGAGCGCGGTGGCAAGCGCAGCGGCGTCGCGGGGCGCCACCAGCAGCGCATCGCGGTCGTGCTCGAGCAGCTCGGCGGCGCCCGCGGCGCGGGAGCAGACCACCGGCAGGCGTTGGCTCATGGCCTCGAGCACGACCATGCCGAAACCTTCGGTGCTCGAAGGGCAGACCAGAAGATCGTGGCTACGGTAGAGGGCAAATACTTCGTTCTGGTCCTGGCTGCGCCGCAGCACGGTGAGGCCAGCTTGGCAGGCGGGGGCGAAGTAGCGGCGGATCCAGCGCTCTTCTTGGGCGAACTCGGGGCCGTCTTCCATGCCGCTGAGCAGCGTCATAGGAATGGTGACGCCGCGGGCGTGAAGCAGGCGATAGGCTTCGGCCAGGTAATGAATTCCCTTGCCGGTGTGCCAGGTTCCGCTGAAGAGCATCCCGGCACCGCGCGGAGCGTCCGGAGGCGGCGCCTGTTCCCAGCGCTCGCGCAGCACGCCGTGAGGAATCGTGCGGAGAAGGCGGGTGCGCGGACCGAGGAACTCCTGCTCGGCGCGGTTGAGCACGATGGCGGCATCGGCGCGGCGGTAGGCGGCGGCCTCGGGCAGCACGCGGGTGCAGTAGTAGAGGATGCGGCGGTACCAGGGCTTGCGCAGCAACCCGGCACGATGATCG
>DATNED010000134.1:0-8137 GCA_035553115.1 Terriglobales bacterium | reverse complement strand
ATTTCCGCGGTCGTTCGGCCGCGGCCTCATTGGAGCGGCATGTCGAGTCGTATTTAGCATGAAATGGCCCATTCCCGCGGTCACTCGCTGCTGCTCGGACATGCGTCGGTGCAGACGACCGAGCGGTACCGCGGGACGAAGCAGGATCTGGTCAACGCGCCGAACGACGGAATCAAGCTGAAGCTGGCGGTGTAAGCCAATCGCGCGCAAGGCGCGCCTTTTCTGCTTCGGCGTGTACTCGCTGGCGCTCAAGGTATCCGTCAGGTCAGGTCTGGCGCGATCAACTCAGCTTGGGCCATGAAGTCAAAAGCTCGCGCAATTGATGGTCTGTCCGGTCGGCGATTTCGTTCTCCGGCCAATACCCCAAAATCTGAAACCGGGTCTCGCCGGTTAGATCATCGGGCCATATCCGAATCGAAGTCTGAGGGCCGTCGAATGTGATTGGCCTGCCCGGCGCCAAGTGTCTCGCCAAATCCCCTGCAATCTGCGCTAAGCGTTCGGTCTGCGCACCCATACGAATCCCATCCCCCCCTGCGACCCCAGCCTACTTCCGTTGCAAATCCCGGCCCTTCGCACGCGGAGCGCTAGAACCTGTCCGACAAATGGTGAACCCGAACTCTGTGAACACCGATTGTGGGGCTTCGACATCAGGAAAAGCCCCACGCCCTCACCCCGCGACACGGTCCACCGCTTTGTCGGACAGGTTCTAGTGTCGCCCTCGTCGCCGGTTTGCGTCGGCTTCAGAGGGCCGAGGCACCGGCAGGAGTTTTCGCGCATGGCCGCGGGCCGGGGCAGGCCGGTCTGGCAGAAGCATTTTCTTTTGCCCTTGAATGGTTTCGCTTTCCTTGGCGTTGACCTGCGCCACGATTTCACGCCTCCCGCCGCATGCGTACATATTGAACGGCTTTCCGGGCTGAATCTGTCCCTTGTCGGACATCCTCGGGATCGGGGATTGACGCCTGGGCACCAACAGGTGCTGAGGCACGGCCGGGACACGTGGTCAAAGCTGAAGCTGCTGGGGGTGTAGAATCCGGGCGCGCAGGGAGCGCTGGCTGGGGCCGACCTCGACCTGCGTCAGGCCCACGGCCGCCCGGCAACTGGCAGTGGGGGCCTCGGACAACGCCCTACCGGCGCACGAGCTAGCCTCTTGTATCCACGGCCAAGGGCGCGGCCCCCAAGGGCGCCCGGGGGTAAAAACATACCTGACAAAATTGACGGCTGCCCTTGCGCGTCCCAGCAGGTTCTGTCACCTTCAGGTGCCTATCGCGTCATAATGAGGGCAGCTACCCCGAATTCCCGAACCGGAGCACCCTCGCCCATGAAACTTCGCCTGAACCTCAGCCTCTCCGCCGCCGCCCTCGCGCTCGCGCTCTCTCCGCTCGCCCTGCGCGCCATCGCCGCTCCGGCGCCCGCCAAGCCCGCCGTGGACACCACCTATACCGGCATCGTCGGCGACGACATGTGCGGCGTCAAGCACACCATGGGCGGCAGCGACACCGATTGCACCCATATGTGCGTCTCCGGCGGCTCCAACTACGCCCTCATCGTCGGGCAGAAGGCCTACACCCTCGCCACCACCGACAAGACCGCGCTGGCCACGCTGAACCGCCTCGCTGGCAAACGCGCCGTCGTCAAGGGCACGCTGGCCGGGACCACCCTGACCGTGCACTCGGTCGCGCCCGCAGGCAAATAGGCGCGCACCTTCCGCTCGCGCGCACCCTCGTCAAGCAGCCACTTCGCAGGCAGCCACTCCGGCCCTTTGGGCATCGTACCTTGGTAACGCGGGGGCCGCGCCGTTTGCACCGTGGGCAAAGTCGGCGCGGGAAGACCGCGAAATTCCGAAGGGGTGATTGCGCCAGTGGCGCATTCACGCCCCCGGCAAGTAACGCGGTGCGGCCCCGACTGGTTGGGGCTCCAAGGGGCCACGACCAGTCGAGCGTCAAGCGGGTCGCTCGGCGCAGCCGCGCGGGGTCCGCGCCAGTCAATAGGCGCGCGGCACTTCCCGCGCCCGGCAAAGGCGTTCCCCAGGGCGCGCCGCCGCATGCTTGAAAATCTGGGGATAATCAATGCCGCGAGGGTGGCTGCGACCTGCTGGGATCTTGTTCCAGCCACCCCGCCTGGCGCACAGCCCAGGTTCGAGTGTCCCGCCACAAGACGAATGGAATCAGCAACTCCGCCCCGAAAATGCACCACTCGGATCCGCACGCCGCCACCCGCAAGCATCCGACGTTCTGGACCTGATCAAACCGTCCAAGTGCTTGGCAAAACACCACTTAAATTGGCAACAATATACTTGACAACTCCATTTGTCCCTGAGATGCTGGAATCATGGAGCCGAGAACATTGCAAGAGGCGGCTGTTTTCTTTAGCAATCCGCAGAATTGCCACGATTACCTCGTTGGCGCGCGCTGGCCTGATAGGGTGGTTTGCCCGCGCTGCGGGAGTGCCGCCGTCAAATATTCGGCCAAGCACCGGCGCTGGCAGTGCGGAAGCCACCATGAACGCCGTCAGTTCACCCTCAAGACCGGCACCATCTTCGAGGATTCGCCCATCGGGCTGGACAAATGGCTGCTGGCGATGTGGATGTTGTCAAACTGCAAAAACGGGATCAGCAGCTACGAGCTTCACCGCGCGATTTACGTTACCCAAAAAACTGCGTGGTTCATGCTGCATCGCGTCCGCGAAGCCATGAAGCCCGCGCACCCCGGCCCCATGATGGGAGGGGCCGACGGCGGAGAAGTCGAAGCCGACGAAACCTTTGTCGGGCCGAACGCGGCCCGCATGAGCAAGAAGCGTCGGCTTGCGCTTCAGCAGCGCCGCTCGGAATTCAGCAACAAAGACCCCAACAAACCTCTGTACCTTGCCAAGACCGCCGTGCAGGGACTGCTCGACCGCGCCAGCAAGCAGGTGAGGGCGAAGGTTGTCCCGAACACGCGGCGCGAGAGCTTGCAGGGGGAGATTCTTGCGGCAGTCGTTCCCGGGTCCAAGCTCTACACCGATGAGCACACGGCCTATTGGCACTTCGATGGGCGCTACGTTCATCAGATGGTCAACCACATGCGCCATTACGTTGACGGGCGCGTGCATACCAATGGCATGGAGAACTTCTGGAGCTTGCTGAAACGTGGGCTGCGCGGAACCTACGTTGCCATCGAGCCGTTCCATCTGGATGCCTATGTTGACGAGCAGGTATTCCGGTACAACAACCGCGCCACTAAAGGCAATCCGTTGAACGATGCGGACCGGATGGCGCTGGCGGCTTCGCAGGTGGCCGGGAAGCGGCTGACCTATAAGGCGCTGACCGGAAAGGAGGGAGAAACGGCCTTTTAGGCGTCCGCGCCAGCGGCGCGGGAAAAAGAGCTAGAATTGTAGGCTGTTCGCCCGCTCGATTCTTGGCGGAACTGGAGGGCGCACGCCATAAACAACTCTCAGAAATGAGGGTACAGGAATGGTGTGCAGCGGTCAAGTTGACGCCATGGTGATTGCGGCGGACGAAGCGACGCCGAGGAATCTCAGCATGGTACTCAAGGGCTATTTCGATGACAGCGGAATGGAGGGCGACCTCTCCAACCGCATCGCCTGCATAGGTGGCTACCTAGCAAACGATCACGCGTGGTCAATGTTTGCAAGCATGTGGGGAGAAATGCTGCTGAAGCACGGAATCCCTTGGCTTCATATGGCGGATTTCATGCAGTCGGCAAAAGAATACAAGCAATTCGGCGGTGATTGGGACAAGATGAAGCCGGTTTTGTTTGATGCAATGCATGCCATCAGGCTCAGCCAAATCGTGGGCTTTGGCGTGGCAATTGACTTGGATGCGTGGCGGCAGGTGCCTTCGTCGTTTACGCAGGCCGAAGGCGATGGGCATCAATTCTGTTTTTCGCGGATACTTCGGATGGTGGTTGATCGCGTAAGGCTTGCCGCGCCAGATAGCGCCGTGTGGGTGCATTTTGACTGCGATATTAATCTTGCCCCGGCGCGCTTCCAAAAATTCCTACACGTCAGAGAGGCCATCCCGGATGCGAAGCGAACACTACTCGGATTCGGGGTGGGAGACCCGATGCGCTTGCAGTCCCTCCAAGCAGCGGACTTCCTCGCATGGGAAACGCGCAAGGCGATGATACGTCGAATGAACCTGCATTCGGAGCGCCCGGAGTTTGAAGCGCTTTTCGCGAGCCTGCCGTGGCATCTGGTTCAATATTCTGGAGAATGGTGGGATGAGGGGGACATCAAGGAAAAAGTCATACTTCCCCATGAAGCCGAAAAGACGAGAGACGAGAAAGCCCCTGATTCCAAGGTGTAGACTGTGGCTATGAAGACGGCTCCAACGCCTGAGCTTCCCGCGAAGACCCCATTCCAGCGCTTCGACTCCCTGGTCCGCGCCGTCCTACGCTCGCCCCACCAGCCCAAGCCTTCCCCGAAGTCCCCTCGCAAGCCTTCCCGCTAGTCCCACGCATTCCCGGAAATTCCCGGCTCCCGACTTGGGGAGTTGGCAGGTATATTGTTGCCCTTAAATTGTCCACAAGACAATTTCCATCCGACCTTTCAGGCCTGATCAAACCGCTCCAAGTGCTTGCCAAATCAATACTTAAATTGTCCACAAGACGTTTATAGACACTTCCGCAACCGCCTGACTTCGCCCCGCTCGCCCGCCTACGGACCCACCTTCAGCCCCAGCCGGTCGAGCAGCGTCCAGGTGGCGCGCTGGTAGGCGATCTCGGCGATCTGGTAGTTGGTGTACGCCCCCAGCAGCGTGCTCTGCGCCCCGCTCAACTGCACCTGCGCCTGCAACAGCTCGAACACGGTGATCGAGCCCAGTTGGTACTTCTGCTGCTCGGCGTCCACGTTCTTCTGCGCCAAATCGCGCGCGGTCGTGGCCGACTGCACCACCGCCGCCGCCATCCGCACCTGGGTGTCGGCCACGCGCACGTCCTGCGTGATCTGCTGCGTCTCGTTGCGCACGTCGTAGGCGTGCGTGGTCTGCGAAACCAGCGCGTTCGCCAACTGCGACTCCCCGCTGCTGTTGCGCAGCGGCAGGTTCAACGACAACGAAAACCCGTACGTCGGCGAACCGAATCCGAACACCTGGTGCAGCGCGCTGCCGAAGCCGGTGCTGAATCCTCCCACCGAGGTGCCGAGCGCGGTGACCACCGGGACTTCGTTCCCCGCCAGGCCGTTCGATCCGTAGTTGCCGCTCAGGTTCAGGTCGGGGCGCAACGCGTCCCGCGCTTGCGCCAGGCTGAAGCGGTCTTCGAGCTGCTGCCGCTCCAAGGCGTCCATCTCCGGGCGCCGGCGCAGGGCCAGCGCGATCGCGTCTTCAACCGAAAGCTCGGGCGGCGCCGGCGCGGTCGCGCTCGGGTCGTCGTCGAGCACCAGCGCCGCGCTGCGGGCATTCGCGTCAATGTCGGCGCCGATGAGGCGGCGCAGGGTATCCAGCTGTTGCCGGTAATTCGATTGCGCTTGCAGCAATTGCGTCTGGTCGCTCGCCACCTGGGCCTGCGAGGTGAAGATATCGCCCGGGGCGAGCGCGCCCAGCTTCAGCGACTGCTGGTCGCGGTCATACGACTTCTGCGCCAGCTCGAGCGCCCCCTGCTGCACCGTGATCTGATCCCGCGCCTGCACCGTGCTCCAGTACTGGTTGGCGGCCGAGACCAGTTGGTCGGCGACCTGCGTCTGCGTCTGGTCGCCGATCACCAGCACCTGGGTCTCGGCGGTGAGCAACCCCGTCTTGTTCTGCAAATTCGACCGGTTGCGCAGCAGCGATTGCGTGAACGTAAGCCCGAAGCTGGCGCCGATGCTGGGGTTGAAGGTGCTGAACAGGCTGTTGCTCGAGTCCCGGTTGCTGCCGAAGGTGACCCGCACCTGCTGCCCGGTGGCCAGCGTCTGGCTGAAGTTCAGGTTGGTGTTCTGCCCCAGCTGCGAGAGCGTGGATGCGCCGCTGGTTTGCGAGGTCTGCGGCGCCACGCTGCGCGTGCTGCTGAAGCTGGCCGTGAAGTTGGGATCGAAGGGGCTGCGCGCGCCCAGGACCGCGGCTTGCGCGCTGTCCATCGAGAGGCGCAGAAGCTGCACCTGGGTGTCGTTGGCCAGCACCAGCCCCAGGAACTCCTTGAGCGTGAGATGCAGCTCGCCCGCGTGGATGCGCTGGTCCAGCCCCTGCACCGGCTCGACCTTGGGCGGGGTGAAGTGGAAGCGCGGCGCTTGCGCCGCCGCGGTCGCCGCGGCCAGCGCCAGCGCCGCACCGGCCAGCAATTTACTCGTAGCGGAGGGCTTCGATGGGATCAATGCGCGCAGCCTTTCTTGCGGGATAAATGCCGAACAGCACCCCCACCCCGGCCGAGACGCCGAAGGCGACGCCGATGGACCAGGTGCTGACGATGGTGGTCCAGTGCGCGGTGGCGGCGATGGTCCAGGAAAGGGCGTAGCCGAAGGCGATGCCCAGGATGCCGCCCGAAATCGAGATCAGTATCGCCTCGGTCAGGAATTGGCGCAGGATGTCGCCGCGCCGCGCCCCCGTGGCCCGCCGCACCCCGATCTCCCGCGTGCGCTCCAGCACCGTCGCCAGCACGATGTTCATGATGCCGATCCCGCCCACCAGCAGCGAGATCGCCGCGATCGCCACCATCACCAGCGTGAAGATGCGCTGCGTCTGCTGCTGCTGCGCCAGCAGCGCGGCGGGAACCGTGACCGTGAAATCGTCGGTGTGGTGATGGGTCGAGTTCAGGATGGCGGTGACCACCTGCGCCGCCTCGACGCTGTCCGCCGAAGGCTTCAGGCTCATGTCAATGCCGTCGAGGTCGTCTTTCTGGCTGAAGCTGTTGTCGTAGAAGCGGTACTGGAACGTGTTCAGCGGCAGGTAGATCACGTTGTTCCAGTCCCGCGTCGTGTCCGCGCCCCCCGACCCCAACTGCTCTCCCAGCACGCCCACCACCTTCAGCCAGGTGTCGTTGGCCTTGATGTATTGCCCCACCGCCGGCTGGTAGCCGAAGAGGTTGACCTTGGCGGTCTGGCCCAGCACGCACACCGGAGCGCTGGCGGCGTTGTCCAGGTCGTCGAAGAACTCGCCCTCGAGCTCGTGGAAATGATGGATGTCGGCGTACGCGGGGTCAACCCCGAACAGGTCGGGGATCGCGTGCGCCGGCTGCGGCAGCAGATGGTTGGGGTGGAGGAAGCGCCGCGGCGAGATCTCATCCAGCCCCTGCAGGTTGGCTTGCAGGATGCGCACGTCGCGCGCGGTCAGGCCGGGCGAAGTCTGGCGGCGCTGCTGCATCTGCTGGTCGCTGCCGGCGGGGATCGAGTCCACCATCAGGTTGCGCACGCCCAACTGCTCGATCATGCGCAGCGATTCCTGCCGTGCCCCCGCGCCGATCGCCAGCATGCCGATCACCGCGCCCACGCCGAAGACCATGCCCAGCGCGGTCAGCAGCGTCCGCGTCTTCTGCGCGCGCAGGTTCTGCGCGGCCATGCCCACGTCGGTGGCGAGGCGCGAAAAGGCGTTCATCGGCCCCGGCCTCCGGGAACTGCGGCCGCCGCGCCCGTCGCGGCGCCCCGGCCGCCGCCGCCGCCGTGGCTGGTGTCTTCCGGGTTGGCCAGGGCGAGGACGTCCCCCTGCGCCACGCCGGTGAGCACCACCTGGCTCTCGCTGCGCTGCACCACGGTGACCGGCGCCCGCTGGAATTGGCCGTTGCGGCGGATGTAGACCGTGCTCTTGCCGCCGAAATCGAACTCCGCCTGGCTCGGCGCCCAGAGCACGTTCCGCAGCACGCCGGTGGTGATCACGGCGTTGGCGGAAAAGCCGGGGCGCAGCGCCGGGTCGGGGCGGCTCAGCGTCACGATGATCGCCACCTTGCGGTCCCATGGCGGTCCGCTCGCCGCGCCGATCGATTCGAGCTTGCCCTGGAAGCTGTCGCCCGGAAGCGCCACGAACTGGACCGCGACCGGCTCGCCCGGCGTGAGATGGCCGGCGTCGAGTTCGCTCACGTTGAGATCCACTTCCCACGAGGACGTGTCCGGGATCTGGACCACGGCCTGGCCCGGGCGGACCGTGTCGCCGATCTGGTACGCCGGCAGTTGCATGCCCGAGAACAGGATGTTCGTCGAGGAGTTCTGCATCACCGAGACGTAGCCGGCCTGGTGGGCG
>DATNED010000133.1:0-2361 GCA_035553115.1 Terriglobales bacterium | reverse complement strand
CGAGCCGGCCAACGAGCGCTCGGAGCTGAACCAGCTTCTCTACACCAGCGAGCGCAAGCTGCTCGATGCCGCCGGCTTGCCGCGGCGACCCTGGTACCAGCACCAGATCTACGCCCCGGGCTTTTATACCGGCTACGGAGTTAAGACGCTTCCGGGCATTCGCGAAGCCATCGAGCAGAAAGACTACGCCGAAGCCGCCAAGGAGGAGCAGGTGATTGTCAAGGCGCTGGACTCCTTCACTGCGCAAGTGGAGTCGGCGCGCGCGAAGATCTCCAGCGGCCAGTAGTTTCGGCCGATGATTCGATTCATGAAACATTCTGCATTGGGATTGCTGGCGCTGGGCGTGGCACTTGCCGCGCAGCCCGACGGAAGCTTTTTCGCCGGCCCGGGAACTCATGGCGCCTACCTTGACGGCGCCCCGCTGCTGCCTGGAACGGCAATCCTGCCGGGAGACGTGGTGACGACCGAGAGCGGCGGCGCGGTTCTGCTCACGCCCACCCAAGGCGGCGGCGCCATCGAGCTTGCGGGCGGGGGCAGCGCCGCATTACCGGGCGGCAGCAACTCGCTGATCATCACCAAGGGGAACGCACTGGTCGTGGGCAATGTGCGGGTGACGACGCCGCAAGGGGCGACCTTCGTGCCGGGGCAGAACAGCAGCTACGTGGTCAATGTCGGGGGTGCGCAAGCGGGCATGGGGGTGCTTTCCGGCAGCGTCAAGACCCTGCTCGGCAACGGTACGATCTCTACCGTGAGCGCGGGAAGCGCGATTCAAGTCGGCAAGGGCAACAGCGCGCGCGCGATTCGCTTTGCCGAACTCACGCGCCCCGACCCGAACGGCATCATGCCGCAAGTCATCCCGGCCAGCCAAAGCCGGTAGCTGTCCTGGAGTACAGGCCGCTACCTGCCGCATCAGCTGGCCGGAAATAGCCTGCTCAATCAGTGTTTTCCCGCGATGATTCTCCCGATCATGGGAACCATGCGAGGTATCTATTTTTGGATAGCAGTTGCAACGCTTCTGGTCCAGCCTGCTGCAGGCTGGGCCCAAGCATCCTTGGTGCTAGGCGGTTCCTACGACCAGTTGGTATTCCGGGGCGGCGGCGGACAGCAGGTCACCGCAACGTTCAACGATTGCCAATCGAATTTGTGCTGGCTGGACGGCAGCGGCTATGGCACCGGGGGACTTTCGTTTTCCGGCCGCTACACGCTCGCCTCTGGAACGGGCGCGGCGATCACGCTCACGAGCCAAGGCAATGGCACATTTTCCGTTGCGGCACCCAACCCGCTTTGGCTGCTGCTGCAGACCAGCAGCGGAAGCATGGCGGGAGAAATCCAGCTCGAGCAGGCGCAGGACAACCCCGCGACCGGCGAGCTCATGATTACCGGGTCGCTCCTGAGCGCCAGCGGATCGCTGGCCAGTTCGCTGGGTGTGGGCGGGCGCGTCAGCCTCGCCCTGTACGACGGCGCCGGCTTGCAAAGCCTCATAGGCAATACCGGGACCGCCAGCGGGACCATTGCGCCCGGATCGTCCATTGCAGCCGCACCCGCGGGTACCGCGAGCTCCAGCAGCGGCAGCGGCGCGGCAGCTACAGGAACTCCAATTGCGCTGGATGCCTACGGCGGGCTGAGTTCGGTGACGATTGCGCCCGGCACGGGGTTTTTCCGCGTGCAAAAAGTGGGATCGCGCTGGGTCTTCGTGGATCCGGCGGGCCACCCCTTCTGGATGTTGGGGGTGTTCGCGGTGGATACGAACACGGACACGCCCGCCGGGTCGGCCTTCACCATGGCCAAGTACGGAAGCCTTGCCACTTGGGGACTGCAGGCGGTCCGCCGCCTGCGCACGTGGGGCTTCAATTCGACTGCAGAATATTCTTCTGCCTATGTCGTTCCGGTGAACCAGGACGGCAGCTACGAAACCAGCGTACCCATGCCGTGGGTGGCCATTCTGCGGCCGGCTTACTATAGTCTTCGCAATGCCGGCGGCTTCGCCCAAGCACCGGTCAAAGATTTAGTTGCGGGCTTGGATGCGGTCTACACGAATTACCGCGGCGACACGCTTCCGGATGTGTTCGATCCCAATTTTGCGTTGTACACCGAAGCTGCCCTGGCAGCCGAAACCAGCCAAGCCGAGGCCAGCTCGAGCTGGCTGATTGGCACCGCGACTGACGACCTCGATGATTTGTGGGGCTTCGGACCGGGCCCCGACCTGCCGGCAGCACGGAATTCCTCCAACATCGGATGGCTGGCGCTCTGCACGAATTTCGCCCAATCTTCGAACCTGAGCCTCGGCCAAAGCTATGCGGATGCGAAGGTCTACACCAAGTACGCGCTGGCGTCCTGGCTGCAGGCAAAATACACCGCGAT
>DATNED010000132.1:0-24521 GCA_035553115.1 Terriglobales bacterium | reverse complement strand
GCGGCGCGCATGGGCGCGGTCACCGGCAAGGGGCTTTCGGATCTGATCCGCGAAGAATTCGGCTTCCGCGCCACCTTCTTTGCGATGACCGTGCTCGGCATCGCGGACTTCGGCAACATCCTCGCCGAGTTCAGCGGGCTGTCGCTGGGCATGAGCCTGTTCAACGTGGCGGCTTGGATTGCCGTGCCGATCGGGGCGCTGCTGATCTGGCTGCTGGTGGTGCGCGGGCGGTACCGCAAGGTCGAGCTGGTGCTGGTCGGGCTCTCGCTGATCTATTTCACCTACGCCTTTTCGGCGGCGCTGGCCCGCCCGCAGTGGACGGTGGCGCTGCGGGAGATGGTGCTGCCTACAGGGGTGAGCTTCCACGGCGAGTACCTGGTGCTGGTGATCGGGCTGATTGGCACCACCATCACACCCTGGATGCAGTTCTACCTGCAGGCCTCGATCGTGGAGAAGGGAATCGGGGTGAAGGAATACGCCATGAGCCGCTGGGATGTGATCAGCGGCTGTTTCATCACCGAGATCGTGTCGTTCTTCATCATCGTGGCCTGCGCGGCGACGCTGTATGTGCATGGCCTCCATGATGTGGACAACATCGCCGATGTGGCGCTGGCGCTGCGGCCGCTGGCGGGGCGCTATGCGGCGCTGCTGTTCGCCATCGGCTTGATCAACGCGGCGCTGTTGTCGGCCGCCATCCTGCCGCTGGCGACCGCCTACAACGTATGCGAAGGCTTGGGGTTCGAATCGGGCGTGGACAAGCGGTTTTCAGAGGCCCCGGCCTTCTACGGCCTGTATACGCTTCTGATCGCCGCCGGGGCGGGGCTGGTGCTGATCCCGCGCTTGCCGCTGGTGAAGGTGATCCTCTATTCGCAAGTGGCCAACGGCGTGCTGTTGCCCTTCGTGCTGTGGTACATGCTGCGCCTCATCAACCGCGAGGAGGTGATGGGCGAGCACCGCAACGGCGTGCTTGCGAACGGGATTGCCTGGGCGACCAGCGTGGCCATCATGATCCTGACGGTGCTGTGGGTATTCACGCTTTGACAGCGCCAGTCCCGGTGATCTATAGTCGGGCGGAGTTCCGAGGGGGGACAGGTCCATGTCGCAGATGCTTCGCCGTTTCCTGATGATCCTGGCCGTGGCCGCCGCTGTGGCATTGGCGCAGGCGCCCGCGCCCGCGGTCTACAGCCAGATGCGCTGGCGCTACATCGGTCCGGCGGGGAACCGCACCGATGCGGTGGCGGGCGTGCCCGGCGATCCCAACGTGTATTACGCCGGATCGGCCTCGGGAGGCATCTTCAAGAGCACCGACGGCGGCATCCACTGGGCGCCGATCTTTGACGCCGAACCGGTGCAGTCCATCGGCTCGATCGCGGTGGCGGCGAGCGACCCCAACATTGTTTGGGCGGGCACGGGCGAGAGCTTCATCCGCAGCCACATCTCAATCGGCGACGGCATCTACAAATCCACCGACGCCGGCGCCACCTGGCAGCACATGGGCCTCGATGCCACCGGGCGCATCGGCCGAGTGGCGATTGACCCGCGCGATCCGGAGACGGTGCTCGCCTGCGCCCAAGGCAACGATTACGGTCCGCAGCCCGAGCGCGGCGTGTATCGCACCAGCGACGGCGGCAAGACCTGGGCGCTGACCCTGCACGTGGACGACAACACCGGCTGCAGCGACATCGCGATGGACGCGCACAACCCGCGCATCGTCTACGCCGGCACGTGGCAGGTGGTGATCCACACCTGGGGCCGCACCAGCGGCGGACCTGGCAGCGGCATTTTCAAATCCACCGACGGCGGCCAGACCTGGACGCGGCTGCGCGGCCGCGGGCTGCCGCATTCGCCGCTGGGCAAGATCGGCCTCTCCATCGCCCCCAGCGACTCGAACCGGGTGTACGCGCTGATCGAGACCGGCGACGGCGTGCCCGAGAACGGCACCCCCACCCAGATCGGCCAGCTGTGGAGCTCCGACAACGGCGGCGAGAGCTGGACCTTGGCGAGCAGCGACCGCGACCTGCGCAGCCGCACCCATTACTACACCCGCGACGCGGTCTCCAGCGACAACCCCAACGAGCTGTATTTCCTCGGCAACTCCTTCACCCACTCGCTCGACGGCGGCCACACCCTCACCCGCCTCGCCGCCAGCCCCGGCGGCGATACCCACGACATGTGGATTGACCCGACCAATGCCAACCGCATGGCGGTGGCGCTCGACAGCGGCATGAGCATGACCGTCAACCGCGGCGTCACCTGGAACCACGTGCGCCTGGCCAACGGGCAGATGTACCACGTCACGGTGGACGACGCCGTGCCCTATCACGTCTACGGCAACGAGCAGGACACAGGCAGCTACGAGGGTCCCAGCCGGCTGCCGACCGAGGGCGGCGGGCGCGGCGGTTTCGGCGGCGGAGGCCGCGGCGGCGCGCCCATCGCGACCAGCTACTGGCATACCGTGGGGGGCGGCGAAGCCGGCTTCGCAACGCCCGATCCCGTGGATCCGAACATTATTTGGTCCAGCGGCACCGGCTCGGGCTCGATCGGCGGCGTGGTGACCGTCTACGACGAGCGCAACGGCCAGACCCGCAACGTTGAGGTGTGGCCCATCACGACCGCGGGCGCGCCGGCCTCGGATGTGAAATACCGCTTCAACTGGGAATTCCCCATCGTCATTTCCCCGTTTGACCACAACCGCGTCTACGTAGCCAGCCAGGTCGTCCACGTCACCACCGATGGCGGCAGCAGTTGGCAAGTGATCAGCCCCGACCTGACGCTCAACGACCGCAGCAAGATGGGCATCTCCGGCGGGTTGACGCCCGACAACATCGGCGTCGAATACGCCGGCGTCATCTTCGCGCTGGCCGAATCGCCAAAGCAGCAGGGCCTGCTCTGGGCCGGCACCAACGATGGCCAGGTGCAGCTCACCAAGGACGGCGGCAAGAGCTGGACCAACGTCACCAAGAACATCCCCGATCTTCCCGCCTGGGGCACGGTCAGCAACATCGAGCCCTCGCCGTTCGATGCCGCCACCGCCTACCTGACTGTGGATTTCCATCAAATGGACAACCGTGATCCATTTGTCTACAAGACCCACGACTACGGTCAAACCTGGACCAAGATCACGAGTGGCCTGGCGCACACCGCGGTCAGCTACGCCCATTGTGTGATCGAAGACCCGTATCAGAAGGGTTTGCTGTATCTGGGCACCGAAGGCGGTGCCTACGTCTCCTTCGATGACGGAGGCGCTTGGCAGCCGCTGCAAATGAACCTGCCGCACGCGCCGGTGTATTGGCTCACAGTGCAGAAGCGGCGGCACGATTTGGTCGCGGCCACCTATGGCCGCGGTTTCTGGATTCTCGACGATCTGCAGCCGATCGAGCAGTTCACCCCCGAGGTGGCGGCCAGCGAGGCGCATTTGTTCACGCCCAGAAGCGAGTACCGCTTCCGCGGCGGCGTGAGCCCGATCTCGCCGGGGTACGAGCCCAGCGACGGCGAGAATGCGCCGGGCGGCGCGGCGATGGACTACTACCTGAAGGCGGCGGCGCGGGGCCCGGTGCAGCTCAAGGTGCTCGACGCGTCGGGCAAGGCGGTCGCCAGCGTAGCCGGCCCGGGACGCGCGGGATTGAACCGCGTGTACTGGAATTTGCGCACGATGCCGACTCCGACCGTGCGGCTGCGCACGTTGTCGCCGTACGCGCCCGATCAGACCTTGAACGCCGAGGGGTGGCGGGCCGCGCCCAACGATCGCCCCATGACGCTGATGGTGCCGCCGGGCACGTATACGGTTGAAATGGATGCGGCCGGGGGCGTCCAGAAGCAGCCGCTGGTGCTCATGAAAGACCCGCGCTCGACCGGCACCCTGGCCGACATCGCGGCGCAAGACAAGCTCGCGCAGGCCATTGAAGACGAATATAACCAGGTCACGCGCGCGATCAACCAGATCGAGATCATCCGCGCCCAACTCAACACGGTGAGCCAATCGCTGGCGGGCGATCCGGGCGGCCCCAGCGCCGGCGCCGAGGCTGCGGCGGTGTCGAAATCCGCGGCCGCGCTCGATGCCAAGCTGGTTGGGGTCGAGAGCGCGCTCTACAACACCAAGGCTACGGGCAAGGGCGAGGACCAATGGCGCTGGGCCCCGACCCTGATTGACAAGCTCA
Organism: Terriglobales bacterium; assembly: GCA_035553115.1. Taxonomy (GTDB): domain Bacteria; phylum Acidobacteriota; class Terriglobia; order Terriglobales; family SCQP01; genus SCQP01. The sequence goes on along the minus strand of DATNED010000132.1, from coordinate 20,364 downwards.
GCTACTTGGAAAGCGAGGTCACCAGCTCCGACTTCGCGCCCACGCAGCAGCAGATCGAGGTCAACAACGAGCTGGCGGCCGACGTGCGCGCGCACCGCTCGGCGCTCGACCAGATTGTGGCGACCGATTTGGCCGCCTTCAACACCTCGCTGCGCGACAACAAAATCCCCAACGTGATCGCCGGCGGGCAGTGACGCCGCGATCAGAACACGGTTGGATTACGCCGCGGGCTTTTTGCTGGCTACCGGGGCGAGGGCGGGCTTGGCATTGATGTCGCAATGGTCGGCGTGCTGCTTGGCGGCTTCGACGCGATGGTGGGCCGCATGCTCGCCATGCCCGTGGGCAAGGTAGGCGTGATGGGCGGCCAGATCGTGGGCGCCGGCCTCTTCGTGCTTTGCGGCCTCATGGTGATGTTTCGCGGCCTGCTCGCTGTGGTGAGCGGCGCGCAAATGATGATCGCTGGTCTTGGGCATTGGATTCCTCCTGGGCTCGATCGGTGAGTGTTCAGGCACGCTCTGAGATCATTCTCCGCCGGGGCCGCAAGCCAGACTGTGCAAGACAGGACATTTCTGCTCCCACGCGCCGCGACTGTCGCACATTGCACATTCCGCGATATGGGAATCCGGCAGAATCCGAGCTAAGGAGAGGCCACGGAGAACCCATGACGTCCACTCAGGATCCCGTTCGCACCGGCGCCCCCATCACCAGGGAGCAGCTCATTCACCTATTGAACGAAGACCTCGCCCGCGAGTACCAGGCCATCATTTCGTACATCGTGTACTCGCAAACGCTGCACGGCGCCGAGTACATGAACATCGCCTCCGAGCTTGAAAAGCATGCCGCCGAGGAGTTGAACCATGCCTTGGTCATCGCCAACCAAATTGATTACCTCGGCGGTGAACCGGCTGTCACCTGCAAGGCCGTGCGAACCTCTCCCGAAGCGCGCGACATGCTGCGCTTCGATCTCGAAAACGAGATGGAAACCATCCGCAATTACCGCCAGCGCGTACGCCAATGCGAGACCATCGGGGAGATCGCATTGGCCGAACAGATTCGGGACATCCTCGTGGACGAGCAGGATCACCTGATCGCGCTGGCGACCGCGCTTGGAGAAAACGCTCCGATCGTGAAGTGAGCGTTCGGGGAAATTGCAGGCGGCAGGCTATAGCGCAGGCGCCGGCTCTTCGAGCGCGGCTTCGCGGAGGCACTGGGCGGCGAGTTCCGGCGTGGTGGGATTGATATAGAAGCCCGTGCCCCACTCGAAGCCGGCGATGCGGGTCAGCCGCGGCATGTACTCGATGTGCCAATGGAAGGATTCGAGGTGCGACTCGCGCAGCGGGGCGCTTTGCAGCACCAGATTGTAGGCGGGGTAGTCGAGGACTTGATCGGTGCGGGTCAAGAGGGATTTGATGGCCTTGGCGAGGTTCTCGAAGTTCCGAGGCGAGGATTGCTCGAAGGAGGCTTCGTGGCGTCGCGGCGCGATCCAGGTCTCGAAGGGGAAGCGCGGGGCGTAGGGGGAGAGGGTGACGAAATCGTCGTTTTCGGCGACGACGCGGACCTTGGATTCGAGCTCTTGGCGGATGATGTCGCAGTAAATGCAGCGCTCTTTGAAGTTGAAGTACTGCTTGGCGCCATCCACTTGCTCGCGGATCGAGCGCGGCACAATCGGCAGCGCGATGAGTTGGGAATGGCTGTGCTCGAGCGAGGCGCCAGCGGCTTCGCCGTGGTTCTTGAAGACCAGGATGTGGCGGAAGCGCGGGTCTTTCTCGAGGTCGAGCATGCGATCGCGGAAGGCCCAGAGGACATCCTCGATGGCCTTGCCGGGCAGCGTCGCCAAGGATTGATCGTGGGCGGGGGACTCGATGATGACTTCGTGGGCGCCGATGCCGTTCATTTTGTCGTAGACGCCGTCCCCTTGGCGCGCGAGGTCGCCTTCGATGCCGAGCGCCGGGAACTTGTTGGGAACGACGCGGACGGTCCAGTCCGGCGAGTTGGGAGCGCCCTGCGGACGATAGGCCAGGATTTCCGGCGGCGTCTTGGCCTCATTGCCGTAGCAAAAGGGGCAGAAGCCCTGACCGGTGGGTTTGACCGGCTTGACGCCGTAGTCGTTGGGGCGCTTGGCGCGGTCGCTGGCGATAATGACCCAGCGGCCAGTGATGGGATCTTTGCGGAGTTCAGGCATGGGCGGTTTTCAAGCCGTTTTCAGAGAAGGCACGACGGTGCAGGTGGATGCGCGGCCTGATTTGATCGGCACCATAGACCACCACCATATCAAACCGATACGGGCCGGCATAGTGGCGGCGGCGACGCCAGGCGCGGGCCAGACGGACAAGCTGCGCGCGCTTGGCGTGATCCACAGCATCTTCGGCCAGGAACTGGCCCTCATGGGCTAGGGTTTTCACCTCAATGAAGACCAATTCCGGCGGCGTGCCCTCAAAGGCCACCAGATCCAGCTCGCCGTTCGGCACGCGGAGGCGAAGGTTGCGCGCGACGATCGTGTAGCCGTGATCCCGCAGGGCCCAATAGGCTAATTCTTCGCCCTGCCGTCCCAGGGCATGCGCCCGCGTCTGAAGCGGCGCGCGGCCGAGGCGGCGAGCGAACATCTCCGTGCCACCCAGCAGCCGCCGCCAAAGGCGGCGGCGCGGAGGTTCGAGCATTTCAGGCATTTAGCGCCAGTTCCAATAAATCCAGCGCGACGTCGGCTTGTTCACGGGTGACAATGAGGGGCGGCATCAGGCGCAGGGAGGTGCTGCCGCAGCCGAGGATGAGGAGCCCGCGCTCGAAGGCGGTATCCACGATGCGGTCGCGGCGCGCGGGGTCGGGGGTGCGGGCGCCCCGGTCGCGGACGATCTCGAGGCCGATCATCAGGCCGAGGCCGCGCACCTCGCCGATGCAGGCATGGCGTTGGGGCCAGGACTTCAAGCGTTCCATCATATGTGCGCCGACTTCGGCGGCATTGCGGATGAGGGAGCCGGTGAGGAGCTTGATGGTCGCTTCGGCAGAGGCTAGGCAGACGGGGTTGCCACCGAAGGTCGAGGCATGGGCTCCCGATGCCCAGTCCATGATGCCGGCGCGCGAGAAGGTGACGCCGAGGGGCATGCCGCTGGCAATGCCCTTGGCCGAGCAGACGATGTCGGGGGCGACGCCGAAGTGCTCGATGGCCCACATTTTGCCGGTGCGGCCGGCGCCGCTCTGGACTTCGTCGGCGATCAGCAAGATGCCTTCGCGGTCGCAGACGCGGCGCAGCTCCTGGACGAAAGCCTTGGGCGGGACGATGTATCCGCCTTCGCCCTGCACGGGCTCGAGGACGACGGCAGCGACTTCGCTCGCCGGCGTGGTGGTGTGGAAGAGGCGGTCAAGTTCCTCAAGGCACGCTGCAACGGGATCGGAAGCGCCGTGGGGCGGACGGTAGGGGTTGGGGTAGCTGATGTGGAAGAAGCCGGGGAGCAGGGGCGCGAAATGGGCGCGCTGGGATTGCTTGCTCGAGGTCATCGAGAGCGCGCCGAAGGTGCGGCCGTGGAAGCAATGGTAAAAGCCGATGAAATAGGGGCGGCGGGTGTGGTACCGGGCGAGCTTGAGGGCGCACTCCATGGCCTCGGCGCCGGAGTTGCTGAAGAAGAACCGGTGCGGGCCGGGCATGGGGGCGGTGGCGGAGATCAACTCGGAGACGCGGGGCATAAGGTCGTAATAGAAGTCAGTGCCCGACATGTGGATGAGCTCGCCGGCCTGGCGCTGGATGGCCGCCACGACATCGGGATGGCAGTGGCCGGTCGAGCACACGGCGATGCCGGCGGTGAAGTCGAGGAAGCGATTGTCGTCGGCATCAACGATGTACATGCCTTCGCCGCGCTTGGCGACGAGGGGATAGCCGCGGGTATAGGAGGGTGAGATCAACCGTTGGTCGGCGGCGATGACGGCGGCGCTTTGGGGGCCGGGAAGGGAAGTGCGAAGGATAGGACCGAGGGGAGAAATGGACTTGCTCACGGGAGGCTCCGTTCAAGGCTAGAAAGAAAAAAAAGGGCAGCACGCGCAGGCGCCGGAGGCGCGGGCTCGGGCGCGGGCCGCGGTATCCAGCAATGCCAACGCGCTAGTCGGAGCCGAAGAGGCTGGGACGCGAGGCGGCCGGGTTTGCGATTGAGTTCATTTCCAGCGCCATCGTTCGCCGCCTCCTTTACTATCTTCCACCAATACGCCGGCTTCGTCCAGTTGGCGGCGGAGCGCGTCGGCACGGGCGAAATCGCGGGCTAGGCGCGCGGCGCGGCGCTCGGCCACCAGGGACTCGACCCGGCCATCGGCCATGCGGGTCGAAGCTGGAGCGGCATCGGGCTCGAGGACGGCAAAAACGGCATCGAAATCGGCGAAGGCCGCGAGCACCGCGGCGCGGTCCTGGGTGCGGACGGTGCCGTGGTCGAGGGCGATGTTGGCGGAGCGGACCAGCTCGAAGATGGCGGCCAGCGCCTCAGCGGAGTTGAGATCGTCGGAGAGGGCGGAGGCGAGGGCGGCGCGGGCGCGGACGGCGGCGGAGCGCAGCTCGCTTTCGCCTTCTTCCAGCGCGGCGCGGCCGAGGCGGTCGAGGAAGCCGCGCAGGCGCTCGAGCGCGGCCGCGGCCTGGTCGAGCCCCTCGAGGGTGAAGTTGAGTTGGCGGCGGTAGGGGACGGAGGCGAGGAGGTAGCGAATGGCGCTGGGGCGGTAGCCCTTCTCCATCAAGTCGCGGACGGTGAAGAAATTCCCCAGGCGCTTGGACATTTTCTCGCCATTGACGAGCAGGAACTCCATGTGCATCCAGCAACGGACAAAGGGGGCGTGGGTGAGGGGCTCGACCTGGGCGATCTCGTTCTCGTGATGGGGAAAGATGAGATCGGTGCCGCCGGCATGGAGATCGAGCGTGGGCCCGAGGAGGGTTTCCGCCATGACCGAACATTCGATATGCCAGCCGGGACGGCCCGGCCCCCAGGGGCTGGGCCAACTGGGCTCGCCATCGCGCCCGGCCTTCCAGAGCACGAAATCGCGGGCTTCTTCCTTGTCGTATTCGTCCACGTCCACGCGCGCGCCGGATTTGAGTCCGATGAGATCTTTGCCCGAGAGGCGGCCGTAGGCGGGAAAGCTGGCGAGGCGGAAGTAGACCGAGCCTTCGCGCTCGTAGGCGCAGCCGGCCGCGACCAGGCGCTCAATCCAGGCGACCATCTGGGGGATGAAATGGGTGGCGCGAATGATGTGCTTGGCCGGGCGGATGCGCAGCCGCGCCAGGTCCTCGAGAAAGGCCGCCGAGTAGAAGTCGGCGTACTCGGCGAGCGGGCGGTTGGCCTCGCGCGCGCGGGCGATCATTTTGTCATCCACATCGGTGATGTTCATCACCGATTCGATCTCGAAGCCCTGCAAGGCCAGGAAGCGCTGCAGCAGGTCCACGCCCACGAACGTGCGGAAATTGCCGATGTGGCCGTAGTCGTAGACGGTGAGGCCGCAGGTGTACATCTTCACCCGTCCGGGCTCGAGGGTGGCGAACTCCTCGACGCGGCGCGTCAAGGTATTGTGCAGGCGAAGGGGCATGCGCAAACAGGATATAACGGCCCCGTGGCCTAGCTGCCCTGCGCGTGCGGCGCGGCCCAGAGGCGAACCGTAAAGCGCTCGTCGGATTCGATCAAATCGGGCTCAGTTCCGTTGTGCTGGTTCATGCCAGCGATGATCTTCCTGGGAACGCCCATGCCCATGTGCTCGAGGTAGCCGTAGTCGCGCATGACGTCCTTCAGCAACTGGTTGCGAGCGGCGCGCGTGCCGGCACGCATGCGAGCGGGCGTGATGCCGTTGGGAAGTCGGCCGGGGGAAATGACCTCGAGGCGATCGGCGTATATCGACAACTCAATATCGGTGCTGGCGAGCAAATAGTCGCGGTGGATGAGCGCATTGACGATCGTTTCGCGGAGTGCCGCCTCGGGATAGATCGGGGGCTCGATTTTCCTGCCGTCGATGAGCTCCGCTGACCTTGTCGCATTCCGTCGAATGAACGCAAGAGCGTGTTCCACCAGGCCAAGCTCAACCGTTTCGCCGGTGGCCTGGCGCAATGGGGTCAGAGGGCCACGCAGGGTTAGGCGCTCCCCGGATGCGTAATCTTTTTCACGGCCAGCATACGCTGCACAATCGATGCCTGCTTGGGGAAGGAAGCGGTTCGGCGCGATGCCAAACAGGAGCATGCCGCCGACTCCGACCGCGTCCTCGATGATGAATTCCGTGTTTTCGAGGAGCGACGACCAGGCGCTCGCATCCCCGAGCGCCGGCGCAATTTGAGCGCGGATGTCGCGGAAATAGTTGACAAGGCGGCGCAGGTCGAGATGGGAAAGATTCGATCCAGCGAGCGGCTGAAGCTCGGCGCGAAGCGCGCGGCGCTGTTGAAACAGTCTCGCGAGCTCCTCGGTCGTGGCCTCGCGGCTCTGCGAGCCAACCCTGATGTAATAGCGCTGGCTATTTTCATGCCAGCGACTATAGACACCGTATCCGCGGGGGACCGAGATCATTGCGACAGTCATTCCGGTCACTGCGTCCTTGATATTCTCGAAGCGCGGAATGATGGCGGGCCGAATCTTGTCGCGGCAGGTCGTCATCACCCACTCCTCGAGTCTTGGGCGCGTGACCCCGGTGATGCTACCATCGTCCTCGACGCCGAGGAGCACCACTCCGCCGTCGGAGTTGGAAAAGGCGACCAGCTCCTTGGCCAGATCGAAGTTTTGCTCGGTACCGCGTTTGAACTCAACGCCGGAGTTCTCGCCATTGGCGATCAGGGACGCAAGCTCGGTCGGAGTCGCCATGGCTAGAAATGGTATTTCGCCCGTCGTGTTTCAAACGCCTCGCGGCCGCCTTCGAGGATCTCCTCGACTTGAGCCCTGACTGGATCGGCGTCGATCGAGCCCATGTGCTGCGGCTGGATCCTCGGCTGTTCTGCGGTCAGGCCAAGGATCAATTCTGCGTCGCCCAGCACCGGTATATTGGCATTGTGAGTGGAGAATAGAAACTGGCGCCTGCGCTTTTCTTCTCGCATGATCGGGACGATGCCCTCGGTGATGAAGCGATTGTCGAGGTCATCTTCGGGCTGGTCCACGATCAGCGGTGCGTTGGATTCCAAGAGCAGCAGAAGAAGGACCGCCGTCGCCCGCTGCCCGGTCGAGAGTCTGCCCAAGGGCTGAAAATTCGGCACCGAGGCCGAACCTGTATTGAGCTCAAGTTCCGTCGTCGTAACAAATTCGACCTCTTCGATGAGCATGAACAGTTCTTCGCCCGCGGCGGCGATTTTCTCTGCTGCGCCCTGGGGGAGGTCGTAGTTCGCTTGGAGCGTCGCCGGACCTTTGCGGCAATCGTCCGCCAGGGCCGACAGCGAAAGGCTGGGCAGTAACTTCAAGCGTTCGCAGGCCGCGTTGATGTTGCCTTTGACCCGGGATTGCAACAGCTGCGTCAGCGGGCTTCGATCGCCAAAGGCGGAAACGTTAGCTCTCGCCCGCGCGCCCAAGCGCTTGTTGACCTTCTTGGCTGCGGCTTGGAGCGCCCTCGCCGCGGCCGATAGCGCATCCTGCCACTCAACGAGGAGCTGCTTGCGCTCGGCAGTGAGGGCGCTGATCTCCGCTTGAAGCGCCTGATCGCGGTCGCGGATCGGTTCGAGGGCCGCGATTTTCTTGCGGAGGTCAATAAATTGGGCTCCATCGATGTGTTCCTTCTGCAAATCGTTCAGCACCTTCTGGTACCGCTGATCGACTGCAAGCTCCCGTTCCGCGAGCGCGGCTTGCACTTCTCCGATTGCGCTCTTGGTCTCGCTGATTGCCGCGGCGAGGCTGCGGCTGAGATCCGAGGACGATGCGCTGAGGCGTTCGAGAGCCGGAGCAATGCGTGCCAGCAACTCACTGTCCGGAAGGTCTGCCACTGCAGGGGGGGAGAATGCCGCGGTGTCCAGCGGGAGGGCATCGTGCAACTGCAATTCAATTTCGCGCAATGGCTGCAGGCGCTGCAAAGCAGAGGCGGCAATCGCCTGCTCCCGCACCATCTGACTCTTCTCTTTAAGGCGATCCTCGAGGCCGGCAGACCTGAATTGTTTCTCGCGTTGCAGCAACTGCGGCAAGGTAGCCAACCGCTCCTCCGCGGCGGCGTGTTCGCGCGCTGCAAGCAGAAGCTTTGCGCGCGAGCGTTCCAGGTCTTGGCGAATTTGGCACTTGGGTCGGCCCACGCTCGAATTTGGATTGACGAAGCGATGCAGCAGCTGCGTGAGCTTGCCGGGGTCCCGCGTCAATTCCGAGATCTCATGCTGGCCATAGAGTTCGATGCCGGGGAGAGCCTCCATTGGGGTCAAGGGCAGCAGCGTTCCGCCCTCATCGAATACCTGCGGTGGGTTTGGAACGGTGCGCTCGATGGTGTAATAGGAGATCGCGGGGTGGTGCACCCGCGCGAGCAAGGAGATTTTCGAGGCATCCTTCACGGCATGCTTGATAATGCTGTTATGGAGGCTGAGCGCCTCCTCGCCGCTTGGCTTCGCGTCCAAGGCGTAGCGGAGGCTTTCGATGAGGGTAGACTTTCCCGCGCCTCGCCCGCCGATGATCGAATTGAGGTCGCTATTGAAGCGCACTTGGGTGCCGTCGAGCCATCCGCCTTGCCATGCGGCGGCGAGAAGTTCGGTGTGCGGCTCTGGTTTTGGATGGCTGTTCAACCGGATGCGGGATTCGGGGTCGAGGAATGCCTGCCGCAGCGCCTCGATTGTCGGATAGGACATTTTGATCCATGTGGACGACGACGGCAGCGCGAGATCTTCGGGTCCGTTGACGTCGGAGGCATTGAGCACGGCAACCGGCCGCGACCGTGAGTATTGCGGATCGCTGTTAAGGAGAATATTGTGGAACTCGACGGGGACACCTGCGACTGGCCCGGGAATCGCGCATGCCAGGAGGTGAGCGGACTGCCACAACCTTGCGCGAGCCTGGCCGCGCAGGGAGGTAAGGATGCCTTTGGGGCTCGTCGCGTGCGCTGCGATGATGGCGGCGTTTCCCCAGCTCTCGGGCTTGGCTAAAAGCGCTTCGCAATCCAGGCCGGACTGAGGAGACAAGGCACTGGGATCGGCCAAGTTACAGCTGCCGATATGGAGATCCAAGTTCGATTCGGCAGTTGGATCGAACAAACAAAGCAAGTGAATTCCGTCTTTGCTCTCGGCCTCGAAAGCAGGGAAAACGAAGATGCCTGCACTCCGTGCTGCGGTAGCAAGCGAAAGGGAAGTGCTGAAACGGAAATGATCCGTAATCGCAATGACCTCGATGCTGTTTTGTTGGCAGGCGGCGACGATGGCGGCGTTGTATTCACCTTCCGTGGCGAAGGGCGTGCTGCAAGCATTGCGCCTCAAGTATTCGAACGGATTGACCTGAAGGGCGCAGCGGAAGTAGCGCGCTCCACTGGGCTGATTGAGCGCCGCGGAGAGAGGGGTGGAGGAGGTGATTGGTGTGGACGAGTTCATGGGCGCGCGGGGAGGGCGATAAGGGGCATGGAGGCGCCTGCGAGTCTCTCGAAGTTCTGACAAATCCACCTCCATCCGCATGTCCAATCTGACGGTTTGGATGCGGGGCGTGCCGCGTTGCGGAGGTGCGGGGCGGATTTCAAGTTCGTGACCGAATCTTTACAAAATTATCACAGGGGCTTCGGGGGGGCTCCTACCAGCTCCGGGAAAGAAGCGCCACCATGCGGCTGAGGCTGTCGAGGTCGCGGGTGTCGATGACCTCGCCGGGAGAGTGCGAGGTGCGCAGCGGCCAGCCCAGGGGCAGGTCCACCGAGCCCACGGGAACGAAGACCGAGCCGTCGTTGCCGCCGCCGGTTTCGCCGAGCTGCATCGGGATCCTGGCGGCGCGGGCCATGGCCTCGAGGCGCTGGGCCAAGGGCCAGGGCGTGATGCTCGAGTCGTCAATGGCGCGGATGACGAAGCCGGCGCCGATGGGCGTGTCGGCGAAGCGGTGGGATTCGAGCGGCGTGTCGGAGCTGACAAAGGTGTCTATGGCGAAGACATAATCGGGGGCGCGGCCGGCGGCGGCCATGCGTGCGGCCATGGCGTTCGCGCCGACCAGGCCGATTTCCTCGCCGGTGGACCAGGCGAAGGTGACATCGCGGCCCGGCAGGCTGGGGCCGAGCGCCCAAGCGGCGGCGACCAGCGCGGAGCTGCCCACGCGGTCGTCGAAGCTGCGGGCCGTGGCGCGGTTGCCGAGCAGGGCGCGGTACTGTTTGGGGATGGTGACGGATTGGCCAATGGCGGCGCCGAGCTGGGCGGCTTCGGCCGCGGTTCGGGCGCCGATGTCGGCCCGAATCGGAATGCGGGCGCCGGTCAACTGGAAGCCGCGCGCTTGCCAGTTCGCGGGCAGCTCGAGCACGCCCGGGCGCATGCCGGCGTCGGTGTGCAGCAGGATGGGGTGGCCGAGGTAGTAGTTCAAGTCGCCGCCGCCGCGGGTGCGCAGGACGAGGCGGCCGTCGGGGGCGATGCTCTCCACCTCGAAGCCGATTTCATCCTGGTGGGCGACGAAGAGAATGCGCGGAGCGTGCGCGCCGGCATCGGGCCAATGCAGCACGATGTCGCCGTTGGCGTCGGTGATCGGCTGCGCCCAGGAAGGAAGCAAGGCCGAGATGGCTGCGCCGACCCGGGCCTCGTGCGGGTTCACGCCGTACTGCGCGACCAGTTGCTGCAACACGGCAACCGGCGCAGGCGCCGCCGTGGGGCGCGCGGGGATGGGCGGCGGCGGCAGCAGTTCGGGCTTGGGAAGGTCGGGCGCCGCGGCCGAGGGTGCGCCCAGATAGGATTCGATTTTGCCGACCAGCGCTCCCAATTCCGTGCCGCCAATGGTTTCGGCAGGCGTGGCCGGCCACGAGATCGGGATGCTCCAGGCCGGCTTGACCTCGCTTTGCAGATCGCGCGCCAGCGGATGGTCGTCGCGGCCCACGAGAATGACTTCTTGCGGCGCTTGGCCGGCGTCTTCCGCGAGAAGGCGGGAGAGGCCGCGGTCGCCGGTCCACTGCTGGGTGACGAACGCGATCTGGACGGTGCCCGATACCTGCGCCGGCGCCAGGTGCCGAAGCGCCTCGACCAGCGCCGCGGCTCCGAAGCGGTCGCCGATGGATTGTCCCGAAAGCTGGCCATCGCCGAGGACGCGGAGGGTGCGGTCGAGGACGACGGGGCTGAGGATGTCCACGCCGGCGCGCGCGACGTCGGCGGCGGAGGTTGCGCCGATATCCACGTAGAGGTTGTCGAGGTCGTCGGGATCAGGGCGAACGGAACGGCCGGGCTGGAGGTGGACGGATAAGCCGGTCATGACGCCGTTGATCCAACCGCCGCTTCGCGTTCCGACCCGCAGCGGCTGGGCGTTGGCCAAGGCATTCGTCAGCGGCAGCCGCGCGCGGGTGGGGATGCGCTGAAGGCGGAGATAGCCATCGGGCGTGATGGCGCTTACGACGTAGCCGGGCTCGTCGAGCGGGGCCACCAGCACGCGCAGCGGCGTGCCCGAGCCGACGGTCACGATGATGTCGCCCATGCTGTCGCGGCGGGGCGAGAGGGACGCCAGCTCGGCGGCAATATGATCGGCGAGCGCCTGTTCATAGCCGGAAACGGCGGGCGTGGCTACGAAATCGCGCAGATCTTGGGATAACGTTCCGGGCACTTGCGCGGCCGCGCAACTCATGAGGCCGACCAGGACGGCGAGCAGCGTTTTCAAACGAGGCACGAAAGAAGAATAGCTGAAACGCCCCTATTTCGGCGCGTTCATGGCGGCGAGCGTGGCTTCGAGCGCGGACTGCGGGCCCAGAGCGGCGTTCACCAGCAGATGATAATGATGGCGGCGGGCCCACTCCCGGCTGAAGTAGCGGCGAATGTAGGCGGCGCGCTCGTGATCCCTGCGGGCGACCAAGGCCTCGGCGGCGGCGCGGGTTTGGCCTTGGCCTTCGAGGCGTTGGATTCGCCAAGCGGCGGTGGCGTAGACAAAAAGATGAAAGGCATCGCGCCGGTGGTGGAGGACGTAATTGCCGCCGCGGCCGACGATGACGCAATTGCCGGCGGCGGAGACATCCTCAATGACGCGGCGGGAAAGCTCGGCCATGCGATCGGCATCGGGCGAGGGATCCTCAACGACGGCCGGGCCTTTTTCGCCGGCCGCCTGCCAGAGGCTCTTTCCGATGCGGTGCAGCCAGCCTTCGAGGCGCTCGTCGGCGCGGCGGCAGGCGCCGGGGTCGAGGTGGGCGGCACGCGCGATTTCGTCGATCAGTTCCCGGTCCAGCAGGCGCCACTGCAGGCGTTCCGCCAGTTGGCGGGCGAGGTCGCTGGAGCCGCAGCCGAATTCCCGACCTACGGTGAGGACGCGATAATTCATGGGGCGCCCACCTGGGGAGCGCGCCCGCGCAGCAAATCCGGGTCCACGCGTTGTTCGGGGGCCAGCGCCGGATCCGGCTGGGCATCGGCGACATGGGCGAGAATGGCGTGCAACTGGCGAACGCCCTCGGTGAGAGCGGCAGGACCGGGCTGAAGAATGTAGGTGGATTTGATCTCATAGATGTGGCCGGCCCGGACCGCGGCGATTGCGTCCCAGCCCGGCCGGGCGGCGAGGGCGCGCTTGTTCACCTTTTGCCCGCACCAGGAAGCGATGATCACCTCGGGGTCGCGGGCGACGACGGCAGCGGGAGCGACGATGCGCTGGCGCGCGCAAGGCTCATGACCGAGTTCGGGGAAAACGGGATCCCCGCCGGCGAGCGAGACCAGCTCTTCGACCCAGCGGATGCCGGTGATGAGCGGGTCCTTCCACTCTTCGAAGAGCACGCGGGGGCGGAAGCGGAAGCGGGCGGCGGAGGCGGCGACGGCGTCCAAGCCCGATCGCATGGCGGCGAGCAATGCCGCGCCGCGTTCGTGCGCGCCCACGAGGCGCGCGAGCGTGGCCATCATGGCGAGGATTTCCTCAAGGCTGCGCTGGTTGAAGTTGAAAACATTCAGTCCGCGCCGGACGAGCTCGGCGGTGATGTCGGCCTGCAGGTCCGAGAAGGTCAGGACCAAGTCCGGCTGGAGCTCCATGATGGCATCGAAGCGGGCCGTGGTGAAGGCGGAGACGCGGGGCTTTTTGCGCGCCTCCGGCGGGCGGACGGTGTAGCCGGAAACGCCGACGATGCGCCAATCCTCGCCCAGGAGGTAGAGCGTCTCGGTGGTCTCCTCGGTCAAGCAGACGATGCGCTGCGGATATTCAGACATGGCGCGCTTCAGATTGGATGCGCTGCCAAGCGGCGGCCACGTGGCGTTCTTCGGTCTGAAGCTGGCCGATGCTCATGCGGAGGGTGTACTTGCCGTCGAGTTTGGTGTGGGTGAGATAGAGCGCGCCGGAACGGTTGAGGCGCTCGAGCAAGGCTTGATTGCGGGCATCGTCGGCGCGATGGCGGAAGCAGACGAGATTGAGCGGGACCGGCGCGGCCAGATCGAAGTCGGCGTCGGCGCGCACCCAATCGGCGAAGCGCTGCGCCAGGGCCACGTGGCGGCGCACTTCGCGGCGCAAGCCCTCGACGCCGAAGTGGCGGATCACCATCCAGAGCTTGAGCGCGCGGAAGCGGCGCCCGAGCGGTATTTGCCAATCGCGGTAGTCCCAAACCGCGCCGGCGTCGCTGGCGGGGTTGCGCAGGTACTCGGGAACGATGGTGAGCGCCGAGATCAAGCTTTGGCGGTTGCGCACCCAGAGGCAGCTGCAGTCGAAGTTGGTGAACATCCATTTGTGCGGGTTGAAGTTGTAGCTGTCGGCCAATTCGAGACCGGCGAACCAGTGGCGGAATTCGGGGCAGAGGGCGGCGGTGCCGCTCATGGCGGCATCCACGTGCAGCCAGAGGCCGTGGCGCTGGCAGATGCGGCCAATCTCGGAAACCGGATCCATGGCGTTGGACGAGGTGGTGCCGATGGTGGCGGCGACGAAGCAGGGGCGCAGGCCGGCGGCAAGATCGGCTTCGATCTGCTCTTCGAGGGCGTCCGGGCGGAGGGCGAAGTTGGCGTCCACGGCGATGGCGCGGCATTGCCTGCGGCCAATGCCGGCGATCGTGGCCGCCTTCTCGACCGAGGAGTGCGCCTGCGAGGAGGCGTAGGCGACGAGCGCGGGAGCCCCGCATTGGGCCAGGCCCTGCTCGTTGCTTGCGCCGGCGGTGGCGCGCTCGCGGGCGGCGATGAGCGCGCACAGCACCGCGCTCGAGGCGGTATCTTGGATGACGCCGCCGCCTGCGGAGGAGGAAAGAAATGCCGGCGGAAGGTCCAGCATCGCCACCAGCCAATCCATCATGAGAGTCTCTAATTCGGTGCATGCCGGGCTGGTGGCCCAGAGCATGCCCTGGACTCCCAGGCCGGCCGAGAGCAGTTCGCCGAGGATGGAGGGCCCGGAACTGTTGGCGGGGAAGTAGGCAAAAAAATTGGGCGACTGCCAGTGGGTGAGGCCCGGCACAAGGACGCGGTCCACGTCGGCCAGGACTGTGGCAAAATCCTCCCCGTGCTCGGGGGCCTGGGCCGGCAGCGCGGCCCGGGTTGCGCCCGGAGTTGCATGCGAGAGTACGGGGAAGGATTCGATGCGGGCGCGGTAGTCGGCGATCCAATCCACCAGGGCGTGGCCCTCGCGGCGGAAGCGGTCGTGGTCCATGGGATTCATTATGGTTCACGTGCCGATGCCGATACTTGACGAAGTGGTGCAATACGCGGACAATGGCCGCACTTCCCCCGGTCATGGCCCCAGCCCTGGCCCAGCAGTCGCAGCAGTTTGTCTGCGCATCAACGTGGCCTGAAGAATGTCCGAAACGGCGACCAATCTTGGCGAATTGAGCGCGCTCGCGCGCCGCCTGGGAACCGAGTATGCGGTAAGCCGGATCCTGGCCGAGGAGGGGGGCGCGAGCGACTGCTTGCGGCGCGCCTTGGCGGTGATGGGCGACGAGCTGCAGTGGGAATACTGCGTATGCTGGCGCTTGGTTCTGGAGGGGGCTGCGGCGGGGACGGCGATGAAGGTGCTGGCGACGTGGCAGAGGAACCCGCACCTTTCCGCGCCTTTGGACGCGCTGGCGCGCGGGTTGGAAGTTACGGCCGCGCAGGGGGTGGCAGGCCGGGCATGGCGCCTGGGCGCGCCGCTGTGGTTTGAGGACATCGCCGCGGACGACGATTTCCTGCTGGCCGAGGCGGCGCGGCAAGCGCAATTGGGGGCGGGCGTGTGCTGCCCGATCAGCTTTCGCGGGCGGGTCATCGGATTGCTCGAGTTCATGGCGGCGCGGGGGGTGAGCCCGGATCCGGAATCGCTACCGGTGTTGGTGAGCTTGGCCGAGCAGGTTGGGCAGTACTTGGACCGGGAAGCGATGGCGACGGCGCTGAAATCGTCGGAGTCGCGGTATCGGAAGCTCTTCGATGCCAATATCGCCGGGGTGCATTGCAGCACGCTCGGGGGGGTGCCGATGGAGGTGAATCCGGCATTCGTGCGGATGCTCGGATTTCCTAGCGTGGCCGCGGCTTTGGCTTACGATACGGTCAAGCTGTACGCCGATCCAGCCGATAGGACGGCATTGCTGGAGCAGTTGCAGCGGCACGGCGCCGACGCCAACCGCCAACTGCGGTTGCGGCGGCCCGATGGAAGCATCATTTGGGTATTAGCAAACACGGTACTTATACCCGGCAGCGATGGCGTGCCCGATATGAACGAGAGTACCGTAATTGATATAACGGAAGCCAAGGAGATGGAGCGGCGCCAGTGGCAAGCGTCGAAGATGGAAGGCATTGGCCGGCTGGCAGGAGGGGTGGCCCACGATTTCAATAATCTACTGACCATCATTAATGGGTACAGCGATCTGCTGCTGGGCCGGATGGAGGAAAACGATGCCGCGCGCGCTTCGATCGAGAAGATCAAGCAGGCCGGGCTCCGGGCCGAGGGGCTCACGCGGCAGTTGCTGGCCTTCAGCCGGCAGCAAGCGCTGGAGACGGCGGTGCTGGATTTGGAGGCGATTGTGGCCGAGACCGAGTCCATGCTGGGGGACATGCTGGGGTCGCGCATTCGGGTGCGGCGGTGCGCGGAGCCGGGGTTGGGCCGGGTGCGGGCGGATGCCGGCCAAATCGGGCAGATCGTGATGAACTTGGCCATCAACGCGCGGGATGCCATGCCGCAAGGCGGCGAGTTGCTGATCGAGATGAACAACGTGGAGATTGACGCGGAGTACCTGCGCGGGCATGTGCAGGCGCGCACGGGTCGGTATGTGCGGTTGGCGGTGAGCGACACCGGATGCGGCATGGACCACGCCACCAAGCAGCATGTGTTCGAGCCATTTTTCACCACCAAGCCGCGCGGGAAAGGCACCGGACTGGGGCTGGCGACGGTGTACGGCTTGACGCTGCAGAGCGGAGGCTGGGTGGAGCTGTACAGCGAAGTGGGGCGCGGCACGACCTTCAAGGTGTATTTGCCTCGGGTGCAGGAGCAGTCCGCGCCCGCGGCGCCTGCGCCGGCGGTTCCCCAACTGCGGAGCGAGGGGCGTGGCGAAGCGGTGCTGATCGTGGAAGACGAAATCGGCGTGCGATCGCTGATCGAAGAGGTGCTGGGCGCGCACGGCTATCGGGTCCGCTCGGCGGAGAGCGCCGAGCAAGCCGCGGCGGCGGCGGAAGGGCTGGACGACCTGGCGCTGATCGTCACCGACATTGTCCTGCCTGGGCGCAACGGGCGGGAATTCGCGCAAGACATGAAGCGGGCCCATCCGCAAGCGCAGGTGCTGTTGATGTCGGGGTACACTGAGCGCGCGGCGGCGATGCACGGCTTGGTGCCCGCCGGCAGCGGTTTCGGGTATCTGCAAAAGCCGTTCACGCCGATGCGCTTGCTC
This sequence comes from Terriglobales bacterium, assembly GCA_035553115.1. Classification (GTDB taxonomy): domain Bacteria; phylum Acidobacteriota; class Terriglobia; order Terriglobales; family SCQP01; genus SCQP01. The sequence goes on along the minus strand of DATNED010000132.1, from coordinate 3,522 downwards.
GAGAGCGTGAGCCAGGCGCTGGCCGGGACGCGAGGCCGGGGAACGGAGCCGGGCGCAGTAATCCAATGAGCACGTTTGCAGCGCGCTTTGGTTTGACCGAGGTGGCCGATCGGCGCTGGCGCTGGTTCGCGGCGGCGACGGGCTGGGCCAGCATGCTGTATGGCGCGCTGTCGCTGGCGGGTGCGCGGCAGCAATGGAGCAACGTATTCGCCGACGGAAACGGACGCTGGGGCTGGGCGCCGATTTCGATCGCCATCAGTTTGGGGTTGTGCGGGCTGATGGTGGCGCTGGAGTCGCGGCAATGGGCGAGCTGGGCGCGGGTTGCAGGCGCGTTGGCGCTGGGATGGACGCTGGGCGCGGCGGCGCAGGAGATCGCAGCCGCAAGCGGGCCCTGGCCGGGCCGGGTGGCGCCGGCGCTGGTGCTGGCCGCGGTGGTGGCGATCGCCGGGTTGCTGCCTTCGCGGCGGCGGCCGCTGGCGGCGGCGTTGGCGGCGGTGCCGCTGTTCTTGAGCTTCGTGGTCGCGGTGCAGACGATGCTGGGCATGACGCCCTGGACGCCGCTGGGCCCGCATACCCGCCTGCTGAACCCGGTGCCGGCGGTGTGCCTGCTGCTGACCAGCGCGGGTTGGATGGCGGCGCAGCCGCGGCGGCGGCCGGTGGCGCTGCTGCGCGAACCCAGCTCAACCGGCTGGATGATGCGGCGGCTGGCGCCCATGATGCTGGTGTTTCCGCTGCTGGTGGTGTGGATCCGCAGCCAACGCAACCTTTCGCACCCGATGGGCACCTGGATCGGCTCGCTGGTGTTCGTGGGGTTGAGTTTCGTGGTGTTCCTGACGCTGCTGTGGAAGGCCGCTTCGGCGCTGGACCGGCTGGACACGAGCCGCGCGGATCTGCAGGCGTACGCGCGCGAGATCAGCGATCTGTACCACCATGCGCCTTGCGGCTACCACTCGCTGGACGCAGACGGCACCTTCGTCAAGATCAACGACACCGAGCTGGCGTGGCTGGGGTATCGGCGCGAGGAAGTGATCGGCAAGATGCGGTTCAGCGACCTGCTGACGCCCCCGAGCCGCGCGTTTTTCGAGCGGCATTTCTCGCAGGTGCAGGCCACCGGCTCGGTCGCGGAGCTGGACGTGGAATTGCTGCGCAAGGACGGCAGCATCCTGCCCGCGGTGGTGAGCGCGACCGCCATTCGCGACCACGCCGGAAAATTCCTGCGCACGCGTTCGACGCTCTTCGATGCCACCCAGCGCAAACAGGCGGAAGCGGCATTGCGCATGTCGGAGGCGCGCAACCGCGCGATCCTGGCCTCGGCGGCCGACGCCATCGTGACGCTGGACGAGGCCGGCGCCATTGTCGAATTCAACCCCTCGGCGGAGTGGATGTTCGGCATCCGCCGCAGCGTGGCGGTGGAGATGATGGCCGCGGACCTGATGGACGAGAACTCGCCGCTGACGACGTGCGCGATGGCGGAATTGGCGGGCGAGCTGGATCCGGCCGCGCCGCGGCATCGGGAATTCACGGCCCGCCGGGCGGATGGGAGCTTGTTCCCGGCGGAGTTGACGGTGACGCGGGTGGCGGGGCTCACGCCGGGGCTGTTCACAGCTTTCATTCGCGACCTGACGCAGCGCAAGCGAGCCGAGGCGGATCTGCGCATGTCGGAGGAACGCCTGCGCCTGCTGCTCGATTCCACCGGGGAAGGCATCTACGCGCTGGATTTGGAAGGTCGCTGCACCCTGTGCAACCCGGCCGCCTTGCGGCTGCTCGGGTATGAGGCGGCGGAGGATTTGCTGGGGAAGGGGATTCACGCTCTCATTCACCACACGCGGGCGGACGGCAGCCCGTATCCGGCGTCGGAGTGCAAGAGCTTTCTCTCGGCGCGGCAGGGCATCGGCATCGAAGTGGATGATGAGGTGTTCTGGCGCAAGGATGGAAGCAGTTTTCCGGTCGAGTACCGCAGCTATCCGGTCGAGCGCGACGGGGCCGCCGTGGGGCTGGTGGTCACTTTCACCGACATCACCACCCGCCGCGGGCTCGAGAACCAGATTCGGCAGTCGCAGAAGATGGAGGCGGTGGGACGGCTGGCGGCGGGCATCGCGCACGATTTCAACAACCTGCTGACGGTCATCAACGGCTATTCGGACATGCTGCTCGAGAACGATTTGGGCGAGGACACCAACGACAAGCTGCGCAGCGTGCGCACCGCCGGGGATCGAGCCGCGACGCTGACGCACCAACTGCTCGCGTTCAGCCGCCAACAGGTGCTGCAGCCGCGCATGCTCGACCTCAACGCCGCGGTGCGGGCGCTGGAGCCGCTGCTGCGGCGCAGCATTGGCGAGGATGTCGAGCTGAGAATCGAGCTGGCGAAGGATCTGGAGCCGATCAAGGCCGATCCCAGCCAGTTGGACCAGGTATTGATGAACTTGGTGGTGAACGCCCGCGACGCGATGCCGGAAGGCGGCACGCTGCGCATCGAGACCGCCAATGTTTGCCTGGACGAGGCGTTTGTGCGCCCCCACCCCGGTCTCAGCCGGGGCGAGTACGCGCTGCTGACGGTGAGCGACTCCGGCACCGGCATGCGTCCGGAGACGCAGGCGCACATTTTCGAGCCCTTCTTCACTACCAAGCCGCAAGGCAAGGGCACCGGGCTCGGCCTGCCCACGGTCTTCGGCATTGCGCGGCAGAGCGGTGGAACGATCCTGGTGGATTCGGAATGGGGGCGGGGCACACGCATGCAGGTGTACCTGCCGGTGTTCGGCAGCGCCACGCAGATCGCCGGCCGAACCACTGCGCTGGGCGCGCGGGGCGAGGAGGCCGCGCTGCGGGAGGGCAAGGAGACGGTGCTGGTGGTCGAGGACGAGGATGAAATCCGGCACGCGCTGCTGGCGGGCCTGCGCGGGGCCGGGTACAACGTAATAGATGCCAGCCGCCCGGATCAGGCGCTGGCGCTGAGCCAGGAGTACAGCGGCGGCATTGACCTGCTGATCACCGAGGTCGGAATGCCCAGCATGAGCGGGCAGACCTTGGCCAAGCGGGTGCGGCAGCAGCGCCCTGCCACCCGGGTGCTGTTCGTGGCCGCGCAAGACGAGCCGGCTGCGGTGCCGACGCCGTTCCTCACTGTCCCGTTCACCCCCGAGGCGCTCGCGGGCGCGGTCCGGGCTGCGCTTGTGGGTGAGTACAGCGACAGCGATGCCGGAGTGTTCGCAGTGAACCGCGGACAGTGAGCGGATTACGACTTCGGCGAATGCTTCAGCGACGCCGAGTTCATGCAGTAGCGCTGGCCGGTGGGGCGGGGGCCGTCCGGGAAGAGGTGGCCGAGGTGGCTGCCGCAGCGGGCGCAGGAGACTTCGGTGCGCCGCATGCCCAGGCTGGTGTCTTCGGTGAGCTGCACGCGCTCGGGCGCGAGCGGCTGCCAGAAGCTGGGCCAGCCGGTGCCGGATTCGAACTTGGCCTCGCTTGAGAACAGCGCTTCGCCGCAGCCGATGCAGAGGTACTCGCCCGGCGATTTCGAGTTCCAATAGG
>DATNED010000131.1:0-5136 GCA_035553115.1 Terriglobales bacterium | reverse complement strand
AGAAGACCCTGTTGCTCGGCGATGGAGAGCGCGTCGTCAAGGCGACTGGCGAGCCCCGCTTTCGGCTTGGGCGCCATGGATGCGGCAATGCTTGGCGTCATAACAACCTCCAAGCAAAGTGTAGCACGAATGCGCAATGCGCGTGCTACATTGCAGCGGGGCGGGGCGATACGGGGCGTCTGGGCGCGGGCCCGGCCGCGCCGCTGGAGAAGCGCGGGCGGCCTGCTCGCGCCGATTTGGGGGCCCATGGCCCCAAACCGGCGCTGCGCTTCGCAGGGGCCCGCGGTTCCGAATTACGACCACCCCAGCCGACAGGTCGGCTGGGGGCCACGGTTCGCGGGCCTGGCCCTGCGATCTTCCCGCCCAGCTGTGGCAACGCAGGGCGGGCTTGCCCCGACCTGCGGGGCAACTCGGGCGCTGCCGCCAAAAGCGCCAATTCCTCCGTTCAGGGCTCGATTTGCACGTCGGCGCGCCAGGTGGCGGCGTGCTGGGTGGCGGGGTCGAGGACGGTGACCTGGCAGGTATAGCGGCCGGGGGCGAGGACCGAGGCGGGCACGGTGAAGTTGATCGGGATCGAGCCGGCGCGGCCCTGGGGGGCATAGTGCAAATCCTGCGGCGAAGACTCCCAGGACTTGGTCCAGACCTGGTCGTTTCCCTTCAAGAACGAGATGTAGGAAATCAGCGGCGAACCGGCCGCGGGCGGATGCTCGTAGGCCTGCAGGTATACGTAAATCGGCGCGGCCTGGTGGAAGACGCGGGTGACGCTGGGCATGAGCTCGGCGCCTTGGGTCACAAGCGGATTGGTGGCCTGCGCGGCGTCGCTGGAGGTATCCTTCTTGGCGTTGAACAGCGCCGCCGCCAGCGGCACCCGCTGCGCGCTCAGCACCACGGTCGAGATGGGCAAGTGGTCCGTCACCCGCTGCAGGTTGGGGATGGTGAAGTGGGTGAGGTAGGTGCCGATGCGCCCGGTCTCGTCGTCGCGGGCGAGCAGCTTGATCGAGTACTTCCCCGGAAGCAGCGTGAAGCCGGTGGTGTATTCGATCGGAACCTTGGCCAACTGCGCCGCGGTCTCGCCGGTGAGCTTGAGCTCGACCTTGTCGCGGAGGTTGGTGATGGTGGTGCCGTAGTCGTCCTTGACCTCGCCGATGATGTCAATCAGCGAGCGCTGCGCCCCGCCCTTCTTGGCCAACGCCAGCTCGCGGCCGGGGATTTTGGCGGCGACCGGGACGAAGTACTCGGCCGAGTTGAGCTGGAAATAATTGAGTTCCAGATCAATCGTCAGCTCGGTGATGGGATCGCCAAGCATGAGCGCGTCCTCGAGCTGGCGCTCCTTATCGGCGGTGGTGAACTTGGCGAAGGCCTTGCCGGCATAGTAGCCCGTGCGGTAGGCGAGCTTGACATTGGGGCGGCTGGCGAGGGCGACCTTGACCTTGCGGTACTTGCCGTCGAGCGCATCGTTCGAGGTGTAGTAGCCAAGGATGTAGTAGCTGGTGATGGCGTTGCGCGCGTCGGCGATGCCCTTGCCGAGGTCGTTGGCGTCGAGGAGCGCCTTGCCGCCGGTGTCCGAGCCCAGGGCGTAGAGGGTGTCCTGCGAGGTCTGCAGGCGGAGGTTCATGGCGCTGGCCGCGCCGCCGTTGTACATGGAGACGCCGCCCGGCGAGCCCTGGGTGGCGTCGCCGAGGGGGGCGGATGCGACCAGCCCGCGGGCGTCCACCGGAAACATCGCCACGTTGGCGCGGATGGCCGCATTGGTGGTGGCCTCGAGCTGCGCCTGGTTGTCCACGCCGTTCAAGTTGAGGCCGCTGGCAAAGTACACCAGCGACTTCTTCTCGCTCAAGGGCTCGAGCATCTTGACCGCGGTCTGCAGCGCGGCCAACTGGCGATTGGTGTTGAAGATGTTGAACTCGCTGTCGTCCTGGCCGAAGGCGCTGCCGTAATCGGAGCTGGCCGCGTCGCTGCCGTTCTCATCGAGGCCCAGGCCGACGCCGAGCACCATCTTGCCGATGGCCGCGTCAATGGCGTCGCGGTCGGAGGTGAAGTCGAGCTTGACTTTCACCCCCGCGCCCTCGTAGCTCATGATCGCCAGCATGTCGGCCGGATGCATCTGGGTGGCGACGAAGCGGCGGGCGGAGTCGAGCGCGCGCAATTGATCTGAAACCGGCATGGCGGTCATGTCGAAATAGAGCGCGATCAGGCGGCGGTCGGCGTACTGCGAGTTGCCCGGCGTCTCCGGCTTGATCTGGATGGCGGTCGCCCCGGGCGCGGGCGCGCCGGCGGCAGCCGCGGGCGGCGGCGGCGGAGCGGCGGAGGCCTTGGCGGCCGCGGCGCTGTCGTCCACGTTCTGGAACTCGGCGAAGGCGACCTTCTGCGGCACGCCGTCCTCGGTGATGGAGAAGTCGTTGGCGGTGAGGCCAGTGACCGGCTTGCCGCTCGAATCGGTGACCGCGACGGTTTCGACCACCAGCCAGGAATGGGTGGTGAAGGTGAACTGCGGGCGAGGCGTCGCTTGGGGTTTGGGGGCCTGCTGGGCGACGGCGAAGCTGAAGGCGAGGGCGACGGCAAGAATCGTGCGCATGGCTAGAAGGTCACCCGGAACGTGGTTTGGAGCGAGCGCATGGGCTGGAAGGCCGAGGGCAAGCCGAATTGCGGGCTTCCGACCAGCGTGTTGTAGGCGGTGAAGGCGACGTGATTGAGCACGTTGGTGGAATCGATGCGCAAGTTGCCGGTCATATGCGCGGGCAGGTCGAAGCTGCGCTGCAGGGCGGCATTCATAGTGAATTGGCTCGGACCCTGGATCGAGTCGCGGCCGACGGTTCCCCACTGCCCGGCGACGGGCGCGGCGAAAGCGGCGGGATTGACGAACAGCCCGGGCGGAGCGGTGTTCGGATTTGCGCCGGTGGCATCGGGGCGCACGCCGGTGAAGCCGGTGCCGGGCACGGTGATGAGCGTGGTCGGAGTCAGCGGCAGGCCGCTGCCGGCGGTGAGCTGCGAGGTCAGCGTCCAACCCTTGAGCAGCGGACCGCGCCAGCCCCGCATCAAGGCTCCGCCGCGGATGCCGCTGCCGGTCGAATACTGCGCCACCACGCTCAGGTTGTGGCGCTGGTCGAAGCTCGAGCGCGCGCGTTCAGCATCGAGCGCGAGCCAGTTCTGGGCCACCACCTGTCCGCTCGAGTTCGAGCCGCCGAGGGAGGAGTCGTCGATCGCGTGGGCGTAGGTATAGGTCACCGTGGCCGCCAGCCCGTTGTGGAAGCGGCGCTGCAACTGCGCCTTGCCCGATTCATAGGTCGAGCTACCGTTCGAGGCCTCATAGAGGAAGCCGACCGGGCATGCCGGGCAGGGGTTCGCCGCCCCTGGAGCGTAGGTGTTCGGATAGAAGCGCTGCGTCCCGCGCGTGCCTTTGGTGCCCAAATAGCTCAGCGTCATGACCATGCCGGCGGGCAGGTCGCGCTGCAGCGAAGCATTCCAGGTCTGCGCGTAGCCGATGCGAAAGTTCGGGTCAATGCCGAACAGGTCCGGCGTCGGACCCGGCGCCGACTGCAGGGCGGTGGCCAGGGTGAGCGGATTGCCGGGCGCGGCCGCCACGCTCAGGCTGGTCGAGAGCGGCGCCTGCTGCGACATCTCGCGCGCGATGCTCTGGTATACCGAGGTATCGCGGTAGAGCCCGTACCCGGCGCGGATGAGCAGCGAGGAAGCCGGCAGCGGACGCCACGCCAGCCCCAGGCGGGGCTCGATGCCGCTGCGGTCGGGCGCGACCAGCGCGTTCGAGGGCGAGCCCAGGACCGGCGCGGCGGCGGAAAATCCGGGCGTCACGCCCAAGTTCACCAAGCGCCCGTAGCGCTCGACGATGGGCGAGGAGTACTCCCAGCGCCCGCCCAGGTTCAGCGAGAGGCTGTCGGTCGCGCGCCAATCATCGGCAAAAAAAATGTCGTCGTTGTTCTCGCGGAAATACTTGTCGGCGTTGCCGAAGGCGAGGTTGGCGGTGTCGGGCAGGCCCTGGAGGAAATCCTGGAACGCGTTACCGGTGGCTGCGCCGTTGAAGGTGAACCCGCCGCGGGGGTTTTGCTGCGCGAAGTCGTTGTACTCCTGCCGCCGCAGGTCGCCGCCGAAGGTGATGTTGTGATCCTGATGGTTCCAGTAGATCGAGGCCGACGCCGCGGCGGTCTGGTTGCGATTGTGCAACGGCAGGCCATCGTTGAGCGCGGCGAAGCCGTCGGAGAATCCGAGCGAAGGCGGACCCCAGGTTGCCGGCGTGGTATCGCCGCCCAGAATGCCGGCGCTGCCGGCAACATTGACGCGGTTGGCGAAAAACGGCGTCGCGCGCGACGCCAGGCGGCTGAAGTCGAAGCTGAAGGTGCCAAAGATGCCCTGGCTGAAGCTGTGCCGCCATTGCAACTGGTTGTCATCGCCGAGCGACGAGCTGCCGTCGAGGAAGCCGAACAGGTTGGCGCTGCTGCCCCGGGTCGAGGTGAGGCTCATGCTCCAGGAGAATTGATTGCGGAAGCTCAGCGACTTCGCGATCCGCGCCTGCACCCGGTCCTGATGCTGGAGCGAGTCGAGCGAGGCCTGGTAGTTGTACTGCGCGCCACCGACGTTGGGCTGGGGATAGAGCGCCAGCAGCGCCGCCGCCTGCGCGCTGATCGCTCCCGGGCTGAGGACGGGGCCGCCGAGGGCGGTGAGGTCGCCCGAGCGCTCGGCGAGCGTAGGCACGAGCGCCGAGGTGGTGACCGCATTCAGGCGGGTGGACTTCTGGTAACCGACGAAAAAGACCGGGGCCGAACCGGCGTGGGTGAGGTGGGGAATGAGCAGCGGCCCGCCGAACTGGAAGAGCCCGGTGAGGTTGTTGTAGCCCGGCTTGGGCGTGTCTTGCCCGGTGAGCGAGAAGCTGCGCGCGTCCAGCGCCGAGGTGCCGTAGACCAACCCGAATGCGCCGTTGAAGAGCGCGCCGACCCGCGGCCGCGCGTTGCCGAACGCGGGCGAGATGCCGAACTGCGAGGAGGCGCCGTTGTCCACCGAGCCGTTGACGGCGAGGGCATCAGGCGCGGGCGCGATGGATGGCGGGGGCGCGCCAGCTGAGGATGGGTTGGCCGGACGCTGGGCGAGTTTGGGCGTGGGCGGAGGCGGCGGGGCGGCAGAAAG
>DATNED010000130.1:0-3217 GCA_035553115.1 Terriglobales bacterium | reverse complement strand
GCGCGTGATGGGCTCGCCGCTCGGGCCCTGTGTGCCGGCGGGATGGGCGGTGAGGTCGGGAGAAATGGTTTCCCAGGTGACGCCGCCGTCGCGGGAGCGGTGAAGGAATTGCGAGCCGTAATAAACGACATGGGGATCGTGGGGGGAGACCTCCATGGGTGAAACCCGCTGGAAACGGTAAATCAGCGTGTCGCCGCCGTTGCCGTATAGGGACTCGGCGCCGACCCAGTATTGCTGCTCGTTGTGGGTGCGGATGTCCTCACGGCTGAATTGCCCCTTGCAGCCGCCGTAAACGATGTCGGGATCGGATTGGCTGGGGATGATGGGACCGGTCTCGCAGCCGGGACCGAAATAGTAGGCGGCAGGATAATCGTCGCCCAGCATGCGGCTGGGAAGGATCACGGTATTGTCGTCCTGCTGGGCACCGTAGACGCGGTAGGGGAACTGGTCATCCACGGCGACCTGGTAGATCTCCGCGGTGGGCTGGTTGAGCTGGCTGGACCAGGTCTTGCCGCCATCGAGCGAAACGTTGGCGCCGCCGTCGTTGGATTGGATCATGTCGAGCGAGTTCTTCGGGTTGATCCATAGGTCGTGGTTGTCGCCGTGCGGGGTGCGTTCGGTCTCGAAGGTCGCGCCGCCGTCGGTGCTCTTGAACCAGTTCTCGTCGCCGACGTAGACGGTATCGGCATTGTTGGGATCCACGCCGAGGGTGTCGTAATAGAAGGGGCGGGTAATGATGGCGTCGCTGCCGTTGATGAGCTTCCAGGTGGCACCGGCATCCTCGGAGCGCCAGAGGCCCGAACCGGGCTTGGCTTCGATCAACGCATAGACGCGCTGCGGATTGGCGTTGGAGATGGCCAAAGTGCTGCTGCCGAAGAGCTGATCAGGGAGGCCGCCGGAAAGCTTGGTCCAGTGGTCGCCGCCGTCAGTGGACTTATAGAGGCCCGCGCCGTCGCTGGCGGGCGAGCCGCTGATGATCGTCCAGGGCTTGCGCAGGCCGTGCCAGATCGAGGCGTAGAGGACCTTGGAGTTGGAGGGATCCATGGCCAAGCCGCGGGCGCCCAGGGCGGGCGAGACAAAGAGCACCTTGGTCCAGGTGTCGCCGCCGTCGGTGGTGCGATAGACGCCGCGCTCGGGGCTGTCGGCGAAGGGATCGCCCTGGGCGGCGACGTAAACAATATTGGCGTTGGCGGGGTCAATCTTGATGGCGGCGATTTGGCCGACATCGCGGAGGCCAAGGAAGTTCCAGCTCTTGCCGGCATCGCCGGAGCGGTAGATGCCGCGACCGATTGAGACATTGCTGCGAATCTTCGCGCTGCCGGTGCCGGCGTAGACGATGTTGGGGTCGGAGTCGGCTACGGCCAAGGCCCCCATGGAGCCAGTGGCGAAGTAGCCGTCAGAGACGTTTTGCCAAGTCGCGCCGGCATCGGTGGTTTTCCAGACACCGCCGCCGGTCGAGCCGAAGTAGAAGGTGTTGGGCTGCGACGGGACGCCGGTGACGGCAGTGACGCGCCCGCCGCGGAAGGGGCCGATCAGCCGGTAGTGCATCCCGTTCCAAAGGGCGGGGGCATATTGCGGTGCCGGAGCCTGGCCAAGGGCCGGAACAAGGATGGCGTAGAGGCAGACGAGGAGGAGGCGGCGGGACATGGCGGAAGCAGTATACAGCGCGGGTGGGGGGAAGAGGGAGGGCGAGGGGAAGGCGAAGCCCGGGAGCGGGCCGCCGCGACTGTGATACCATATAGGGGTATGGGGAATACTTCGGAGCTCAAGAAGGCGGCGAACCTGCGGCGGCTGAAGCGGATCGAGGGGCAGGTGCGCGGGCTGCAAAAGATGGTCGAGCAGGACCGGTACTGCCCAGACGTCATCCTGCAAGTGGCGGCGGTGCAGCAGGCGCTGCGTGGCGTAGCGCGCGAGCTGATGCGCCACCACTTGGCGCATTGCGTGCGGCGGGCGATGGCGGAAGGCGGCGAATCGGCGGAAAAAATGAGCGGGGAGCTCTTGAATGTCATCTACCAGCACCTCCGTTGAGAACGCGCATTGCTGCCATGGAGATTCGGCGCGGACCGAGTTGATGGCGGCCGGTGGTGCGGAGTACACCTGCCCGATGCATCCGGAGATACGCCGGGTAGGGCCGGGGACCTGTCCGATCTGCGGCATGTCGTTGGAACCGGTGGCACCGAAGGAAGGCCCGGAGGACGACACCGAATTGCGCGATATGACGCGGCGGTTTTGGATTGCGGTGGCACTGAGCGCGCCGACCATCGCGCTCGGGATGCTCGCGCGCTGGGCGTGGCTGCAGGCGGCGCTGGCCACGCCGGTGGTGCTGTGGTGCGGATGGCCCCTGCTGGAGCGGGGATGGCGGTCGCTGCGGGGCCGGCTCAACATGTTCAGCCTGATTGCGCTGGGGGTGGGCGCTGCCTACTTGGACAGCCTGGTTGCGCTGGGGCTGGGCACGGGGGCGGTGTACTTCGAGCCGGCGGCGGTGATTGTGACGCTGGTGCTGCTGGGGCAAGTGCTCGAGCTGCGGGCACGGCGGCAAACCGGTGCGGCCATCCGGGCGATGCTGAACCTGCAGCCTGCGCAGGCGATCCGGATCGGCCCAGGCGGTGCGGAAATCGAGATTTCGCTGGCGGATGTGCGGGTCGGCGATCAGCTGCGGGTGCGGCCGGGAGAGAAAATTCCGACCGATGGAATGGTCGAGGCGGGTTCGAGCCGGGTGGATGAGAGCATGCTGACCGGCGAACCGATGCCTGTGGCGAAGGCGGCCGGGGACCGGGTGACCGGGGCGACCGTCAACGGAACGGGAACGTTGGTCATGCGGGCGGAGCAGGTGGGCGAGGCCACCGTGCTGGCTCGGATCGTGCGCGCAGTGGCGGAAGCGCAGCGGACAAGAGCGCCAATCCAGAAGCTGGCGGACACGGTGTCGGCGTATTTCGTGCCGGCGGTGGTGGCGGCGGCGGCGGTGACGTTCGCAGCTTGGGCGTGGCTGGGGCCGGAGCCGCGTTGGGGGCACGCGCTGGTGAATGCGGTGGCGGTGCTGATCATTGCCTGTCCCTGCGCGCTGGGACTCGCAACTCCGATGGCGGTGATGGTTGCTAGCGGCAAAGGCGCTGGTGCGGGGGTGTTGTTCCGCGACGCCGAGGCGATCGAGCGGCTGAGCCGGGTGGACATGGTGGTGTTTGACAAGACCGGCACGCTGACCGAAGGGCGTCCGACG
>DATNED010000129.1:0-7854 GCA_035553115.1 Terriglobales bacterium | reverse complement strand
ATGAGGTCGTCGGCGGCATTGAAGGCGGGGGTATTGGGGTGCATGAGGCGGGGGAGGGTCTCGCGCAGGAGCCAGGTTTGGCGGAACGAGAGCTTGAGGGTGAGGGTTTGGCCGCTGAGGGTGAGGCCCTGGGAGTTGTCTTGTGGACAATTTATCTTGCGAGGAATCAGCGGTTTAGCGCTGGAGCGGCGGATGAGGGCGTAGGCGGTGGAATGGGGGATGTGGTGGGAGCGGAGCCAGGGATCGAATTGGCCGCTGCGGCCGGCGCGGGCGAGGCGGGAATGCTGTTCGGCAAGGTAGAGGCCGATCTTGGGGCCGGATTCGCGCAGATCGGCGCGGAAGCGGCGGCCGTCGGCGCGGGCCTGGCGGAGGCCGTGGCGGGCGGCGCGGTATTGTGACCAAAGCATGACCAAACGCGGATCGGTGGGTGACTCTGCCGCGGCAGGCTTGAGGTCTGCAGTTACGGTGCTCACGCTCTAATTAGAGGCGGCGAGCAGGAGCATTGGTTGTTTGGCCCGGGGCCTTCGGCCCGGAACGCGGACGATGGGGCGGCGCGGATCGGTTGGTTGGCGCGGGCCGCAGCGCGGCGAGCCGGCCACGGCTGTGACTGCGCCGGGCCGGGAGCCGGCCACGGCTGTGACTGCGCCGGGCCGGTACCCGGCCACGGCTGTGACTGCGCCGGGCCGGTCCGCCGAGCGTCCCGCTTATGCGGCCGCCCCGCTGGGGAAGCGCGGGCGGTCTGCTCGCGCCGGTTCGGGGGCCCGTGGCCCCGAACCGGCGCTGCACTTCGCCGGGGCCGCGCCCACATTGCTTCCCGGGGGCGTGAAAGCGCCACTGGCGCTTCCACCCCTTCCGAATTGCCGCCCCCGCTGTGACTGCGCGGGGCGGCGTTCGCAGCCCTTCGCGCCGATTTTGCCCACAGGGCAAAGCGGCGCGACCCCCGCGATATGCTCACGCAATAGGTCCTTTTGTGGTATGGTTCCGGGCAAGAGACATATTATGGGCCACTTGCCGCTTCCGCGTCGGTCTTGTTGGGCTGGGTTACTGGCGTTGGGGCTGATGGCGCCAATCTGGGTTGGCGCTCAGCAGGCATCCGGCAATTGGGCGAATGTTACCGGGCTGGCGCGCGGCCAACGGGTCGAGGTTGTGCTGACCTCACTAGAAACTGTGCGGGGCACGGTTCAATCCGCCAGCACAGACCAATTGACGATTTCCGCTTCCGGCGAGACGCGCGCGCTAGCGCGCGGCAGCGTCGTGCGCGTCGCCGTGCAGCATTCGCACCTCAGCCACAACGTCCTGCTGGGCTCGGCCGTCGGTGCCGGCGGCGGGGTGGTCGTGGGCCTCGCCGTTGGCAGGCCCAAGGACATTGTTACTCGCCCGATGGCCGTGGGCATCTTCGCGCCGGCCGGAGCTTTGCTCGGCGCCTTGGTTGGCCTCGGGCTGCCTGCGGGCGCGGATTGGATCGAGCTGTACCGCGCGCCGGCTGCGCCGGCGGCGCCCGCTGCCGCCGCGCTAGTCCCACCTTCGCCCAGCGCCTGGGCCAGGGTGCGGGCCTTGCCGCCGGGACAGGAGCTGGAAGTCATCCAGTCGGACCTGACCACGCTGCGCGGCAAGCTCACCCAGGTTGGCGACGACAGCCTGGAGCTTTCCCTGGCAGGTGGCAGCCATTCCATCGCGCGCGACCGCATTGTACGAATCTCGGCCCACAGCTCCCATCGCCTGCGTAATGCGGGCCTGGGCGGGGGTGGCGGCGCTGCCGCCGGCGCGATCTTCGTCGGCGCCGACAGCAGCGGCAGCAGGGGGAGCGACTATGCCGGCATTGCCCTCATCGGCGGCGCGATCGGGGCCGCGGCTGGCGCCGCATTTTCCAGCGACACGTGGCGCGAAGTCTACCGCGCGCAAGCGGCGGCGCCGACGCCGCATCCCTGAGACCCGTTTGCCTGTGCTCGTTGCGTTAACGGGAGTAGCTGGTAGGCGGCGCGGAGCGGGGCGGGGCGATACGGGGCGTCTGGTGTTGTCCTCGGTCGGGCGCGAATCCTCATCCGTGCTGCGAACAGGCATCGAGCCACGCTGCGGTTCGCGCCCTCCCTGCGTCCTAGCCAACCGCCCCGTCCCCCTTCCCGAGAGTCGCTGCCCGGCAGGGGCCCGCCGTTCCGAATTACGACCACCCCAGCCGGCAGGTCGGCTGGGGGCCCCGGTTCGCGGGCCTGGCCCTGCGATCTTCCCGCCCAGCTGTGGCAACGCAGGGCGGGCTTGCCCCGGCCTGCGGGGCAACTCGGGCGCTGCCGGTTCTGTAGACTTGAGAGCGTGCCCCGCACCGCTGCCATCGAGCTGACGCCCATCGCCCGCCACCACGCGCTGCTGACCGAGTTCCGCCGTACCTTCAAAGCCGGCCCGCCGCCGTTGCTGGCGCTCGAGGGGCCGCGGCTGCTGGCCGAGGCGATCCGCAGCGGGGTGAGGTTGGAGAAAGTGCTGTTCAGCCGCACCGGATTGGCGCAGCTCGGGCAGAAGCTGCTGCCGCAGTTCTCCAAGCACGCCGAGCTCTACGTCGCCGAAGATGCCGCGTTCGTTGCCGCCATGGATGCCGAGCACCCCCAAGGCGTCGCGGCGCTGGCCCAGCACGCTCCTGCCACGCTGGATCAGGTATTCGGCCCGGAACATGTTCCCGCGCTCGTATTGGCGGCGGCGGGGCTGCAGGATCCGGGCAACCTCGGCACGCTCATCCGTGCCGCCGATGCCTTCGGAGCAACCGGCGTGGTCGCGCTGGCGGACACCGTGAGCCCGTTCAACCCCAAGTGCGTGCGCGCCAGCGCGGGTTCGGTGTTTCATCTTCCGGTCGCCGCCAAGATTCCGGCAGCCGATCTGATGGCGGCGTGCCGCGCCCGCGGTGTGCGGGTGGTCGCCGCGGCTGCTCGCGCCGACACCGCCGCGGAATCCGCCCAGCTCGATCAGCCCACTTGCCTCGTTCTCGGCCAAGAGGCCGCCGGAGTTCCGCGCGAGCTGCTGCGTGCCGCCGAGGCCACCGTTGCCATCCCGATGGCGCGCGAGCTCGACTCGCTCAACGCCGGCGTCGCCGGCGCCATCCTGCTCTACGAAGCCTTACGACAGCGCCGCACGCCGCGTTGAGATAAAGCGGGGCGGAGCGTCGCTTCGGGGGCAACTCGGGCACTGCCGCCAACCGCTTTTAGTGCGCGCTCTCCTGCAGCAGTTGCACCAGGTACTGCCGCCACACCGCGGCGTAGGTGTGGGTGCCGTGGCCGTGGGTTTCAGGGCCGTCGGGGATCAGGATGTAGGTGCCGTGCTTCACCTTCACGATGTTGGGCTCCATGATGCCCTGGTCGGGCGGGTTCACCTGGTCGTCGGCAGAATTCACCGCCATCAAATAGCACTGAATCTTGCCCAACTCGGGCTCGGGATTGTAGTCGCCCGAGGCGGCGAACTGATACAGCATGTCGTTGGCGTCGTAATTCTTCAGGTCGCGCGCGATCATGCGGTCGAAGCCGGCATCGGCCAGCTCCTTGGTGGGCATCTGGCGCTGCATGTCCTTGGGGCTGCTGGTCATCACCGCCAGGGCGTAGAAAGCTCCCGGCATGCACACCGGCGGGGCCTTGTACTCGCCATGGTTGTAGTCTGGGCACTTCGAGATGGAATCGATCACCATGCGCCGGAAGTAGCGGTTGCGCCCGGCGATCTGCGCCGGCTCGCTGGCCAGCGGCATGGCCGCGTCCATGAAGTCGGGGTACATCTCCGGCCACATCCAGCTTTGCATGCCGCCCATCGAGGTGCCCATCACCAGGCGCAGGTGGTTGACGCCCAAATGCTGAGTAAGCAGTTCGTACTCGGCGCGCACCATGTCGTGATAGCCGTAATGCGGGAACTTGGCGTGCAGGTCGTCGCTGGGCTTGCTCGACTTCCCGTGCCCGATTTCGTCGGGAAGAATAAGGTAGTAGCGGGTGATGTCGAGCGGCTCGCCCGGGCCGTAGAGGGGGCCGGCGAAGATCGGGCTCAGAAACTGATGGCCGGTGCCGCCGGTGCCGTGGATGATGAGCACGGCGTTGTCCACCACGCCCTGCGCGTTCTTGTGCGGCGCGCCGAGAGTGGTGTAGTGCAGGTTCAACTGCGGCAGCGTCTCGCCGTCGGCGAAGTGGAAATTGTTGAGGACGAAATCGCCTTCCGTGGTCGGCCAGGCCGGGGTGTTAGCGCGCCCCGCGCCGCGGCGCTGGCCCATCAGGGGCTGGGCGCACAATGCTCCGGCAAGAATCCCGGCAAGAACAAGGATGGGCAGCTTGGCAAAGCGCATGCCGGAAAGTTTACCAGCCTGCTATGGGGCGGGGCGGTCCTGCGGGGGGCAGCCGCATGCGCTATCGTGGGTTCGATGTCGCTTTTCGAGCCGGTTGCGCCGCGTCCCGAAGCGGGTGCCGAAGCCGGTCCCGCCGCTCCGCTCGCCGACCGCATGCGCCCGCGGACGCTCGAGGAGATCGCCGGCCAGCAGCATCTGCTCGCTCCGGGCAAACCGCTGCGCCGCGCGATAGAGCGCGACACGTTCGGCTCGGCCCTGTTCTGGGGGCCGCCGGGGGTGGGCAAGACCACGCTGGCGCGGGTGATCGCCGCCCGCACCCGGCAGCGCTTCGTGCCCTTCAGCGCGGTCACCAGCGGCATCAAGGAGATCCGCGAGGTGATGGCGAGCGCCGAGCGCGCGCACCGCGCCGGCCAGCGCACCATGCTTTTCGTGGACGAAATCCACCGCTTCAACCGCGCGCAGCAGGATGCCTTTCTGCCCTACGTCGAAAGCGGTGCGATCACCCTGATCGGTGCCACCACCGAGAACCCCAGCTTCGAGGTCAACTCCGCGCTGCTCTCGCGGGCGCGCGTGTTCGTGCTCGAGGCGCTCAGCGATCGCGACATCCTGGTCCTGCTCGAGCGCGCCGTCGCCGACCGCGAACGCGGCGTGCTTGCCGGCAAGCCGCGCGAGGCGACCCTCGAAATCGAGCCCGGCGTGCTGGCGCGGATGGCGGCCTTCGCCAACGGCGACGCGCGCGTGGCGCTGAACCTGCTCGAGGCCTCGGCCGCGGGCCGCGACCGCATCACCGCCGCCGAGCTTGAGGCCCAGCACAAGGCGCTGCTGTACGACCGCGCGGGGGAAGAGCACTTCAATCTTATTTCGGCGCTGCACAAGTCGCTGCGCAACAGCGACGTGGATGCCAGCCTGTATTGGCTGGCGCGGATGCTCGAGGCGGGCGAGGATCCGCTTTATATCGCGCGCCGCATGGTGCGCTTCGCATCCGAGGACGTCGGCTTGGCCGACCCGCGCGCGCTGGAGCAGGCGGTGGCCGCGCGCGAGGCCTTTGTCTCGATGGGGCTGCCCGAGGGGGCGTTGGCGCTGGCCCAGGCGTGCGCATATCTCGCGCTGGCGCCGAAATCGAATGCCCTCTACGCCGCCTATGGCCGGGTGCTCGAAGATGTCCACGCCACGCGCGCCGATCCGGTGCCGCTGCACCTGCGCAACGCCCCCACCGGGCTGATGAAGGGGTTGGGGTACGGCAAGGGCTATCAGTATGCCCACGACCTCGAGGCCAAGGTGGCGGACATGCCCTGCCTTCCCGAGAACTTGGCGAACCGCAGCTACTACCAGCCCAGCGATGCCGGCCACGAACGCCGGGTACGGGAGCGCATGAGTGAAACGGAACGAGCGCGGAAGGCCCAAAAACAGCAGGAATGACGGCGCGGTCCGTTTACGGCCAAGGCTCGAATTCGGTTTCATGCGGCGGGCCGCACAGTATAATGGCGCGTTCGCGGCAATATCTAGAACTTGGGGAGGTTTCTCGAAATGCGGGTGCGATTGGTGCTGGCGGGAGCATTGGCGTTGGCGACCGGCGCGGCGGCGCAGGTGGCGCCGGACATGTACGCGGGCCTGAAGTGGCGCAACATCGGCCCGTACCACGGCGGCCGCATCGCTTCGGTCACCGGCGTGATCGGGCAGCCCGGCGTCTTTTACGCGGGCACGCCGCAGGGCGGGATCTGGAAGACCACCAGCGCGGGCGTGACGTGGCACCCGATCGCGGACTCGATCACCGAGGTCGAAGGCTTCGGCGCCATTCAAGTCGCCCCTTCCGATGCCAACGTGATCTATGCCGGCAGCGGCGACTCGGTCGGCGGCCCCGACGGCGATGGCATGTACAAATCCACCGACGCGGGAAAGACCTGGACCCACATCGGCCTTGCCGACACCACCAAGATCAACAAGATCGTGGTGGACCCCAAGAACGCGGACATCGTGCTCGCCTCGACCACCGGCGACGCCGCCCACACCGGCGGGGGCGTCTACCGCTCCACCGACGGCGGACAGAACTGGCAGAACGTGCTCAAGCCGGAAGGGGTCAACGGCACCCGCGATCTGGAATACGACTTCGGCATGCCGAGCCTGATCTTCGCGGCCACGCAAGGCACGGGCGGAGGCTTCGGCGGGGCGCGCGGCGGCCGCGGCGGACCGCCGCCGGTGCCGGCCAAGCTGTACAAGTCCACCGACGAGGGCGTGACCTGGTCGCAGGTCACCTCCCTGCCCGAGCTTTCCGGTCGGATTGGCGTCGCGGTGGCGATGCACACCAACGGCCAGCGGATTTTCGTGGTTGGCAATGCCACCCAGGGCGGCTCGGGCCTATGGCGCTCCGACGACGGGGGCGCGACCTGGAAGCACATGGCGGGCAACGACACCCGCATCTCCAACGGCCAAGGCGCCTACAGCTGCGGGGTTTGGGTGGATTCGCAGAACCCCGACATTGTTTATACCGTCGCCACCGCGCTCTACCGCTCGACCGATGGCGGCGTCACGTTTGCGCCCTTCAAGGGCGCACCCGGCGGCGAAGACTACCACGACATGTGGATTGACCCGACCAACGGCCACCGCGTGCTGGTCGGCGCCGATCAGGGCGCCAGCGTCACGCTCGACAACGGCAAGACGTGGAGCACGTGGTACAACCAGCCCATCGGGCAGGTGTATCACGTTTCGACCAACAACGCCTATCCCTACTGGGTGATGGCGGCCCAGCAAGACACGGGCGCGGTCATGCAGCGCGCCTTCAGCGACTTCGGGGAGATCAACACCACCGACTGGAGCCCGCTTCCCTCTTCCGAGTTCGGCACCATCGAGGCCGATCCGCTCAACCCCGACATTCTCTACGGCGTTGGCTACGGCGCCGGCGGGGGCGGCAGCGGCCTGATCAAAATCAATATGAAGACCGGGCAGTGGGAAAACGTCGCCCCCAATTTCGGCGCTGACGCCGCCAAGTACCGCTCCAGTCGCGACACCTGGAAACGCTTTGACACGGCCTTCGATCCGCACGCGATGTACGTGGGCTACCAGTGCATCGTGGTCACGCATGATGGCGCCCAGACCTGGAAATCGTTCAGCCCCGACCTCACCACCGAAAAGGGCAAGCCCGTGATCCCCTGCGGCCAGCCCGAGCCGCCGGCTGCCGGCCGCGGGGCGGCAGCCGGCGGAGGGCGCGGCGCGCCCGCAGCCGCCATCAATGACTTCTCCATCTCGGCCGCGAAGAAAGGCGTGTTCTGGTCGGCGAGCAGCAATGGCCAGATCTACACCACCACCGACGATGGACTGCATTGGAATAACGTCAGCAACATCTCCGATGCCCCGGCCGGCCTGACCTACAACACCATCGAGGCGAGCCACTTCGACGCGCAAACCGCGTATGTGTCCGCGCGCCTGGGCGGCGGCCGCGGCGGCGCGTTCTCGGCGAACGGCAGCAGCGCCGACACCAACGTTCCGCTCATCTGGCGCACCCACGACGGCGGCAAGACCTGGACGAAGATCGTCAACGGCCTGCCCGCCGACGAGAC